>LVBF01000075.1 GCA_001604325.1 Spirochaetales bacterium Spiro_04
GGAGTTGCAGCGTGCCATCATCGAAAAGAACCATCCGCTGCTGCAGAGCAAGCTCACCGCCTCCTACCGTGAGCAGATAGCAAAGGCGGTGGAGCGAGCCGACAGCGTGAGCGTGCAGCATCGTACCAGCGCGCTGCTCTCAAGCTATTTTGATGTCCTCTTCGCCCTCAATGAGGTGACGCATCCGGGGGAGAAGCGATTGGTCCGGTGGGCCAAGGAAATGTGTTCCCATCTGCCCCCTCGCTTCGAGGCGGAGGTGGAGGCGGTGTGCAGCAGAGAGGGGGACGAGCTGCTCTCGGCAGTCGATGCGCTCTTGGATTCGTTGGACATGCTGCTCTCTGCCTGCTGAGAAAATCCTACTATTTCGCTTTCCTTAGCCCCAGTACTCTTGTTCCCTCCCTCTGGGCACGGTACAACGGAGGTACGGAGGCCGGCCATGCTCAATCGACGGAAAGTGCTCCTCTCCCTCTTGGCGCAAAGCGAGAGACCGCTGCCCCTCACGCGGGCGAATCTTCTCCTCTCCCTCATGAATCTGGATGTGGAGAAGCCCCTCTACCAGTTCATCCCGACCGGCACCGGTCCCGTTTCCATCGATCTCCTCCACGACCTGCGTGCCCTCGAGAAGACGGGAAAGGTCACCGTAGGTGGCGAGGCGATACAGCTGCATGAAGATGCCACAGATCCGCTCCCCTCTGCCCTTGGTCAGGACGAGCAGGAGCTGCTCCTCGAGCGCCTTAAGCAGTACGGGTCAAAGAACGAGCCGGCCCTGCTGGATGAGATCATCGGGAGAAAGCCGTTCTTCGCGATCCGCAGTGAGAGGAGCGATGCCGCGGTCGAAGCCATCAGGAAGGAGATTCTCTCAGCGCCTCGGGGGCTCTACACCCTCGGCTACGAGGCTCTCTCCATCGACGCCTTCATCAACCACCTCATCGCCGCCAACATCCAGACTGTTGTGGATGTGCGCGAGTTCGCCTTCTCCCGACGCAGTGAGTTCACCAAAAGCAATCTTGAAGAGGCGTTGGCCTTGGGTGGCATCGCCTATATCGGCATGGGAGAGGTGGGCATCCCCACCAAGGCGCGAAGGGAGATCCTCGCGCACAAGAGCAAGGAGGAGCTGCTCGAGTACTATGAAACGGAGATTCTCCCCACCACCGCCGAGTATGCCAAAACCATCGCTGCCTTGGTGGAGGTGCACAACACCGCCCTCATCTGCCATGAGGAGGATCCTCTCTTGTGCCACCGTTCCCGCTTCGCAGCCTTTGCCCTGATGAAGGAACCCTCCATCTCCTTAGTGCATGACATCAGGACAAAGGATACGGAGGGGAGTGGGTGGTGGTGATCAAACGAAGAGGGAGAGGAAGCTCCTCTCCGTGATCGTCATATCTATTGGGCATCTATGATGTTGAGAGACAACTCTTCACCAATCTGGGCCTCCTCGCTTCCGATCAATGCACCCATACGGTGAAGATCGCGGTGTTCAGTGACTCGGAAAATGCGGTGTTTCTTGATCGGCGAGAATTTGCCGGGTCGGTGTTTACGCAACTGCGCCAAGCCTTCGAATACATCATGCTCAACAACCGGACCGTCTCGACCATTCAAGCTTTGGATCGTTATGATATGTCGGACTATCCAGAAGAAGCGTTGCGGGAAGCTTTGATCAATGCCCTCATGCATCGAGATTATAGTTTTAGCGGCAGCATCATCATCAACATCAATGCTCGGCAGATGGAGTTCATCTCGCTCGGGGGATTGGTGTCCGCTTTGAACAGAGAGGATATTCTCAACGGAATCTCCCTCTCTCGAAACCCTCGGCTTTCCGAGCTGTTCTTCCGCCTGAAGCATAGTGAAGCGTATGGGACCGGGCTGCGCAGAATCTTTGCTCTCTATCGTGATTGTCCACAACAGGTGAGCATCAGCGTAACCGAGAACACCTTCCGCCTCACCTTGCCGAACATGAACAATGCCTATGAGACGGCTGATGACGTAGGAGAACCGGCGCCTCGATATGTGACCGAGCAGATGCAGACGGTGCTCGACCATCTCTCTGTGCACAGAGAAGCCGGTGAGGATGCCTTGATGGAGCTGCTCAATGTGAAGCGGACCCGCACCTATCTCATCACCCGGCAGATGGTGGATATGGGGCTGCTCACCATCATCGGGAGGGGCAAGCACAAGAAGTACGTACGCTCCAAAGACTAGGCCCTGAAGACAGGTTGCGGTGGACAGGAGCGCTCTTTGATGCAAGAGTAGAGATAAGAGGGAGAGATGAAACTTGGAATCATCGCCGATGATTTTACCGGCGCAAGCGATATCGCGGGCTTTTTGGCCTTAGGTGGATTGAAGACCATCATGTACAACGGGGTGCCCACACAGGAGCCTCCCGTTGACATCGATGCGGTGGTCATCAGTCTGAAGATCCGCTCCTGTGCACCTGGTCGGGCGGTGGATGAGGCGCTCGCCTCCCTCGCCTTCCTCCGGCAATGGGGGTGCACCAAGTACTACTACAAGTATTGCTCAACCTTTGACTCGACCTCTGAAGGGAACATTGGACCGGTAGTCGATGCCCTGATGGATGCCCTCGGCGTTGAGCAGACCATCATCTGCCCCGCCTTGCCGGTCAATGGACGGACCGTCTGCCATGGCTACCTCTTTGTCGGCTCCGATCTGCTCAGCGATTCACCGATGCGCCACCACCCCATCACACCGATGCGGGAGTCCAAGCTCGCCCGCCTCATGGAGGGGCAGGGCAGGGGGAGCGCCTGCCACATCTTCCATGAGACGGTGGGTGCGGGAGTGGGTGCGGTGAGGGCGCAGCTGGAGCGTATCAAGCAGACCGGTTTCAGGTATATCGTCTTCGACACCCTCGATGACGAGGATCTTGCCGTCATCGCCGAGGCGACAGATGAGATGGTGCTGGTCACCGGCGGTTCGGGCCTGGCCATCGGCATCACCGAGGTCTTGAACAGAACGCACGGTATTTCCCGCGATGAAGGCTCAGCCTTCACGCCTCTTGTCCACCCTGCCGTCATCATCTCCGGCTCCTGCTCTGCGCAGACCAATATCCAGGTCGCGCACTATAGGAACCTTGCGCCGTCGAGGCGCATCGAGGAGGAGGCGGCGCTCACATCGCCGGCAGATCATGCCGCGGATCTCGCCTCCTGGGTGCTCGCCCACAATGATGGCCCCTATGCGCCGCTGCTCTCCGCCACCAGGAGTGCCGAGGAACTTGAAGAGAATCGAACGCGGTATGGGAACGCTGATGTCTCTGCTGCCATCGAGACGGTGGTGGCACAGGTAGTAAAATCGCTCTATGCGGGAGGCATCAGGACCTTCATCAGCGCCGGGGGGGAGACCAGCGGGGTGGTGGCAACGACCCTGGGCCTTGAGGCCTACCTCATCGGGCCTCAGATCGATCCGGGCGTCTCGTGGCTGAAGGCTGGGGACAGTATACTGCAAGTCGCCTTCAAGAGTGGCAACTTCGGCAGCGACGACTTCTTTGCCAAAGCACAGGCGATGTGCCGTCAGGGGTAGGCATGCGTTTGGTGTATTTGGGCTTGACCGTCCTCTTGGCGACCTTCCTGCAGACCAGCATCGGGTTTGGCTTCGCCGTCTTCGCGATGGCCATCTTCCCGCTGCTCTACCCGTATGGGACGGCCATCGCCCTCATGCAGGCCATCGGTTTGGCCAACACCTTCTTTTTGACGGTGCGGTTCCATCGCTCCATCCGATGGAGGACCATGCTCCCCCTCCTCATCCCCACCTTGGCCTTCGGACTGCTCTTCACCTTCGTCTCCTTCTCCATGGATACCCGGCTGCTCCGCATCGCGTTGGGGTGTGTCCTCGCCCTCCTCTCCCTCTATTTTTTCCGCTTCGCCGCAACCGTCTCCATCCAACCAACGCTCTCCAACGGGGTGGCCATGGGGGTGGTCTCGGGAATCAGCAACGGGCTCTTCGGCATTGGGGGGCCTCCGGCCGCCCTCTACCTGCTGCCGGCCATCGGGGAGAAGACGGCATACCTGGCGACGATCCAGGCGTACTTCACCCTCTGCAACATCACCAATCTGGGCCTGCGCATCGCAAAAGGCGCCTTGATGGAGGGGTACACGGTGGATATCCTCATCGGCTGGATCGCCGTCTTGATCGGGACGCTCTGTGGGCTGTGGGCATTCAAACGGGTGAACCAGAATGCCCTGAAACGGCTCGTCTACGCCTTCATCGGCCTCAACGGTCTTTGGGTCGTAATGCAGGAGCTCTTCCTGGCGTGATTACCGGTTGGAATGTGTTGATACGGTGAATACGTTTATTAATGTTGCTTTCTGAACAAATCAGACTTACAATACGGACTATGGAGGTTGGTTCTTAATACTTGATCAGAAATTGGCAAATTTTTTTTTGTAAGGAGAATAGAATGAAAAAATTCGCAATGGGTTCTCTGGTTTTACTCCTGGCAATGTCGTTTGTCTTTGGCGCCGGAGTAAAGGAAGACAAGAAACAGTTCATCGGTCTGGCCATGCCCGAGACGCACGTCGAGCGCTGGCAGATGGATGGAGCCGCCCTGAAAGCTGATGCCATAGCAAAAGGCTATGATGCAGAGGTCGCCTTCGGCGATGCCGACCAGACCAAGCAGAACGCACAGGTTTCCGATTTCATCACCAAGGGTGCAGACCTGCTGATCATCGGATCGATCAACAATGGTGTAGTCTCTGCCGTCGCAGATGCCCGCCGTGATGGCGTCGAGGTCATTGCCTACGACCGCCTGATCATGGACACCGACCAGTACGACTACTACATCACGTTCGATAACTTCAAGGTTGGCCAGTTCCAAGGCCGGGCGATCGTCGAGGCCCTCGGCTTGGCGACCACCACCTCCGTGAAGTACATCACGCTGTTCGCCGGCTCACCGACGGACAACAACGCCTTCTACTTCTTCGATGGTGCGATGAGTGAGCTTCGCCCCTACGTGGAGAAGGGTGTGCTGAAGATTGTCGGACCGGCACCGTTGGCATCCAGCGACACGGCAAACTTCACCAGGATCGCCACGGAGAACTGGAGAGCAGACCTTGCCAAACAGCGCATGGAGAACCTGCTCAACGGAGATGCCAAGAACTACGTCCTTGATGCAGTCCTTGCTCCGAACGACACCTTGGCCCGTGCCATCATCGAAGCCTTGTTGACCGATGCCAAGTACATCAACAAGATTCCAGTGGTCACCGGTCAGGATGGTGAGCTTGCTTCCATCAAGTTCATCAGGGACGGCAAACAGGCCATGACGGTCTTCAAGGATACCCGCGACCTGGCAAAGGCCGCCATCATCCTCGCAGACGCCATTCTCAAGGGTGAGACCCCCAACATCCCGGGCGCCCGCCTCGACACCGAGACGTACAACACCGGCAAGAAGTACATCAAGTCCTACCTGCTGGAGCCCATCAATGTCACGAAGGATAACTACGAGAAGGTGATGATCGACAGTGGCTACTATACCGCTGATCAGCTTCGCTGATTGCGTTACAGTCAGTGTCCGAACAGTGTCCGCCGGCAGATTCCTCTGCCGGCCGGACTTATACCGGGGGCGGTGTGATGAGCAACGATGAGTACATTCTCGAAGTCAAGAACCTGACGAAGGATTTTCCCGGGGTCAGGGCTTTGGACTCGGTCGATTTCAAGGTCAGACGGGGGGAAATCCACTGTCTGGTCGGGGAGAACGGGGCGGGCAAGTCGACGTTGATGAACGTCGTCAGCGGCGTGCTGCCCAGGAGTGAATATGAAGGGGTGGTCGTCTTCAAGGGCAAGGAGACCAACTACCGCAGCACCCGAGATAGTGAACAGGATGGTCTCTCCATCATCCACCAGGAGCTCACCCTCAGCCCATACCTCTCTATCTATGAAAACATCTTTCTCGGGCATATGAAGACCCGGTTCGGCATCATCGACTGGGATACCTGCCTGAAGGACTCCTACCCGCTCTTGAAACGAGTGGGACTGAGAGAGCCACCCCAGACCATCGTCAGCAAGATGAGTGTCGGCAAGCAACAGCTGGTGGAGATCGCCCGGGCCATCTCCCGCAACGCCGAGCTCTTGATCTTCGATGAACCCACCTCATCGCTGAACGATGAGGAGTCGGAGAACCTGCTGAACCTGATCCGAGAGTTCAAGAAAGAAGGCATTACGTGCATCATGATCAGCCATAAGCTGGATGAAGTGCTCGCCGTGGCCGATTCCATCACGATTCTGCGTGATGGGCTCTCGGTGGCAAGCTACGATCTGACCAAGGCACCGGTCAGCCAGCAACAGATCATCAAGGGGATGGTGGGGCGGGAGCTGAAGAACCTCTTTCCCAAGAAGGAACCCGACATCGGCGATGTCGTCTTCGAGGTGAAGGGGTGGACGGTCCATCATCCTGACTACCACGACATGAAGATCGTGGACGACGCCTCCTTCTTCGTGAGGAAGGGGGAGATCATCAGCTTTTGCGGGCCGATGGGAGCGGGACGGACCGAGCTGATGATGTCGATCTTCGGCAACTCCTACGGCTATGGCGCGAGCGGGGAGATTCATTTGCACAACAAGCGCGTCACCTTCAAGAACCCCAAGGACGCCATCGAGCAGGGGGTGGGATATGTATCGGAGGACCGCAAGTCGTTGGGCCTGATCCTCATCCAGGATGTGAAGACCAACATCACCAACTCCAGTCTCCCCAAGCTCTCGAAGCGGGGGATCTTGAACAAGAACCTCATGCGCAACAAGGCAGAGGAGTACAAGGAGTCGCTGCAGATCAAGACCCCGTCGCTCGAACAGTTGGTCAGGAACCTGTCGGGTGGGAACCAGCAGAAGGTGGTGCTCAGCCGCAGCCTGCTCGCTGACCCCGACATCTTCATCGTCGACGAACCCACACGGGGCATCGACGTCGGGGCCAAATACGAGATTTACAGTATCCTCAACGATATGGTCAAGCAAGGCAAGAGCGTCATCGTCGTCTCGAGCGAGCTGGCCGAGGCGATCAGCATGTCTGACCGCATCTATGTCATGAACGAGGGCAAGATCAAGGGTGTGCTGGATCGCAGTGAGGCAACCCAGGAGCGGATCATGCACATGGCCTTGGTTGATTAAGGAGGGAACCATGCCGGAGAACGCGAACATTGAACAGATTTCTTTCTTAGGATTGGCCAAGCAGAACTTACGCAAGCTCTCCATGTTCATCATGTTGGGGCTCATTTTGCTCGTCTTCGCCGTCCTTACCAACGGGGTCAACCTTACCCCGCGCAACATCACGAACATCTTCATCCAGAACAGCTACATCCTGATCCTCGCCGTGGGCATGGTGCTGGTCATCATCATCGGCAACATCGACCTCTCGGTCGGCTCGGTGGTGGCGTTCTCGGGGGCCCTCAGCGCGATGCTGTACAACACCGGCATCGGCCTCATCCCGACGCTCCTGCTCTCACTGCTCATCGGGGCCGCCATCGGAGTGTTCCAAGGCTTCTGGATCGCCTTCGTGGGGATCCCCGCCTTCATCACGACCTTGGCCGGCATGTTGTTCTTCCGTGGGTTGACCTACATCATCACCAACGTCAGCCCGATCTCGTTGCGGGATGACGGCTTCAAGAAGATCGCCTCGGGCTCGCTGAACATCCCCGGCTTCACGATTGGATCGATGGACGGCCTCTCAATCGTCGTGATGGTGATCGCTGTTGTGCTTTTGGTCTTCTTCACCCTCCGCCAGCGTCGCAAGCAGATCAGCAACGGCTTCTCCGTCCTGCCGCTGCGCTACACGATCTTGAAGGTCGCCTCCCTCTCAGCCTTGATCATCTTCGTCTTCCTCCGCTTCGCGGCGTACCGGGGCATCCCGACCGTCGGCCTGGTGCTCTTCATCGTCACCGCCATCTTCGTCTTTCTGACGAACAATACCGTCATCGGGCGCTACATCTACGCAGTCGGTGGAAACGCCAAGTCGGCCAAGCTGTCGGGTATCAACAGTGAGCAGGTCGTCTTCATCACCCACATCATCATGGGCGTGCTCTGCGGCCTCTCGGGAGTGGTCTTCACCGCCTATATGAACTCGGCCCTGCCGCAGGCGGGCAACCAGTTCGAGCTCGATGCCATCGCCTCCTGCTACATCGGAGGTGCGGCCGCCTCAGGAGGCATCGGCACCATCATCGGGGCCATCACCGGAGGTCTGGTGATGGGGGTCATCAACAACGGGATGTCGCTGATGAACATCGGGGCGGACTGGCAGTACGTCGTCAAAGCCTCGATCCTCCTCCTCGCCGTCTTCTACGACATCTGGAGCAGAAGGAAGTCGGGCCTCGGTTGATAGACCGTGCGGCATCAGTACACACAGGAAGGACCGGGCTTGACCCGGTCCTCTGTTTTTCACAGTTGAAGAGGAGGGATGGGATATGACCCAACAGCGCGGGAGACATCTTCGCCGTTGCCCTTGGCCTCAAAGATCCCTGGTCCGTGAGCCGGGTGGAGATGATCCCCTCCCAAGCGGAAGCGATGAGGAGCGAGTTGCACATCAGTGTGGAGCGGAGGGAGGGCAGTACGCTCCCCTGCCCGCTCTGCGCCCGGGAGTGTACAGCCCATGATGCGAGCCAACGCACGTGGCGGCACCTGAATTTCTTCCAGCACCGCTGTTACATCCACGCACCGTTGGTGCAGATCACTTGCCCGGACCATGCGGTGCAGACGATTGAGGTCCCCTGGGCGAGGGAGGGCAACGGCTTTACCCTCTGGTGAGGTGATGGAATGGACTGCGCTGCGATTTGTTTCGGGTAGGGTGGGAACAGGAAGGCCACAACGACCAGAACGAAACGATCGGGTGAAGCCTGAAAGAAGCATCAGCGGCCGTGAAAAAGAGGACCAGGCTCTCTCGAGCCTGGTCCATCGGTGCATCAGATCAGGGCAGGGCGGCCCCAGTACGCCTCGTTCCACCGTAGCTCGTTGCGGAATTGGTGGACCGAGCTGCCTTGCCCGATTCGGATGGCCTCGATGCCCATCATCTCGGCGAAGGTGAGGAGGTAGTCGCTGTCCAGCGCGCTTGAGTAGGCGGTGTGGTGCCCTCCGCCTGCCAAAATCCAGGCCTCGCTGGCCGTGATGAGGTCGGGAAGCGGCTTCCACAACACCCGGGCGACCGGCAGTTGCGTGAAGGTGTGGGGGGAGGCGACGGTCTCCACCTCCGAGATGACCATCCGGAAACGGTGCCCCAGGTCGATGATGGAGGCGCAGAGCGCTGCTCCCGTCGCCCCGTCGAACACCAGGCGCGCAGGGTCTTCCCGGTCCCCGATGCCCAGCGGGTGCACTTCGAGCGACGGTCGCTCGGCGGCGATGGAGGGGCAGACCTCCAGCATATGGGCGCCGAGGTCGAGCATGTTGCCCCGCTCCAGGTGGTAGGTGTAGTCCTCCATGAAGGAAGTGCCGCCTTCAAGGCCTTCGCCCATCCGCTTCAGAATCCTGACGAGGGCTGCGATCTTCCAATCCCCCTCCCCGGCGAAGCCGTACCCTTTGCCCATCAGGCGCTGGACGGCCAGCCCCGGCAGCTGCTTCATGCCGTGCAGGTCCTGGAAGTTCGTGGAGAACGCCATGGCGTTCTGTTGACGGAGGAATTTTTCCAGCGCCAGCTCGATCCTCGCCTGTTCGGTGACCTGCTCGAGGAAGAAGGCCTCGTCCATCCCCTTCTTGAGGGTGTAGGAGGAGCGGTATTCATCGATGAGGGCATTGACATCCCCCTCTGGGATGGAAGCCATCACATCGACCAGATCCCCGATGCCGAAATAGGGGACCGACCACCCGAACTTGATCATCGCCTCGACCTTGTCGCCGTCGGTGACCGCCACATCGCGCATGTTGTCGCCGAAGCGCGCCACGACGAGGGTGCGGCTCTCCGCGACCGCGATGGCACTGCGCATCCAGCGTCCGATGCGCTGCTGCGTCTCGGTGTGGGACCAGTGGCCGGCGATGACGGTGCGCCGCAACCCCATGCGGGCGGTGATGAAGCCGAACTCACGGTCCCCGTGGGCGCTCTGGTTGAGGTTCATGAAGTCCATGTCCATCGTATCGAAGGGGATCTGTTCGTTGAACTGGGTATGCAGCTGCAAGAACGGCTTGGTGAGGGCCGAGAGCCCCGCGATCCACATCTTGGCGGGGCTGAAGGTATGCATCCAGCAGACGATGCCGGCGCAGGAGGGGTCGGCTTCCGCGTGCTGGATGGTTTGGAGAATCTGGCCGGCCGACTTCTGCACCGGTTTCCCCACCAGGGGAAGGGGAAGGCTCCCGCTCTCATTCAACGTGCCGACCATCTTTTGAATATGCTGTGCCACCTGATGCAGTGCATCATCCCCATAAAGATCCTGACTACCGGTAAGGAACCAAATGTTCAGTGTATTCATTGCCTAATTCTCCTTTGCTTTGCATCGTATCGTATATATCCAAGTCGCTGAAGGGAGCGAGCAGCTACCGCTGCTCACATCATCCTTTGGTATCTGATCCTTGAAAAGAACCAAAAATCATGTGTACGTAAACATGAGTAATGTTCACACGATTATTATCGGTTGTCAAGATAATTAATTTTGCCGCACTTAGTAGGTAACTAGCTATATGGAAACCAATTGTATAGCTACTAGGTGCAATTATGGCAAATCAAAGATGAAGCGTGTACGTTGAATAATGGCCGTAAATTCCCATAATAAGCCATACAAAGCTATAAGGCATGATATTGGTATCATGGGTCACATGCGTCGGCGAGTGAAAAGCTCTGAGATGGGCAATGAAATTGTATTTACTTATATTATAAATAAATAACTGGAGATGGAAAATCAGAAATAAAAAAACTTGACAGGGGTGAAATACCGATGCTAGGATTACTACGGGTTCGTAAGGGTTTGCGTTTGTCGCAATGCGTGAACGTTAACACTCGAAAACTTTAAGGAGGCTACATATGAAACGAATGCTACTGGCAGGGATGCTTCTCCTTCTCGCAACGAGCATGATGTTTGCTGGGGGGAAGGCTGAGAGTGCACCCGGAAAGGGAATGGTCGGTGTTGTCATGCCGACTCGAAGCGAGGAACGCTGGAACAAGGACGGGGCGGCCGTCAAGTCCGGCCTGGAGGCTCTTGGGTACAAGGTCGACCTGCAGTTCTCCGACGACGACATTCCTACGCAGGTGCGTCAGATCGAGGATCTGATCACCAAGCGGGCCCAGGTACTCGTCATCGCGTCGATCGATGGAGTGGCGCTCAGCGATGTGCTTGCAAAGGCGGCTGAACAGAAGATTCCGGTCATCGCCTACGACCGTCTGATCATGAAATCGCCGCATGTGGACTACTATCTGTCGTTCGACAACTATGCGGTCGGCCAGCAGATGGGTGATATCCTCATCAAGGGGATGAACCTGGACAATCCTGCCAAGAAGCCGCTCATGATCGAGCTCTTCGGTGGATCGCCCGACGACAACAACGCCTATAAGTTCTACGACGGCGCGATCGATCGCCTGCAGCCGTACTTCGACAACGGCACGCTGAAGATTGGGTCGGGGCAGAAGGGGATGGACACGGTCGGCACGCTGCGCTGGAGCAACGAGCTTGCGATGAGCCGGATGGAGAACCTGCTCTCGGCGTACTACACCAACCAGACGCTCGACGGGATCCTCTCGCCGTACGACCCGATCAGCCTCTCCACGCTTGAGGCGTGCAAGGCCGTCGGGTATGGAAGTGCGGACAAGCCGCTGCCGGTCGTCGGGGGACAGGACTGCATCGTCGCTTCCTGCAAGTCGATTCTTGCCGGTGAGCAGTATGCGACCGTCCTGAAGGATACCCGTGTGCTCGGTCAGGCGACCGTCGAGCTGGTGGATACGATCCTCCGCGGAGAGGTCCCCGCAGGTCTTGACACGACCAGTTATGCAAACGACTCTATCAAGGACGGCAAGCCGTACATCGTTCCGTCGGTGTTGCTCGAGTCCGTGATCGTCACCAAGGACAACCTCAAGGCCGAGGTGGTCGATACCGGCTACCACACCGCTGCCGAGCTCGGACTGTAATCCATCGTACCCGGCTCCTTCGGGGGCCGGGCTTGCATCGAACGATCGGGAACGCGACCCGCTTTGGGTGGGCCAGCTTCCCGTCGCATACCGCTGGGGGCATCCATGCCAGACGAATCCATCCTCCTGTCAATGAAGCACATCACCAAGAGCTTTCCCGGGGTGAAGGCCCTCGATGACGTCAATTTCGACGTCAAACCAGCGGAAATCCATGCCCTGGTGGGGGAGAATGGCGCTGGCAAATCGACGCTGGTGAAGGTCCTCTCGGGAGTATACCCACACGGTACCTACGAAGGCGACATCCTCTTTGAAGGAAAGAACTGCACCTTCGCCAACATCAACCAGAGTGAACGGGCGGGAATCGTCATCATCCACCAGGAGCTTGCGCTGAGTCCCTACCTCTCCATCGCGGAGAATATGTTCATCGGGGATGAGCGCGCCAAGTTCAACATCATCAACTGGGACAGAACCCGCGAGGACGCGATGAAGTACATGCATCGCGTCGGACTGAATGAGAACCCCAACCTTCCGGTCAACAGGCTGGGGGTGGGAAAGCAGCAGATGGTGGAGATCGCCAAGGCGCTGGCCAAGCATGCCAAGCTCCTGATCCTCGACGAACCCACCTCCGCGCTCAATGAAAAGGACAGTGAGCATCTTCTGGAGATCCTGAGGGAGCTGCGGGACAAGAGCAACATCTCCTCGATCCTGATCTCCCATAAACTCAATGAAGTGGCCGCCGTGGCCGACTCCATCACGATTTTGCGCGACGGCAAGACCATCGAGACGCTGAAGGTCGAGCGGGACGCGGGGGGGAAGGCGTCCATCAGCGAGGAGCGGATCATCAAGGGGATGGTGGGACGAGAAATCACCGAGATGTACCCCAAGCGCGACAATCCCATCGGCGACGTCCTCTTTGAGATCAAGGATTGGACGGTGTACAACCCCGACAACCCCGAGCGCAAGAAGCTCGACGAGGTGAGCATCAACGTGCGCGCCGGCGAGGTCGTCGGCCTTGCCGGCCTGGTCGGGGCGGGACGGACCGAACTGGCGATGAGCGTATTCGGCAGCGCATACGGAGAGGGCATCCAAGGCGAGACTTGGATCGCGGGAGAGGAGGTCGACATCTCCACGATCCCGAAGGCCATCGCCCGCGGAGTCGCCTACGTACCCGAGGACCGCAAGGAGCATGGCCTGGTGCTGATCCAGAGCGTCAAGGAGAACATCACGGTCGCCAAGCTTCAGAAGCTCGCCCGCATGGCGGTGATCAACGAGCATGAGGAGAACATCGTCGCCGAGGATTTCTGCAAGCGGCTCAACACGAAGACGCCGACGATCCTCCAGACCACGGGCCACCTTTCGGGGGGCAACCAGCAGAAGGTGGTGCTCTCGAAGTGGTTGTTCAGCGACCCACGCGTCCTGATTCTCGATGAGCCGACGCGCGGCATCGATGTCGGCGCCAAGCATGAGATATACTTGATCATAAACTCCCTTGCCGCTCAGGGGATGGCGTGCATCCTGATCTCCAGCGAGATGCCGGAGATCATCGGCATGAGCGATAGGATCTATGTGATGAGCGAAGGGAAGATCACCGCCGAGTTGCCGGGAGAGACGGCGACCCAGGAGGAGATCATGCGCAATATCCTGAACAACTGAGACCGATATGAGTACTGGTAGGAGAGTAGGATGAATAATTTGATCGCCATTTTGAAAAAGAACGTGAGGCAGTACATGATGGTCATCGCCCTGGCGGTGGCGATGATCGCATTTGGGTTCTTGACTGACGGCATCTTCTTCAGGCCGGTGAATCTGACGAACCTGGTGCTCCAGAACAGCTACGTCCTGATCCTCGCCGTCGGCATGCTGCTCTGCACGCTCACCGGAAACGTCGATCTCTCCGTCGGGTCGGTTGTCTGCTTCATCGGCGCACTCTGTGGCGTCATGATGGTGGACCTGCAGTGGAATCCGTATGTGGCGATGCTGGTGGCCCTCGCAGTCGGTGCTCTGATCGGGATGTGGCAAGGATTCTGGATCGCGTTCGTCAACGTTCCACCCTTCATCGCCACCCTTGCCGGCATGCTGGTGTTCCGTGGCCTGGGGCAGGTCATCATGAAGGGGCAGACGAAGGCCCCGTTCCCCAGGGAGTTCCAGGTGATCGCCTCCGGCTATATCCCCGACCCCTTGGGCGGTGCGGTGATCGGGGCGACGAAGGTTCACCTCTTCACCCTCTTGATCGGCTTTTTGATCGTCCTCTTGATCATCTTCGGCGAGATAAAGAAGCGGAATAAGCAGAAGCACTACGGCTTTGATGTCTTGCCGACCGGCGTGTGGCTTGCCAAGGTGATCTTCATCGCTGCCGCACTGGTGGCCTTCACCGTGGTCTTCTCCGTATACCGGGGCTTTCCGAACATCCTGGTCCTGATGGGCATCTTCGTGGTGGGCTACCAGTTCGTGGCCTCCAAGACGATCCAGGGGCGCCACATCTACGCCCTCGGTGGAAACCGAAAGGCCGCCGAACTCTCCGGTGTCAAGGTCAAGTGGGTGATGTTCTGGATCTACACCAACATGGCGGTCCTTGCCGCGGTGGCCGCGATGGTGTTCACCGCTCGGCTCAACTCCGCCACCCCGAAGGCGGGGCAAGGCTTCGAGATGGATGCCATCGCCGCCTGTTACGTCGGTGGGTCGGCCGTCTCCGGCGGCGTGGGGACCGTGATCGGCGCGGTCGTCGGCGGCCTCTTCATCGGTGTGTTGAACAACGGCATGTCGATCATCGGCATCAGCACGGACTGGCAGCAGGCTATCAAGGGCTTCGTGTTGCTCGCGGCGGTCGCCTTCGACCTCTATTCGAAGTCCAGGTCATCGAAGGTTGCCTGAGGACATACGTCGTGTTTCCCATATCGCAAACAGGATGGTAGGGGAATGAAGATTGACTCTTGGGTGATTATCGGGTTTGTCGTGATGACAACCGATTATATTGAACCGAATTATTTGTGATGGGGGAGTTTGAAGACCCGCTTGTCAGCGTGACTTTGCTTGACTTGTAGCGTATCCAAACGATACAGTTTAGCGCAATTGATGAGTGGTGCGGGGGGTTGGTCAATGACGATAGCAGAGATAGCCAAGTTGGCAGGGGTGTCGATCGGGACGGTGGACCGGGTATTGCATAACCGTGGACGCGTCGCCCCGAAGACGGTGGAGACCATCATGGCGATCATCGACGAGTATGGATACCAACCCAATGCATTTGCCCGGAACCTGAAGCTGAGCAAGACCTATACCGTCGGTGTCCTCCTCCCCCAGCTGCACTCCGAGTACGGGTACTGGCGCCTCATCTACAATGGGATCCTCAAGGCCACCAAGGAGCTCGCCCAGCTCGCTGTTTCCATCGAGCTCGTTGAGTACGACCGGCTCAACCCCCAGACCTTTCTCGCCGCCGTGGACACGGTGGTGGAGAGAAAGGTCGATGCCATCCTGCTCGCCCCGTTGCTCCCCGATGAGACTCGTCTCATGATGGAACGCCATCCTGAGATCAGCTACGCCTTCATCGACTCCCCCCTTCCGTGCCGCAACCGGGTCATCACGGTGGCCCAGAACCCCTTCCGTGGAGGATTTTTGGCCGGTCGGCTCATGAGCCTCCAGCTCGGCGACCGGGCGGGGACCCTGGTGGTCATCAACACCCACAAGGCGGCGTTCAACGCCTCCGAGCGTGCCAGGGGATTCATGGACTACTACGCCGACAAGCCGGAATTCACGGTCTTGGAGATCACCTCCTCCGCATCAGGGTCAGCTGAAGAGGCGCTTGAACGGATCTACGTGGAGTACCCGGATGTCCGGGGAGTCTTCGTGGTGAACAATGCGGTGGCCCGCTTTGCCAACCATATCGTTCTGTTGGGGAGGCGGAACCACACCGTGATCATCGGCTACGACCTGGTGGAACAGAACCGGAATGCGATGTTGGAGGGGAAGGTCGACTGCCTCATCTCCCAAAGGCCGGAGTACCAAGGCTACACGGCGCTCTACCAGCTCTACCGCAAGGGGATTCTCAGCCAGAAGCCGGACGAGGACATCCTCATCCCCATCGACATCATCCTCCCCGAGAACATCATGGACGACAACTCCTATAGCCTCCAGTGGAACGGCAAGAGCGAAGCCAAAGAGTGAAGTGATGTGTGGTCAGGGCTGCCCGTAATAGGCGCCCGGACCGAATTTTCTGAAGTAGTGCTTGTCCGAGAGGCTCTCTTTCGCGCTCTCAATGCCGGGGGTCAACAACCGGTTGTACAATCCCATCTTGGCCACATACTCCAACACCTCGGCGTGGAAGACCGCGTCTGCGGGGTTCTTGCCCCAGGTGAACGGGCCATGGGAGGCGACCAGGACGGCCGAGGTGTGGATCGGGTTCGTGTGCGCAAGCGCTTCGACGATGACCTTGCCGGTGTTCTCCTCATACCGCTCACGGATCTCCTCATCGCTCATCTGCCGGGTGCACGGCACCGGGCCGTGGAAGTAGTCGGCATGGGTCGTCCCGTAGCAGGGAAGGGGGAGGCAGGACTGCGCCCAGATGGTCGCGTACTGCGAGTGGGTGTGCACGATGGAGCGCACCCCCTCTCCGGCGAAGTGCCGGTAGAGATAGAGGTGGGTCGGCGTGTCCGAGGAGGGCCGCTTGGCAGAGTCGATGACCTGTCCGTCCCGGTCGACTGCGACCATGTCGTCAAGGCCCATCGAATCATAGGGGACGCCGCTCGCCTTGATGATCATCACGCCGCTTTCCGCGTCATAGACCGAGACATTGCCCCAGGTGGAGATGATCAAATTCTTCTCCTTCAGGGCAAGGTTTGCTTCCAGTACTTCTTGTCTCAACGCATCCAATCTCTTCATGGCTATACCTCTATGCGGGGATTTCATCACTGAGTGTAGTACGATTGGTCCAAGAGTGCAATCGAGGGCAGACCGCTGAAGCAAACCGCCATCCCTTCCCCGTGTATGGGTGGAGAGGGGAAGCCCACCTATGATCTTTTACAGCGCATTGCATCTGCCGTTGAAGGGAGACTCTTGGTGACTCCCCTGGCCCTCTATTCAGTGACGCTTCCGTATGACTACCACCGAGCTGCCCAGGATGAGGCCACAGAGCGGGGTGTGACGGTGGAGGAACTCTTGCGGGAACTGCTGGTATCACCCTTTCGGTGATACCGTGTGGGTGCTGGATTGAGAGATGTGCTAGTTCACCGGCAGAGTTTCTCGGTCAGTATGAGTGTCCTGAACTCCCGCTGAGAAAGCAGGCAGGGCTCGGTCCCTTGCAAAAGCGGCACGGCACGGTATGATGGGGGTATGCAGACCATCATGACCACAACGGCGGGCCTGGATGCCCTCGATCTCATCTGTGACGGCACCGTACTGCCGATCATCGTCGACTCCGCTGACCGCAACGGTGTCTCCCGGGCCGCCGGGGCCTTGGCCGATGACCTCTCATCGGTGCTCGGTGTTCGCCCCGAGGTGCAGGAGAGGAGAGGGGCTGGCAGCTGCATCATCGTCGGGACCCTTGGTTCGAGTTCAGCGGTCGATGAGCTGGCCGCTCGCCTCCTCATCGACGTTGAGTACCTGAGGGGGCATGATGAGGCGTTCACCATCGCGGTGGTCGACGAGCCCGCCTCTCTGGTGATCTGCGGCAGCGATCGCCGGGGGACCATCTACGGCATCTATGAGATTTCGCGCCAGAGTGGCGTCAACCCGTGGCACTTCTGGCTCAACGTGCCGCCGAAAGAGACCGAGCACTTGTATGCCAAGAAGGGGGTCGTCATCAAAGAGCACCCTGCGGTGCGGTGGCGCGGCATCTTCCTCAACGATGAGGCGCCGGCGCTGACAAACTGGATTCTCAATACCTATGGGACGGTGAAACCGTCACAAGACCCCCCGATTCCAGAGGGCATCGCCTGCTATGGATCCGCCTTCTACGCCAAGCTCTTCGACCTCCTTCTGCGCCTGAAGGCCAACTACCTCTGGCCGGCGATGTGGAACAACGCCTTTGGTGAGGATGATGCGCTCAATGCGGCCATGGCCGATGAGTGGGGCATCATCATGGGGACCAGTCATCAGGAGCCGATGACGCGCGCCCAACAGGAGTGGGACCGTCGCTACCGCTCTACCTTGGGCCACTGGAGCTACTCGCGCCACAAAGATGAACTCCTGCAGTTTTGGAGAGAGGGCATCGTGCGCAACAAGGATCATGAGACGGTGGTCACCATCGGCCTCAGGGGGGCCGACGACACGGCGATGGGGGAGGAGAGCTGGAAGATCCTCGAGGAGATCGTGGCAGAGCAGCGTACCATCCTCTCTGAGGAGATGGGTCGTCCGGCAGAGGAGATCCCCCAGCTCTGGTGCCTCTACAAAGAGGTGCAGCAATACTACGAGGAGGGGATGCGTGTCCCCGACGATGTGATCCTGCTCTGGTCTGATGACAACTGGGGAAACCTGAGGCGCCTGCCCACCGAGCAAGAGCGCAAACGCAGCGGTGGGGCCGGAATCTACTACCACTTCGACTACCACGGCGATCCGCGCAACTACCAGTGGATCAACACCACCCAGATCGCCAAGATCTGGGATCAGATGAGCCTGGCCCTCACCTATGGGGCCGACCGCCTCTGGGTGGTCAACGTCGGCCACTTCAAGGGGCAGGAGTACCCCATCTCCTTCTTCCTCGACCTCGCATGGCAAAGGGAGGCCTTCGAAGGCGACGAACTGAAGGCTTGGTCCGTCGCGTGGTGCACCGCCATTTTTGCCTCCCCTCTGGGAGCCAAGGTCTCGGATCTGGTCGAGCGGATCGTTGAGCTGAACAGTCGACGCAAGCCCGAGCTCCTCTATCCACTCGCGTATTCGATGGTCAACTACCGGGAAGCGGAGGTTTTCGTCGCCTCTTGGCAGCAGGTGCGAAGCGAAGCCGAGCAGCTCTCCGCTTCGATTCCCCCCGCGCTCACCGATGCCTTTGACCACCTGGTCCTCTTTCCCGCCCGCGCTTCGCATCTCCTCGCCTCGCTCTATCTGGCGGTGGGGCGCAACCATCTCTGGGCCCGCCAAGGGCGGTTTGCCGCCAACGAACAGGCGTTGTTGGTAGCGGCGCACTTCTCGGCCTTCAAGGCCGAAATAGAGCGCTATCAGAGTGAGTGCGCCGGCGGGATGTGGCGTGGTTTTGCCGATCAGCCGGTCCTCGGGTACATCGATTGGAACGACCCGCCCGCCAATACGCTTGAACACCTCTACACCTGCACCGTCCCCGATGCAGATCATCATCGCCTCGGCGTCGCCGTCGAGGGGTCGGAGGGGCATTGGCCATCGCTTGATGGCTGTGCTCTGCCGCCGTTCGACTCCATCACTGACCAGCGGCAGAGAATCGAAGTCTTCAACCGGAGCAGCAAAGCATTCCCCTACCGCATCACCGTCGCCGATCCGTGGGTTCTCCTCGACGGACCGGTTGAGGGGCGGTTGGGCCTCGCGGATGAGGTGACGGTCAAGATCGATTGGAAGCGCGCCCCCATGGGGAGGTCTTTCTCATCACTTCGGGTGGCCAGTGACCAGCGGTACAAGGAGGTGACGATCGCCATCGAGGCGCTGCGATTCGATGACGGGGAGCTCTCCGGCTTCATCGAAGCCGATCGGACGCTGGTCATCAACGCCATCGACTTCCAAGGTTCGTATGGAGATGAGGGGAAACGCTGGCAACGTCTGCCGCTCTCCGGCCCCTTTGGGGCGGTACGTGCCGGCGCCAAGGATGCCCGCCTCGTCTATGATTGCTGGTTCCTCCATACAGGGAGGGCTCGGGTGACGGTGGTGGCAAGCCCCGCCTTGAATGTGCTGGGGAAAGAGGTTTCTGTCCTCCTGAGCCTCGATGATGGGCCGATGCATACCGTCACGTTGGTCGAGGCCGACTACCAGGTCGAGCTTGATGATGAATTCTGGAGAGCGGGGGTCATCGCCAACGCACGGACCGCCTCCGTTGAGATGGAGATCACGGGCGGAGCCCACCGTCTGACGTTGTGGAGTACGGGGGCGGCGCTTTTGGTGAGCCGGATCATCGTCGATCTTGGCGGGGTGCGCGAAAGTCTGCTCGGCCCACCGCCGAGCATCTTCATCCCTCGATGAGGCGGACCAGCGTAGGGCCGATGCGTTCATAGCCACGGCCGTTGAGGTGGAGACCATCATCACTGAGCTCACCGTCGAGGCGCTCCCCATCGGGGGAGAGCAACGCTGAAAGGTCGGCGAAGATGATGGAGTGCTCCTCTGCCCAGGCGGAGAGCTCCTCGTTGACCGCACGGACCTGGTGGGAGAACGATCTCAGCGAGGCGTCAGGGCTGCGGGGAAAGAGGCCCAAGAGGATGATGCGGGCGGAGGGGAGCTTCTCTTTGATGATCGAGACCAACTCCTTGATGCCTGCGGCGATGGTGGCCGGATCTTGATCGACGAGGTTGTTCGTCCCCCCCAAAAAGAGTACCGTCTCCGCTTCGACGCCCTCCAGCTCGCCGTTGAGCAGGCGCCATTTCATATGTTCCAGGCGGTCGGCGCCGACGCCGAAGTTGGCCGGCTCGAAGCGGGAAAAGAAGCGCTGCCAGAGCAGCGGATGCTCCTCCCAGCGCCTCATCAGGGAGTCGCCGAAGAAGACGGTCCTGATCGTGTCTCTCTTGATCATCTCCAAAATCCGTTGGTGCTTCTCACGGTGATGGTCATCACTTCTCATGATCGCTTGCATCGATCGTCCCTCCTCTGGGCATGCACTGGATCCATGCCAGGTCGATGGCCGCTGTGGGCAGAAATTGTAGCAGGAGCGAACACGGTCCCGCTATTGCGGTGGTCAAAGCGTACTGCTCCTCACGCCACTGCGGTGCCGCCTCCAGAGTGATGTCGCACGAGTGGCGCGTGTCAGTCGTGATGAAGTGGAGCTGCAGCAGCGTCCCCGATGCCGCACTGCGGTACCGGAGGCTCAATGCCGAGACGCCATCCGTACAGTCCATCTCGTCAAAGCGGATGGCGGCGTTGTTGGTGATCTGGTGGATCTCGGAGCCCTCTTTTCGGTAGTCGTCCGCGATGATGGAGTCGCACGCGGCGAGGGGGATGCGGGCATACGCCTTTGTTTGGCGCTGGAATTGGAAGCCCTTGAGGTGGACCTTGCGATCGAAGACGAAGGTGAGGCTCTCTACCGATCGAAGGCGACGGGGCAGGGTATAGTGCGCCTCTTGATAGGTGTTCCAGATCGTGCCCTTCTGCCAGCGGGCCCGCAGTAGCAGCGCATCACCCGCCTTGATGTCAAAGTCGAACGGATCGGGTGTGAGGGGAAAGAGGTGGATGGTCAACGTATCCGAGCCCCAAGCGCCGAAATCCAGGTCATTGAAGCGCACGACGCTCTCCCCGTCACGCCGTGTGGCGACCCCCCGCTCGTTGCCTTCACTCAACGTTTGTACGCTGCGGTCATACCACGCGCCGGGGACGAAGGAGTAGGGGTCCCGAAATGGGGTGCCATACCCTTCAATGGGGATCTCAAGGCGTGAATAGAAGTCGATGTGCTCCCGTCCATTTTGGGTCGCGCAGCGCACGACGATGATCCCGTCGCCTCTCGGCGATACGGTGGCAGATTCGCCGTCCTCGCTGATGATGAGGTCGGCGAGGGGGCTGTCCACCCCCATCCGGTCGGTCAGGCGCCAGTGGAGGGTTCGGTCACTCGCCTCGTGCGGCAGTATGGTGGCCCGTACCGTCCACCCATCGCGGGTGAGGCGGATGGCCCGGACGGGGATGTCGTCCTCATCGATTCTCGCCTCGATGCTCACCCCGGCTCCTTCGGCGATGGCCAGGAGCATGCCGGAGAAGAGGCGACGGCTTGGATTGTGGTACGACTCGAGATCGGTGGCATCGCCGTTGTCGAGGGAGAGGAGGCGTCCATTACGGGCGGTGACATTGACCCGACAGCGGGCATTCTCCACCGCTTGCGCCTGTTCATCCACCGCCGTGATGGTGGCGAAGAGGAGGTTTCCGATGCGCTCCTCGTTGATGGCAAGCCCGGTGGCCTCGCCAAAAGAGGTGCGCTGCACCGAGGCGATCTGGGCGTTGGCGCGGTCGTACGAGCGCGCTTCGATCGTCCCTCTTCGGTAGGGTATCGACCACGTGGCCGAATAGGAGAGGCCGAGGGTGACCCGTCCCTGTCCCTCCCCGTTGACGAAGAGCTCGACGCTGTGGGCGTTGGAGTAGACGCGCACATCAACGACCTCACCGTCGTTGAAGTCCCAGGAGGGGAAGAGGTGCAACACCGGCTCGCTTCTCCACGCGGCTCGAAAGAGGTGGTAGGAGTCCTTGGGAAAGAGGGCCGTGTCTGCGTGGCCGAGGTAGGAGCCCTTGGTGTGGTAGGGAGTCGGCTCGCCCAGGTAGTCGATGCCCGCCCAGATGAACTGACCGAGGCTGTACGGAGTTTCCTCCTCCACCCTCAGGCACTCCTCGATGCTGGCAGTCCCCCAACTGGTGATGCCGTTGCCGAGGGCTGAACATTGCTTGTCATCGTCGCTGAGGGTCGGCAGCGAGAAGGGGAAGTGGTAGATGCCCCGGCTCTGGACGGTGGCGCAGGTCTCCGAACCATAGATGACCCAGTCGGGGTAGCGGCGGTGGTGCTCTGCATAGAGGGAGGCGCCGTAGTTGTAGCCGACCAGCGCGATGGGCTTGACGCACTGTTGGGTGTTCTCCCAATTCAGATAGTTCGAGCAGAGGGTGGGCGGCGCCCTGTGATGGGGATCGTAGCGCGCGATGAGGGAGAGGAAGCGTGCGATGGTCTCTGTGGCGGCGGGGGGATCGAGGTGGGTGTCGGCGATCTCGTTGCCGATGGACCACATGATGAGAGAGGGGTGGTTGCGCCCCCGCCGGATCCAGCTCTCGACATCACTCTCCATGCATGCGGCGAAGTGGCTCGAGTAGTCCCAACGGTTCTTCGCGAGGTTCCACACATCGGTGAACTCGCTGACCACCAAGAGGCCGAGGCGATCGCAGAGCGCATAGAGGTGCGCCGAGGGTGGGTTGTGGGCGGTGCGGATCGCATTGGCCCCCATCTCCTTCATGAGGCGGAGCTGGCGTTCAAGCGCTTCGCTTCGACACGCTGAGCCGAGGGAGCCGAGGTCGTGGTGCAGGCAGACCCCCTTGAGTTTGAGCGGCCGGCCGTTGAGGAAGAAGCCATGGTCGCTGTCAAAGTCGATGGTGCGGAAACCGAAGGTGGTGTACTCGGTATCGACCACCTCGCCTGCGCAGATGAGCTCACTCTTCAGTCGATAGAGGACCGGATTGTCCACATCCCACGCCTCGATGGGGAG
>LVBF01000076.1 GCA_001604325.1 Spirochaetales bacterium Spiro_04
GAAGGCTGTCATCGATCAACTCGGAAAATCGCTTCTCCATCAGGGAGAGGCGATTTTTCAGATTTGCGATCTCCGTGTTCTGTTCCGTCACCACCGAATCAAGGGTGGTGATTGTCTCCTCCATGTAGGCGATCTTCACTTCCATCTTCATCAGCCGGTCATCCATGGCAGCCTCCTCCTGCATGCTAGCACTCCGCACGGCAACAGACAAGCATCTGTTTTGTTGCGTTCTTGGACAAACCTGTTTGCCGAGCGCCCTGGCCATGGTATACTGGTGAGGTATTTGTTGCAGTTTGATGCAGAATGGGAGCATACATGAAAGGTGAACGAGTCGCGCAGTTGGAGTTGTTGTTGCATAGCCACCCGGAGGGGTTGAGACGGGCGGAGATCGCCAGGCGCCTCGGCGTCCACCGCTCGACGATCAGCCGCTATGTCGACCAGCTGAAGGAGTACATCGACATCTACGAGGAGAACAACCTCATCAAGATCCGCAGCAAACTGGAGGATGAGAACATCGCCCTCTCGGTCTACGAGAGCCTCGCCTTCAACTTCAGCGCCGAGATGCTCGCCGACAGCGCCGAGTTCCAGAACCCGCACCTGGCCAGCGGACTGCGCAAGATCGCGCTGAACATGCGCAGCTATGCACCGAAGATCAGCGAGAACCTCGTGAATCTCGCCGAGCAGATCGACCTGCAGCTGCAGCAGAAGAAGGAGAGCTCGAAGTTCAACGCCGTGCTGGAGGTCCTCATCGACAGCTGGGTCAGCGGCAGGATCGTGCGCGTGGTGCAGAGCCTGAAGGGCTTCGATCCCATCGAGACCGAGCTCGCCCCGTACTTCATCGGCTTTCGGGAGGAGGACAGCGGTGGACGCAAACCCATCAGCGTGACCGGCCGGCTCCGCCACACCACCGAGATCGTGACCATCGACATCTCCACCATCACCAGCGCCACGATCCTCAACGAGACCTACACGATCCCTGACAACCTCAAGCCGTTCAAATTCCCTGCAGAACAAGGGCGCTACGACTCCATCGACATGATTCCGCTCAGTCTGAAGATGAAGGAGCGCAGTGCGCTCAATGCCTTCCGCACCGTCGTGCACGGCCCTCCGGTCTTCGAGAAGGGGGAGGATGGATCGACGATCTGCAACATGGATGTGGAGAACTCGATCGAGCTCTACCTGAGAATCATCCAGTGCGGCGACTCGGTGGAGATCCTCGCCCCGGAGAGCTTCAAGCGGCGGTTTACCAAGATGCTCACAAAGATCTTGAAAGTTTATGAGTGATTTTCCTTGCTCATCACTGGCTTTGCCTATATATTACTCTTCTAGGAGGAAAGACGCATGAAACAGTACGAATGCAATCTTTGCGGGTACATCTATGACCCGGCAGTAGGTGATCCTGACAACGGGGTCAAAGCAGGAACAGCCTTTGAAGATCTTCCGGAAGATTGGGTTTGCCCTCTCTGTGGAGCTCCTCAGTCTGACTTTTCTCCCCTCGACTAATCATCAAACGGGGATACGAACGGGGTGGGCGATCACGTCATCCCCGTTTTTTTTTGAGTTGGTGATGAGACGATACCGCCAAGCGCTCTCCCGGGAGCGATGCATCGAAGTGCTCGAGAGAGGGACGAGTGGGGTCCTCTCCCTGATCGACAGCAGTGGACTGCCATACGGGGTGCCGCTGAACTACGTCCTCCGGGCAGGCACCATCTACTTCCACTCGATCGGGGTGGGACGCAAGATCGATGCCATCGCCCTGCACAACCGCGCATCCTTTACCGTCATCGACCAGGACCAGATCGACAGCGGTCGCTACACCTCCCTCTTTGTCTCGGTCATCGCAGAGGGCACCATCGCCCGCATCGAGGGCGAGGAGTGGATCACCGCCTTCGATGCGCTCTGCTGCAAGTACAGCGCCGACCGACCGCTTGCAGAGCGGCAAGCCAAGGTGAGCGCCTGCACAAAGGCGATCGGCTTGAAGCTTACCATCTCCTCGATGACCGGCAAAGAAGCCAAGGAACTGGCAGGGGTCTCCTACCCATGAGTGTGCGATGATGGCATTTATGAGTATCTTGGGGAGCAGTGAAGGAGAAAGACACCGTGTTACCTGCCATTGAAAAGCGACGGGCCTATCGTGCCCTCGACACCCGACCGATCGAGCCGGAGGTCCTGCTCGGCCTCATCGAGGCCGCCACCACCGCCCCCAGCGCCATGAACAACCAGCCGTGGCGCTTTATCACCGTCACTGAGAGTGAGCGCCTCAATGCCTTGAAAGAGACCTTGTCCCGAGGAAACTACTGGGCCAAGAGAGCCCCCGCCATCATCGCGGTGGTCACCAACAATAGGTGGAGCATGCAGCTGGGGGAGCGCTCCTATGCTCCCTTTGAGGTCGGCATGGCCACGATGGCCCTGCAGATCCAAGCGGTCAGCGAAGGGCTCTCCATCCATCCCATCGCCGGCTTCAATGCCGATGAGGCCAAAGCGGTGCTGAAGATCGAAGAGGATGATTCCCTCTTGGTGCTCCTGGTCCTCGGCTACCCCGGAAGCGAAGAGGGGCTCAGCGACGCACACCGCGAGAGTGAGCACAGCGAGCGCACCCGTCTCCCGCTGGACCGCATCCACGCCTTTGATGGGTGGAATCAAGGGATGAAGAGAGAGGGTTCGGCCTAACATCCCCTACTGCAGATGGACAATCTCCACCTCGACCGCCTCTTTGAGGCGCTGATCCTCCGTGATGATCATCGGGCTCTCCTTGAGGAACGCAGAACCCACCATCGCGGCGGCCAAGAGCACAGCGAGGAAGGCGAGGAGCATCGGTGCGTAGAACTCGGTGGTGACCAGACTCACCACGAGGATGATGGCGCAGGCCGCTTGGCTGGAGAGCAAGAGCAGGCTTTGGATGATCTCCTCTCCCACCCCTGAGGCGAGCTCAGCGGCATATTGGGTGCCGATGGGGATTGCGGCCAAGAGCGAGAGGCCGACGATCGAGCTGCCGATGATCGCGATGGCCGTGGGATTCAAGAGGTGTGAGCCGATCCGGGCGGAGAAGACCATCAAGAGGATACCGGGGATCGAACAGACGGTAGAGAAGACGAAGAAGAGTTTGCGCCGTCGATAGCGGTCGGAGAGCGCCGGCAGGACCGTCGCCCCGACCATGCCCCCGACGAACATGGAAATGCCCAAAATCCCATTCGAGTCGGTGATGCCCAAGAGCGCGCTGATCTGGTCGACCTTGATGAAGAAGACCATCAAGACTCCCCAACAGATGGAGAAGATGACCAAGAGCCCCCTCAGCGACGAGCTGAGCTGCAAGGCCTTGAAGCTCGAGCGATAGCTCAGAGCCGGGTAGGTGTAGTGTGACGAGGGGGTCGGTGGGTTCTCCCTGATCAAGAACGCCGGCACCAAGGCGAGGATGGCACTGAAGATCCCCCAAAACCGCATCATCCGCTCGAAGCCCGCCCCCCACATCGGGTCGGAGCTCTTGGTCACCACCCACAGGGGGGTGACGATCATCACCATCGCCAGGCTGAGGTACTGGCTGGTGCTGGTCAGCCCGACCGCCATCCCCCGCTCCCGGATCGGGAACCATCGGGAGACGATCTCGGTGATGGAGACGAGGACCAGCGTCTGGCCCACGGCGAGGAAGAACTGGCCGAAGAGGACGAAGCGCAGATCCGCGAGATAGAGGGTCTTGGTCAACGCACCGAAGATGGTGGTCCCACTGGCGATCCAGACCACCCATCTGATGCCCAACCGATGCAGCAGGTAGGAGGAGGGGACGCTGGCAACCACGAAGACGACCAGGTACATCAGCGACAACAAGTCGACCGGGGTCGAGTGACGGAGATTGAGCTGTCCACGGTAGAAGGTGTTTGCCACCCGGCCGACCGGGGCGAGGGTAAGCCACTGACTCTCTACCGATATGATCAACAGCACCAGGGAGAGGAGAATCACCCACCGGTACCGGTATGCCTTCACACTACGCATACTCGTAGGATATAACACTTCCGCTCCCGTGTATATGTATACTGGATGAAGAGGAGCCTTTGCTCTATACTCGGGCCATGCACGATACCCTCCGTTTGATCCACTCCCGCCGTTCCATCAGGACGTTCAGTGACCGCCCGGTCAGTGACGATACCCTCCTCACGCTCAAGGAAGCGACCCTGCGCGCCCCGACGGCAGGCAACATGGCCCTCTACTCGATCATCGAGGTCAAAGACCAGAGCAAGAAGGAGCGCCTCGCCCTCCTCTGCGACGACCAACCGATGATCGCGAAGGCCCCCGTCGTGTGGGTCTTCTTGGCCGACATGCAGAAGTGGGTCAACTACTTCGAGGAGAGCGGGGCGGTCAAGCGGGCCCAAGCAGCGGGCCTTGCCGCCTTCCGCTCCCCCGGCTTGGGTGACATCCACCTCTGCCTGCAGGATGCCATCATCGCGGCCCAGAACGCCGTCATCGCCGCCGAGGCCCTTGGCCTGGGCTCCTGCTACATCGGCGATGTGATCGAGAACTTCGAGGATCTCAGCGACCTCTTGTGCCTTAAGCGCTTCACCATCCCCGCCGCGATGCTGATCCTCGGCTACCCGAAGCAGACCGCCTCGGTCAAGCAGAGCCCCCGGTGCCCCGTCGATTCAATCTTCATGACCGACGGCTATGAGGAGCTGCATCTTGATGCATTAGAGCAGGCATACCATGAGCACGAATCATCACGACGCAAAGTCGGGTCCCTCCCCTATGGGAATGAGGGGACGCTGGCCGACTACTACTACCTGCGCAAGCACAGCTCCGCCTTCATGGAGGAGATGAACCGATCGACGGCCGTGATGTTCGAGCGGTGGGTGAACGGCTGATCTCTAGCAACGCAGTCACTGGCCTCGACAACCAAGGACTCGGTGATCACCGGGGTCCGGGCGAAATATGTTTTTCTTCACAATGATGGGCAATGAACGAAGACACAGCGGGGGCTGAATACAACGTGCGATGGGTGAACAACATCTCTGACAATCGGATGTTTCACGGACCATGTTGCCTGTATACAGAGGAAATTCGCCCTAATCTCCATCACTTTTAGCATAGTTCATCGTCATTCGCTGTGTGTACTCGTAATTTCTCATCTTTCCTGCTCTTCACACCACAGGGAAGATGCTCCAAGAGGCTCGGAAAGGGGTGTCAATCCGATTGATTTAAGAGGCGAATACTCGTAAGGTGTAGCCATGAAGATCAATCCCTTCAGCCTCTTGAGCAAGCTCAGGGCGATTCTGAACAGACGACAGAAACAGAAGAGCCTCATCCTGCTCGTTCTTTTCGTACTCATGGCCCTCACCCAAGTCGTCGGCGTGGCGGCGATCTTCCCGTTCATGAACCTGGTCATGGAACCGACAGAACTGGCCAACAGCCGTACCCTGCTCTTTGTCTACGAGCTCTTCGGCTTCTCCTCAACCGACAGGTTCATTCTCTTCTTGGGGTTGGCCATCTTCTTCTTCATCGTCTTCTCAAACATACTCAGCGCCTTCACCGTCTACGCCCGCACCCGCTTCGTCATGGGCCTCAACCATGAGCTCTCCTCCTACCTCTTGACCGTCTACCTCGCAAAACCCTACCCCTTCTTCCTCAACCGGAATACCTCCACCCTCGGCAAGAACCTGCTGGCCGAAGTCTACCAGCTGACCAACGGCCTCTTGATGCCGATCTTCGAGCTGGTCGTCAACGTCCTGGTCGCCATCGCCTTGACTCTCGTGCTCTTCATCAGCGACCCCATCAGCGCCTTCGCGGTCCTGGTGGTCATCGGCGGTTGCTATGTAATCATCAACCTCAAGACGAGGAAGAAGATTCGCGCCCTCGGACGGCAGCGCCTCGAAGCCAACCAAGGACGGTACAAGACCACCGGTGAAGCGCTCTCCGGCATCAAGACGACGAAGGTCTTGGGACGCGAGAACTTCTTCATCAACCATTTCAACAAGGACAGCCGCCGCTTCACCCAAGTGGAGACCTCCATCCGCGTCATCCGGGAGATCCCCCGCTACGCCCTCGATGCGCTGGCCTTCGGCTCCATCGTATTGCTCGTCGTGATCCTCACCATCACTCGAGGCGGGGCGGCAAAGGTCATCCCTATGGTCAGTCTCTTCGCCTTCGCGGGCTACCGCCTGCTGCCGGCGATGCAGGCGATCTTCGCCTCGGTCACCTCGATCTACTTCAACCAACCAATCCTCGACACCCTCTTCGAGGACTTGGTGCGCAACAAGAAGGTGGCGGCGACGGACCGCGTCCCGCCGATGGAGTTCCACGACTCCATCGTGCTCGACCAGATCCAGTTCTCCTACCCTGAGACCACGATTCCCGTGCTGAACAAGGTCTCGGTCACCATCAAGGAGAATACCACGGTCGCCTTCGTCGGTGCGACCGGCAGCGGCAAGACCACCCTCATCGACATCATCCTCGGCTTGCTCACCGCCCAGGGAGGAGCACTCTTGGTCGATGGCACTCCCATCACCTCCGACAATGAACGCAACTGGCAACAGACCATCGGCTATGTCCCCCAGGACATCTTCCTCAGCGACGACACCGTCGAGCGCAACATCGCCTTCGGCCTCGATGAGAAGGAAATCGATCACGAACGGGTGGCCACGGCGGCAAAGATCGCTGCCCTCGATGAGTTCATCACCACCGATATGAAGGATGGCTACAATACGATCATCGGAGAGCGCGGCATCCGCCTCAGCGGTGGGCAGCGGCAGCGCATCGGCCTTGCCCGGGCGCTCTACGACAACCCGCCGGTGTTGGTCCTCGATGAGGCGACCAGCTCGCTTGACGGCATCACCGAGACCGAGGTGATGGAGGCCATCAAGAGCGCATCGAAGGACCGTACCGTCATCATCATCGCCCACCGCCTCTCAACGGTGCAGAACTGCGACGTCATCTACCTCATGGAAAAGGGCAGTATCATCGCAGAGGGCACCTACGATGAGCTGCTCTCCACCAACGCCACCTTCCGCAAGATGGCGAAGCAGTAATACACTGGTTTCCTCTGGGAGGGTGTCCCGTCCCCTTGCTCTGTCTTTTACGGAAGGTACACCACGGGCGCTTCGATTGGGGCGGGAGCCTCTGCCATGGGAACCCCTACTACCATAGGCGCTGCAATGGGAGCTACTGGAATTGCTTCGACGCGTTGTGTCGACCCCATTCCCAGACAAGAAACACACAATGATCCGAGTACGAGGAACACCGTTGTCAAAGCGATAAGGCGTCTCCTGTTCATGCTATTTCTCCTTATGGAAGGTTTGGAGCAGCAGCATCAATTGTACAGCTGAGTATGATTGTACAAACCTTTATGACACAACGCAAGAAAAATTTTCTATTGGCCATGATGATAAGATGAATGGTGCAACGGTGTGGATACGTTTGAGAGTCCAGAAAATCACATATTTCCCTCCTAAAACAGGTGGGATTGGCTGCTCAGCATACACTACTGACCCAGCGTCAGTGCCGCCTGTGTAATCAATTTCATCAATCCACCGCTGTGTTCATCATGAATCACCGCATGAAAGTTCTCTGACGCATGCCGGATATGTGCTTTGATGGCCTCCAGCGCCGCGACCGTGTCACCCCCACCCAGTGCATCGATGATGGCCTGATGTTCTTCCACGCTGGAGAGGTAATCAGGTTGGATGATGGTCAGCCACCGCACGCGGTGGATTTGCAGTCGAAGCTGATTGGCATA
>LVBF01000077.1 GCA_001604325.1 Spirochaetales bacterium Spiro_04
AGATCATGGCGCATCGGCAGATGTGCTTCGGCAGCGACGCGCTCTACTCCTCCGCTCGTCCACACCCCCGCTCCTTTCATGCGGCGCTCCACCTCATCGGCCGCTATGTCAATGAGCGGGGGGACCTGAGCATCGAGGAGGCCATCGAGCGGTTGACCGGGCGCACCGCCCGGCGCCTGGGCCTCTTCGGACGCGGCCTCATCGCCGAAGGGTACAAGGCGGATTTGGTGCTCTTCGACCAGGACACGCTGAGTGGAAGCGATACCTTTGCAGAGGGCGGGGTCAGCCCGCTCTCGCTGGTGATGGTCAATGGCGAGGTGGCGCTGGAGGCGGGGAGGCTGGTGGGAACGACGAGCGGACGACTGCTCGTCCCCCTCACTGGCCGTACCGACTGAGGAAACGCTTCGTCCGCTCCTTGGTCGGGTTGTTGAAGAGGATCTCGGGCGGCCCCTCCTCGACGATGTGCCCCTCGTCCATGAAGATGACCCGGTCGCTGATATCGCGGGCGAAGGCCATCTCGTGGGTGACGACGATCATCGTCATCTTCTCTTTGGCCAGGTCCTTGATGACCTTCAAAATCTCAATGGTGAGCTCCGGGTCGAGCGCACTGGTCGGCTCATCGAAGCAGAGCACGGTGGGGTTGAGCGCCAGAGCCCGGGCGATGGAGACGCGCTGCTGTTGCCCCCCCGAGAGGTGGCAAGGGTAGCTCGCCTCCTTCTCCTCCAACCCCATCTTCACCAAGAGGCGACGGGCGGTGTCTTTCGCTTCTTCCTTGCTCTGGCCCAGTACATTGATGAGCGCCTCGGTGATGTTGCGCAGCACGCTCATGTGTGGGAAGAGGTTGAAGTTCTGGAAGACCAAGCCGAGCTTGAGGCGGATCTCCTTCAGCGTCTTGGCATCGGCATAGTGGACAGCTCCCGTCTCATCGCTTTCGGCCATCGTCATCGAGCACACCTCGATGCGACCGCCGTCGATGCGCTCCAGCTGGGTGAGGCAGCGCAGCAGCGTCGATTTTCCGCTGCCCGAAGGACCGATGATGGAGAGGACTTCCCCCTCGTTGAGGGTGAAGCTGATGCCCCTCAGCACTCCCAGCTCGTCAAAGTTCTTGGTTACGTTCTCTACGGTGATGATGCTCATCGCGTTCCCCTTACTGGTAGTAGTCGAGCTTCTTCTCGAAGAGGTCGAAGAGGCGGGAGACGACGCCGTTCATGATGAAGTAGAAGAGACCGGCGATGACGATGGGGGTGGTGGAGAATTGGCGAGCAGAGGCGCTCTGGGCGACGCGGAAGAGCTCGGCCACCCCGATGGTCTGGGCAAGGGCGGTGTCCTTGACCAGGGTGATGACCTCGTTTCCCATCGCGGGGATGATGCGCTTGACCACCTGCGGGACGATGACATGGGTGAAGGTGTGGGCCTTTGAGAAGCCGAGGACCAGGCTCGCCTCCCACTGGCCGACCGGGATGGACTGCACCCCGCCGCGGTAGATTTCGGCAAAGTATGCAGCGTAGTTGATGACGAAGCCGATGATGACGGCGGTGAAGCGGTCGTAGGAGGCGCCGAAGAGGTAGTAGGGGCCGAAGTATACGAAGAGGAGTTGGAGGATCAGGGGGGTGCCGCGCATGATCATGATGTAGATGTTGACCAGGGCGCTGACAACGCGGTTCTTACTCATTCTCCCCCGTGCCACGACGGCCCCGAGGGGGATGGAGAAGAGCAGGGTCAGGGCAAAGATCTTGAGGCTGGTGATGGTTCCTGCCAAGAGCAGCGGCAACAGATTACGCACGATGGTCTCCTACAATGAAAACGGGGAGCGAACGCTCCCCGTCATCATACACACTTCTTCAATTGCCGACAACGGTGCTGTCCGCGCCCAGCCACGTGATGGCGATTTGGGCGAGCGTGCCGTCGTTGTGCATCGCGACCAGCTGCTCCCAGACCGCGTCGGCGAGCTTCTGGTCACCCTTTCTGAAGCCGATTCCGTAGTCCTCCGGGGCCAACTCCTCCTCGAGGATACGGAAGGCCTTGCCGCTGCGCTTGATATTGTCCTTGGCGACCACCACGTCGACGACCAGGGCGTCGATGCCCCCGATCTCAAGGTCCATGAGGCCGGTGAGGTTCTCCTTGAACTCGATGAACTGCTTGACCGAGCTCTTGAAGGCCGGTGAGTCGTCGATGGCCTGGCTGGCCGAAGAACCTGCCTGGTAGCCGACGTTCTTGCCGGCGAGGCTGGCGAGGGTGGTGTAGGGGGAGTCCTCTCTCACGACGACCACCTGGGCATTGTGGATGTACGGAGGGGAGAAGGTCATGGCTGCCTTGCGCTCCTCGGTGATGGTGAAGCCGTTCCAGATACAGTCGATGTTGCCGGTGTTGAGCTCCTGCTCCTTGGCGTTCCAGTCGATGGGCTGCAGCTTCAATTCAACACCCATTCTCTTGGTGACTTCACGGGCCAAATCGACGTCGAAGCCGACGATCTCACCCTTTTCGTTGCGGAAGCCCATCGGGGGGAAGCTGTCGTCGAGTCCCATGACGAAGCGACCCTTGTTCAAAACCTTCTCAAGCGAAGTGTCGCCTTGCGACTTCTGATCCGTTGCCCCAGCGGCGAACGCGAGCGAGCCAATGACAAGCAGAACCAGCAACACGGTGACCAATCGTTTCATACCAAACTCCTTAGCGGTGGACTTTTCCAAGAGTGTATCGAACAACGCAAAGAATTTCCAGTAGTTCTGCATAAATATTCACTTTAGTGCATATGAATTGTCATTTAAGACAGAGTGGGTCGAGCACAATACCCCTGTGCTACTGACAAACCCCTCCTTGTGTGCTAGGCTTTTACCGATATGAAGAAATCTGGGGAAGACTACCTTGAGACGGTGCTGCAGCTTGATGAGGAGCACGGCAAGGTGCGCACCACCGATGTGGCCAATCGCCTCGGCGTCTCCAAGCCGAGCGTGAACCGGGCCATGAAGGTGCTGGCCGCCGATGGGTACATCGAGCAGGAGACCTACGGGGATATCCACCTCACCGAGAAGGGGAGGCTGAAGGCAGCCCAGGTGTACTTTCGCCACAAGACGCTGACCAGTTTCTTCATCGATGTGCTCGGGGTCGATTCGGCGATCGCCGAGGAGGACGCCTGCCTCATCGAACACGATATCTCGGCGACCACCATGGAGAGACTGGCCTCGTTCCTGCAATCGTATCTTCAGAAAGAGTCATGAGATGCGATGAATCTGTGTTCTTTTAATCAATCTTGACATTCACTACAAGAATGCTTGCACAATGGCAAAAATTTCTTCTTGTGCATTTTCTTATGGGACCTGAAACTTATAGTAGAAAGACTGTAAGGAGGTCTACGATATGAAAAAGACATTGGTAATTTTGTTGCTCATCTCCCTGTTGCTTCCCCTCTCCCTCTTCGCTGCAGGGACCAAGGAAGACAAGGTGGACGAGAGCAAGCCGGTGACCGTAAACTATTGGACCCACGAGGACCCGGCCCGGACCAAGCTGGAGACTGAGCTGATCGAACAGTTCATGAAGGAGAACCCGAACATCACCGTAGTCAGGACGACGCAGAGCGCTGTCAAGCAGATTGAGCTTGTCCAGACCGCGTTCGCCGCCAACCAAGGCCCGGATATGTTCAACCTTCCCATCGAGAACCAGTATGCCTACATCACCAACGGCCGCGTGGCCCCGGTGGACTACCAGGCAGCTGGGTACAAGGACAAGAACGACCTCTTGGACAAGTACATGGATGGCGTGCTCGACACCGTCACTGTCGGAGGCGAGGTCTACGGCCTGCCGCTTGAGCTGACGAACTGGTCGATCTACATCAACAAGAAGGTCTTCCGTTCCGCCGGCCTCGATCCCGAGAAGGACTTCCCCCGCACATGGGAGGAGATGGCCGACGTCAGTGAGAAGCTGGTCATCCGTGATGGTGACATCCTGGTACGCCGCGGCTTCGACTTCCGCTATCCCTACTACCTGACCTTCTTCGTACCGATGGTCGAGCAGCTCGGTGGCGAACTGCTTTCCGCCGATGGCAAGAAGGCCATCATCGGCGACGATGCGTGGATCAAGGCGCTGACGTTCATGCAGCAGTGGGGACCTTCGGGGCGCAACCTCGGCTCTCCCACCTACAAGAATGCCCGTAACATCTTCAACCAGGACAACAACGACATCGCCATGGCCCACACCGGTCTCTACCAGCAGGGCCGCATCGAACAGGACAACCCTGACTTCTTCAACAGCCGTGAGTGGATGGTCGTCCCGTTCCCGGTCTTCGAGAATGCCGTTCGAAACGTGGCAGCCTGCTACTACGGACACTTCTTCATGGTCAACGCCGACAGCGACCCCGCAGTTCAGAAGGCCGCGTGGAAGCTCTCCGCGTTCCTGCTCTCCCACGGTGAGGAGTACCTGACCCGCGGTGGAAACATCATCCAGCCGACCAAGGCCCTCTTCGCGAGCGATACGCTCAAGAACATGCCGTACAGCCAGGTCTTCATCGATGACATGGCCCGTGCCCACATGGTGTACTATGGAGAGGACTCCTCTGTGATCCAGACTCAGATTCGCTACGCGGTCGAGTCGGTCATGCTCAGTGGTGTCTCTCCTGAGAAGGCACTCGCCACCCTCAGGGCAGCGGTGCAAGAGATTATCGACGAGCAGTAAAATCTGCACACACGAGACGGTCCTGCGCGTGCAGGACCGCCTCATCTTGACTGCATCAGGAGTACACCATGGCCAATAAAAAATACCGGGGGATTGAGAGAAAGCAGGCCAGATGGGGCTTCCTCTTCGTCCTGCCGTCGATGCTCTTCTTCTCGCTCTTCAACTTTTATCCGATTATCAACGCCTTCTACACCAGCTTCTTCGACAAGCGCGCCCTCTCCAAACTCGCGCCGAAGTTCGTTGGCCTCGGCAACTATGAACGACTCTTCCGCCTCTCCACGGCGGCAAACCCACTCTCCTTCTACAACAGCCTGAGGGCGACCCTCGTCTTTACCCTCGGTACCTTCATTCCGCTTCTGGTGCTCAGCCTCATTTTGGCGGTGTTCATCAGCAACCTCTCCAATAATCGTGCAAAGAAGTTCCTGCAGATCTCATACTACGCTCCCGCCGTCCTCTCCAGCGTCGTCGCCGCGACAATCTGGATGATCATTTTCGATCCCCGTGGGTTGGGCAACCAGTGGGTCAATGGCCTCTTGCATACCCCTGGCGTTGACCGTCGATGGCTGGTCGACCCGGTCATGGAACAGGTGTCGACGATGATCATCTACTTCTGGAAGTACATCGGCTACTTCGTCATCCTCTTCATCACCGGCCTCGCTTCGATTCCGCCGACAATCTATGAGGCGGCCATCATCGATGGGGCGAACAAGAACCAGACATTCTGGCGCATCACGCTGCCGCTGCTCAAACCGACGGTGGTACTCGTCTCCGTCATGGCGATGCTGCAGTGCCTGAAGACCTTCTCGACGCAGTACATGATCTATACCAACGGAGCGCCCCGGGCTCCCATCAACGTCATCACGTTCAACATCTACGTCACCGGAATCCAGCAACAGTACCTCGGTCGGGCCAGTGCGATGAGCGTGGTGCTCTTCATCATGATGATGCTGTTGACCCTCTTGCAATTCAAGACGACCAAGAGCGAAAACGTGGACTACTAGGAGGGGGAGATGCAGATACAACGCAACAATATTCTACCGAAGATCATCACCTATCTCGTACTGCTCATCATGCTCCTCTTCACCCTCATTCCGATCCTCTTCATGATCACCAGTTCGATGATGACCAGCCGACAGATTCTGAGGATGCCGTTCAACTGGATTCCAGAGAAGTTCAACTGGATCAACTTTTCCAAGGCCATCAAGGGCAACGACTTCAACTACATCTTCCTGCGCAACATACTCAACTCCTTGATCGTCTCCACTTCGGTGGCCATCACCACGGTGCTCTTGGCAAGCCTCACCGGCTACGGCCTCGCCAAGTTCAAATTCAGGGGTCGGAACGCCGTCTTCATGATGATCATGGGCACGATGATGATCCCCTTCGAGGCGATCATGATTCCCTTGTACATGGTGGTCATGATGCTCCACATTCAGAACACCTACGTCGGCCTCATCCTCCCCTTCCTCGTCAGCGCATTCGGCATCTTCCAGATGCGGCAGTACCTGACGACCTTTCCCACTGAGTTCCTTGACGCAGCCCGTGTCGACGGGATGGGGGAGTTCGGCATCTACGCCAAGATAGTACTGCCCAACTGCAAACCGGTCATCGCGACGCTCTCGATCCTCGCGTTCCGTAGTCAGTGGGACAATCTGCTCTGGCCGCTTCTCGTCAGCCAGAGCGAGAAGATGAAGACCATCCCGCAATACATCTCGGCGTTTGCTGAGGAACGCTCCACCGATGAGGGGGCCATGATGGCCGCCGCGCTGTTGGCAAGCCTGCCGATGTTCATTCTCTTCATGAGTCTGACCAAGTACTTCATCGGCGGCTCTTCGGTCTACGAATCACGTAAGGGGTAGTATGTACGACATCATCGCAACCGACCTTGCAGGCGGCCATCCGCTCATCGATGGCCTCCCGAATCTTGCAGCGCTGCCCATCGAGGGCAGCGCCATCCCCCTCTCCCGAGTCCTCGCGCTCAGTGGAGATGAGGAGCAACTCATCGAAGCCGAACGATTGGGGATGGGAACGCAGCTGGCCAGCGAAGATCTCGCACGGCGGGATGTACTGCTCCAGATGAGCTGGTACGACGACCCGATTCCCGACAATCTCGCCCTCGTCCTCTTCGATATGGGCGGGGTGGTGGTGAAGAATATCCACATGCTGGGTAAAATCGCCCGCACCTATGGCCTCGACCGTGAGCAGTTTTTCACCGACTACCGCCACTACGAGTTCCCCCTCATGGAGGGGAGCATCTCAGAGGAGCAGTACTGGAGACGGGCCTCTGAGCACTTCGGCATCGAGGTGACGGGCAATCCTTTCTCCGATGCCTTCAAGCCGGTCTTCAATGATGAGATGGTCAGCCTCATCACGCGCCTTCGGGAGCGGGGGGTGCGGGTGGTCTGTGCCTCGAATACCATCGATAGTCACTGGAATATTCTCAAAGATATGGGAGCCCTTGATCTCTTCGACGCGACCTATGCGAGCCACATCCTCGGTTGCAGCAAGCCCAAGTGGCGCTTCCACCGCCTGATCCTCGATACGGAGGGGGTGGCTATACACCGTTCGTACTTCGTCGACGACAGTGAAGAAAATGTGGCATCAAGTCGGAGGATGGGCCTCTCGAGCCTCCTCTACCGCGATGTGCCGGCAGTCTCGGCAAGCGAGCGGCTCGCCTCAGCCTTCTCCCTCTTGCCCTGAGCCGCCCTGCTCGTCACGGAACTGGGTGGGGGTCCGCCCGGTGAAGCGCTTGAAGATTTTGGCGAAGTAACCCGGGGTAGGGAAGCCGCAGGCGAGGGCGATCTCGGCGATGTTCTTCTTGGGGTCGGCCATGAGGTCGACGCTGCGGTTGATGCGCCAGGCGTTGAGGTACTGGAGGAAATTCAATCCGGTGACCTCTTTGAAGAGGCGGGAGAGGTGGCTCTCGGAGAGCTCCAGGTAGGCGGCCGCCTCCTGGAGCCCCACCGCTTTGGCGTAGTTGGCACTGATATAGCCGATGGTGGCGTCGACGACGTGGTTGCCCATGTTCTTGGGAAGGGGGATGAGCTCGCCCTTGGTGCTCGCCTTGGTGCGCAGCGTCTCGAAGTCGCGCTCCTCCTCCTGAATCTTCTTGACGAGGAGGGAGAGCGTCTCCTCCAGCTCCTCGTCGTCGATCGGCTTGAGCAGGTAGTCGAAGACCCCGAGGCGGATGGCCTGCTTCATATAGGAGAAGTCGGTGTGGCCGGTGAGGATGATGGCGTGGTTGACCGGGCACTTGGCCAGCATTTCCAACCCGCTCTGGGCCGGCAGACGGATGTCGGTGATGACGATGTCCGGCTCAAGCGCCTTGATCATCTCCTCCCCCTCCATCCCATCGGCGGCGGTTCCCACCAGCGTGAGGCCCAGGAGCTCCCATCGCACCGATGCGACGATCTCCTCGCGTACGATCTGTTCATCCTCGACAAAGACCACCGTATAGTTCATTCCTTGCTCCTCTGCGTTTCATCCCTTTGAAAGGAGATGTTCACCACCGTTCCCGCCCCTACCGTGCTCTTGATGGAGAAGTGAAGGTCATCGCCGTAGGTGAGGACCAACCTTCTGTATACATTATATACCCCAACGTGTCCCGAGTTGGCAAGCTCGTCGAGGTTGTCCGGCAGCGCTCCTTTTTCAAAGCCCACCCCGTTGTCAGCGATCGTGATAGTGATGCGCCCCGCTTTTTCTTCGACCCGTACCGAGAGCTTCCACTCACCGACTTTGGGTTCAAGGCCGTGGATGATGGCGTTCTCCACCAGCGGCTGGATGATGAGCTTGGGGGTCTTCACCTCCTTGAGGGTCTCATCGAGGTAGATCTCGGTCTTCAGCTTGTCGCCGAAGCGTAGCTTCTGGATGGTCAGGTAGCTGTCGATGAGGGCCATCGACTCGGCGAGCGTCGATTCGCTCTCATGGTTGTCGATCGTCGAACGCAGAAGCTTGCCGAGCTTGACGGTGATGGTGTAGATCTCCTCCTCGCCATGCAGGCGGGCCAGCGCCTTGATGGTGTTGAGAGTGTTGAAGAGGAAGTGGGGGTTCATCTGGCTCTCCAGCGCCTTGCGCTCAGCGATGGAGAGCTTCTTCTGCTCCTCGCGTGTCAGGTCGAGCAGGTTGACGATCTGGGTGACCATGACGTTGAAGGACTGTTCGAGCAGGGCGAACTCGTCGATGGTGCTCTTGATACGGTGGATCTTCAGGTTTCCCCGTTCAACCTCGCCCATGCGGCTGGCCAGCGTGGAGATCGGGCGGGCGATGGAGCGGCTGAAGAGGAGGGCTAGGCCGATGGCCACCACCGTGCCGGCGGCGAACGTGGCCAAGAGAATCCAGAGGAATCGGTCGAGGCTCTGGCGCACCGGGGCGGCGCTGATGGTGCCGGCCAAGGAGAGACCGGTGCCCGCCACCGGGGCGATGGCCAAGAGCGAGGAGCCGGTGGCGATGACGCGGCTTGAGTAGTCCCCCTTCAACGACAACAGGGAAGGGAACTTGTCGAAGGAGCCGAAGCGGTCGGTGTGCACCAAGCTGGTGGCGTAGAAGGCGGTGTTGTCGAAGAGCAGCACGTCGGTGAGGACGCGCTCGGTGTTGACGTCGGATGAGAACGCCTCGGCGTAGATGTCGATGATCAGGTAGCCGAGGTTGGTCCCATCCTCA
>LVBF01000078.1 GCA_001604325.1 Spirochaetales bacterium Spiro_04
TTCCTCGATGAGGCGGGGGAGATTTTACTACGGGCTGGTAAGAAGCGGTATTTCCGCATCACGATCATATGAGCGAGGGGGGCACTGCCCCCTCTTTTAATTACCATTGGAGGAATTTTGATGAAACGAATCGCCATCCTTGTCATGTCGTTACTGATGGTAACGACTCTGTTAGTCGCCCAACCGATCGCTGAGACACCCGTGCAGCCGACCGCCATCGCCGTGATGGCCGGTCCCACCGGCTTCTCCTCGGCGGGCCTGGGACGCTCCCTTGATGAGGATGCATTCACCCTCACCGTCTTCCCCTCACCCAACGAGGTCATTGCCCGCCTCGCCAACGGCGAGCTCGATGTGGCCGCCCTCCCTTCCAACGTGGCGGCGAACCTCTACAACAAGGGCGTGAAGATCCAGGTCGCCGCGGTCATCGGCGACGGGATGCTCAGTGTCCTCTCCACCGATGACTCCATCACAAGCGCCGCGGACCTCGTGGGCAAGACGATCCACGCACCGGGTGCCGGCTCAACCCCCGCCCAGATGGCGAGCCTCTTGATCCGTGAGGCGGGCCTGGTGGAGGGAACGGACGTCATCCTCGACTACTCGGTCTCTGCCCCGGCCCAGCTGGCACAGCTGGTCATCGCCGGGAAGGTCAGCCTGGCCATCCTGCCTGAACCGTTCGTGACGATGATCCGCACGAAGAACCCACAGGTCACCGTCGCCGCCGACGTGCAGGAGCTGTACCGCTCCTTGACCGGCATCGCGAACTATCCGATGAGCGTCCTGGTGGTCCGCAGCGACTTCGCCCAGCAGAACCCTGCCCAGCTCACCGCCGTATTGAACGCGTATGAGCAGTCGGTCTCCTGGGTCAATGCAAACCACGCCGCTGCCGGCGAGGCGATCGAAGCAGCCGACATCATGGCCGCGGCCATGGCTGCTCCCGCCATCGGCTCATGCAACCTCGTCTGGAGGCCCGCCTCTGAGGCCGCCGGTGAGTTGGATGCCTACTATACCTTCCTGTACTCCTTCAGCCCCGATGCCATCGGCGGTGCGGTCCCCAAGGCGGACCTCTATCGATAGGGGGGTGTGGTGAGGTCGGTCAAGCACACCCTGGTTGCCCTCATCTCCAGTGCGCTCCTGCTTGCCCTCTGGCAAGTGGGAGCCCACGTGCTGGACAGCCAGATTCTCTTGCCCGGCCTCGCCCCGGTCTTCAAGACCTTGGTCTCGATCATCGGTGACGGGCCGTTCTTGGCCAACATCGGCGCCACAGTGGTCCGCGCGTTCCAATCCTTCCTCATCATCATCATCCTCGGGAGCGTCGCCGGGGTGTTGGGAGGCAACTTCCCGCTCTTCAGCGCCGCCATGAAGCCGTTCGTCACCACGCTGAAGGCGGTGCCGGTGATGAGCATCATCCTCTTGGCCTTCATCTGGTTCACCAGCGGCCAGGTGCCGCTCTTCTCCGCCTTCTTGATGGGCTTTCCGGTGATGTACGTCCAGGTGGAGAGCGGGTGGCGTTCCATCGACGGCAATCTCATCCAGATGTGTGACCTCTACGAGATCAAAGGATTCGACCGCCTGGTCCACTTCACCATCCCTTCGCTCGTCCCCTCGCTCGTTACCGGGGCGCGCATCTCCCTGTCGATGGTGTGGAAGGTGGTCATCGCAGCCGAGGTCCTCACCGTCCCGCGCTACGGGGTGGGGTCGCGGATGCAGCTCGCCCAAGTACAGCTGCAGACCGATCGGGTCCTCTCCTGGACCTTGATCGCCATCCTGCTCACCGCCTGCGGCGATCTTCTCTTCGAACTGATCGTACACGCAGGAGCGGCGGTCAAGCGGACGGTGGATCGGAGGAGGGCGGGATGAAATTCATCAACGTCAGCAAAGCCTACGCTCAGAACGTCATCTTCGACCGCTTCTCGTTGGAGATCGAGGCAGGGACGATCCTCGCGGTCGTCGGCCCGTCGGGACAAGGCAAGACGACGCTGCTGCACCTGGCCAGCGGCCTCATCGAGGCCGACAGTGGAGAGGTGGTCAAGGAGGAGAGCGAGGAGGGAGCGGTGAGCTACCTCTTCCAGGAGCCGCGCCTCATCCCCTCCTCAACGGTCTTCTCCAATGTGGAGCTCGCCCTGCGCTCCACTGAGCGGTGCGCCAAGATCCGCAGCCAGATTACCGCCCACTACCTCGGTCTGGTCGGCCTCTGGGAGGACCGCGCCCTCTATCCCGCCCAGCTCTCCGGCGGCATGCGCCAACGGGTGGCCATCGCCCGCTCGTTTGCCCACCAGAGCCGCCTGATGTTGCTCGACGAGCCGTTCCAGAGCCTGGACATCAAGCTGCGGTACAGCTTGATGAAAGCGTTCCTGACACTCTGGAACGAGAGCCCGAAGACCACCATCTTCGTCACCCACGACCCGAAGGAGGCGATTGCCCTCGGAGATGCGGTCTGCTGCCTCGGAGATGCGAGTGCGCCGCTGCTCCTGCAAAAAATCGATACCCCCCGGGATGCGAGGGGTATCGACGATGAAGCGTTGTTGGCCCTTGAGGGGCAGCTCATCAAAGCGTTGCTCTCACCTAGAGGTTGAGCTTCCAGAGACCATGGAGGTTGCAGTACTCGTAGACCGCCACCGCCTTGTCGTCATCGAGGCAGAAGGTTGCATGGGGTTTGCCATCCACCGGGAGGACCTTCTTCATGCCGCCCTTCTCGGTCTTCACGAAGATGAAGGCGATGTGGTGCTCCTTCGTCATCGGGTGGTCGACCGAGCCGATGTTCACCTCAAGTCGGTTGCCGTCCCTCTTCACGACCGGCACGTGCTTCTCCTGTGAGGCGTCCTCCGTGTTGGCCTTCAATACCATCATCTCTTCGCCACAGCAGACCAACTTCGGTCCCCGGTCGATGACCTTGGCGGCGATGTTGCCGCAATGCTTGCAGATAAAAAATTCTTGTTCTTTCATCACTTGACTCCTTATACTGATTATAGCTGACATTTTCAAAGTCGTATAGGACATTCAGAGCGTTTCGCCCCGGCGCAAACGCTCGATGTTCTCCCCAAACGGGGGGTAGATGATTCCCCGCTCCGTGATGATGCCGGTGATGTTCTGGTGCGGCGTCACGTCGAAGGCGGGGTTGTAGACCCCGATCTCGGTGGGGGCGACCTGGACCGATCCGACATGGGTCACTTCACTGGCATCCCGCTCCTCGATGGGGATCTTTGACCCGTCGCTGATGGCGAAGTCGATCGTCGAGACCGGCACCACGCTGTAGAAGGGGACCCCGTATGCCTTGGCGATCACCGAGAGGGAGAAGGTGCCCAGCTTGTTGGCCACATCTCCGTTGGCGGCGACCCGGTCACCGCCGAGGATCACCAGGTCGATCTTCCCGTCCCTGATCAAGGTGGCGGCCGCGCTGTCGGCGATGAGGCGGGAGGGGATCTTCGCCTCGACGAGCTCCCAGGCGGTGAGGCGAGCGCCCTGGAGCCGTGGGCGGGTCTCATCGGCGTAGACGAAGATGTCCTTGCCGTCGTAGTGCGCCTGCTTGATGACCCCGAGCGCGGTTCCCCAGCCAGCGGTGGCGAGCGCCCCGGTATTGCAGTGAGTGAGGATCGTCGCCCCCTGTGGTACGACGCGGCTGCCGATCCGGCTCATCTCCTTGTTGGTGCAAATATCCTCGCTTCGAATCTCGTGGGCCTCGGAGAGGAGCGCTTCAAGCAGGTGGGTGCGCCCCCCCTTCTTCTCTTGGTCGTAGACCCCCTTCATCCGCTTTATGGCCCATGCGAGGTTCACCGCGGTGGGGCGGGCATTGCCCAAGAAGGTGAGGGCGGCGAGGAAGCTCGGCTCATCCTCATGCGCCTTGGCCGCGAGGTAGACTCCATAGGCGGCGGAGGCCCCGATGGCGGGGGCGCCGCGGACCACCATGTCGCGGATGGCGAACTCCACATCCTGGTAGGTTTTGCAGTGCACATACTCGAGTGAAGTGGGCAAGACCCGCTGGTCGAGCAGGACCAGCTCCTCGTGTTGGAAAATCAGGGCGACGAACGACTCATCCATAGAAACCTCCTTCTCTACCGTGAGAGGACGGAGGCCCAACGGGCCTCTGTGTCCTCCAGCAGGGAATCGACATCATAGCCGGTCAGGATCCGGTTCTCCATCAGGATCTTGCCTTGGCAGAGCACGGTGCTGACATCGCTGGCCTGGGCGCTGTAGACCAGGGCGCTGAAGAGATCGTTGTGCGGGGTCAGGTGAGGCTGCTTGAGGTTGACCATGATGAGGTCGGCCTCCTTGCCCACCTCGAGGGTCCCGATGCGATCATCGAGGGAGAGGGCCCGTGCCCCGTCGATCGTGGCCATGCTGAGCACCTCGTAGGGGCTCACGCGCCCACCGAGCCGCCCCAGCAGCGCGGCGACATGCATCTCCTCGAACATGTTGAGGTTGTTGTTGCTCGATGCCCCGTCGGTGCCGAGCGCGACCGAGACGCCCCGCGCTTTGTAGGAGGCGATCGGAGCGATGCCGCAGTCGAGCTTGAGGTTGCTGCTCGGGTTGTGCACCACCGAAGCATCGAGGGAGGAGAGGAGGGACACCTCCTCATCGCTCAGGTGCACCCCATGGGCGAAGACGCACTTCACGTCGTCGAGGGCCCCGATGCGCTGGAGGTAGATGAGCGGCGTCACGCCGTGCTCGGCGATGCACTCCTCGACCTCTTGCCGCGTCTCGCTGAGGTGGGTGTGGAGGATGGCGTCGTTCTCCTTCGCCCACTGGTGGGCCATCTGGTAGGTCTCACTCGTGCAGGTGTAGATGGCATGGGGGGCCGCCGACAGGGTGATGCGTCCTGACGGGTGAGCCGCTCCGGCCTGCATGATCGCTGCACGCTCTCCTATGCGCTGTCTGCTCGCCTCCCCGTCTCCGAAGAGGGTGAGGCCGAGGTTGGCCCTGATGCCGCCTTCGATGATCGCTTGGATGGTGGTCGAGGGGTGGAAGTACATGTCGCAGACGGTCGTCACCCCGCTTTGGATCGACTCCGCCACGGCGAGGCGGCAGGCGGTGTAGACATCCTCTGCACTCAGTTTGTCCTCGATGGGGAAGATCTCAGAAAGCCACTCCTGCAGGGTGGGAAGATCGTCCTTGTAGTTGCGCATCAAGACCATCGCCAGGTGGGTATGGGCATTGACCAAGGCCGGCATGGTGAGGTGGTTCGACCCATCGATGATCTTGTCGGCGACGAAGGAGCCGTCCCGTTCACCGATGAAGACGATCTTTCCCCCCGAGATGCCGATGTCGCCGCAAAGCGTGTATCCGGCGGCGGTCATGGGGATGATCGTGGTATTGGTTATGAGGATATTCATGGAGTCATGATAGCATGAAGAAGTCAGATGGTCACCGTATTCCGTTTGATCTTCTTGGTGCTGGTCATGTCCATCGCCTCCTCGGCGATGGTGAGGCGGTTGATCTTCTCATAGAAGGGGAGGGTGTGGTTCACCTCGGCGATGATGCGCTCCAGGTCCTCCCTGATGGGAATTCCCCGCTCACGGTAGTACTCCCCGTTGGGGTAGATCACCGCTTCGATCGTATCACCGGGGACATCGGCCTTCAGCTGGTAGCCACGGACCATGATTTGTTCGATCTCGGTATAGAGCTGGAAGAGATCCTCGATCTGTTCGGGGTAGACGTTCTTGCCCCCCTCGGTGACGATGATGTTCTTCGCCCGCCCCTTGAGGTAGAGGTACTGCTCCCGATCGAGGTAGCCGAGGTCGCCGGTCTTGAGGTATCCCGCCTCATCGAAGAGGGCGGCGGTGTTCTCCCGGTCCTTGTAGTATCCGGCGCTCACGTTGGGGCCCTTGACCCGGATCTCCCCGATGCCGTGTTCATCAGGATCGGCGATGATCATATCCACGAGCGGGAAGACCTTGCCCACCGATTCGATCTTAAACTTGGAGATGGGGTTGAGGGTGAGGATCGGGCTCGTCTCGGTGAGGCCGTACCCCTGGATGAAGTCGAGGCCGAGCTGCTGGTACTGCTTGAAGACCTTCGGTGAGAGGGGTCCGGCGCCACAGATGAGGATGTGGTTGTGATCCAAGCCGACCTTGTTGAGCAAGAGCTTGTTGAAGAGTGGGCGGAAGAGGTTTATGCGCAAGTATTTCTTACAGACCCCGTTGATGGCCATCATGGTCCGGATCAAGGCGTAGGTGGCCAGTCCTTTTTTCCTCACCTGCTTCAACAGGCCGGAGAGGAGCTTGTTGTAGAGGAGCGGAATGCCCATGAAGATGGTGACCTTGCCCCGGGTGAGGTCTCCGATCATCCGGCTGACGACGATGTCTTGGCCGAAGACACACTCAGCTCCGTGCTTGATCGCCTCCAGAAGGACGGCGGTGCAACAGTAGGAGTGGTGGAGCGGCAGCAGCGCATAGAGGACATCATGCTCATCGAGGGAGAGAAACATCCCGTCACACGCCTGGTAGACGTCACTGACGATGTTGGCATGGGTGAGCATCGCCCCCTTCTCCGCCCCGGTGGTGCCGCTGGTGAAGAGAATCGCCGCCAATGCATCTTCATCGAGGGGTACGTGGTCGACCTCTCTCTTCGCTGCCATTCCCCCGATGGGGGCAATATCGTCGCTGGCTCCCAATAAGGTGGCGCATCCCTTCAGCCCCTGGTACCACGCTTGGGTTTGGTCAAGCGCTTCAATGATGTTCTTGTCGGCGAAGAGGTAGGAGGCCTCGACGAATGCAGAGAGGCTCTCCATGCGGCTGCACGGCATCTGATTGTCCAAGGGGACGACGACCGCGCCGATCCACAGTGTGGCGAGGTAGGCGATCGCCCACTCAGGGCTATTCTTGCCGTTGATGACCACCCGGTCGCCTCTCTCAACCCCGGCCTCAGCGAGGGCCGAGCCGACGCGACGCACGTTGTCCACCACCTCGGTGAAGGTGAGGGTGACCCGTTCAGGGGTAAAGACGGTGAAGGCGGGGCGGTGGCCGAACGTAGATTCGGTGATGAGGAGCATGTCGATGATCGAGGGCCATTGGCCACAGAAATACGCTCCTCTATACTGATCAAGTTCGTCCCATGAGTGTTCCATACCAGCCCTCGTCTCCATGATAGATTCATACTATTGTCGAGGTAATTGTCACCGAACACTGGTGATTAGTCAATAAAGGGTAGTACGAAGATACTAATTTGATGAAAATAGGCGATTATCGTCGAGTAATGCACTGATGTTTGGGTAGACGATGTCGCTGTGGCGTTCCAGGCGCCGTGCGTCGTTGCTGCCGGAGAGCACCCCGATACGGTAGCCGGCGCCTGCCTTGCGGGCAAAGAGCATATCGGTGAGGGTGTCACCGACCATCGCCACCTGGCAAGGGGTGAGGGAGAACCGTGTACAGAACTCAAAGAAGGCCTGGGGGTGGGGCTTCCGCTTGTAGTGGCTCTCCCTGCTGGCGACGAAGTCGATGTACTGCTGAAGGCCCATGAGGGAGAGAAAGAGGGCGGTTGAAGAGTCACTGTCGTTGGTGATGATGCCGATGTGATACCCCGCGTCCTTGAGGGAGGAGAAGAGATGCTGTTGCATAGAGAAGTCCATGGTGGCCAGCTTGGCGGAGAGCAGGCGCTCGCTGTGGGCGAGGCTCAGATGGTAGGCGCGCAACGCCTTGATGGCATTGACTCGCCACCGGATGCAGTAGGTCAAGAAGCGACGGAAGATCTGGACTCTGCGGTGGGTGAAGACGAGGCCTGAAGGAAGGCAGTTTCCCTCTTCGTCGATGCCCATCAGGCGCAGCAACGCCTCCTTGGCACGGAGCCGGTCATGCTTCCCCATCACCGTGAAGGCGTTTTCGATGGACGCGATGAGCACGCTCTCCCAGACCTCGGCATACTCGAAGAGTGTCCCGTCCTTGTCGAAGATGATCGCCTTGAGTTTGTCCGCCGTTTGTGCCATGTTGGGGTATCATACGGCAAGCGGGCACACCTGCCTAGGGGAGGGGTGATGAACCGAATCATCGAACGGACCAAGCAATTCTCAGCACAGTTGGAGAGCCTGAACTTCAGCATCGATTGTTATATCTACAACCCGCTGGAGTATGCCTGGCAGATGCATGAGGCGTACCTCTCCCGTTTTGTGAGCCGGCCCACCCGCACCCTGCTTTTGGGGATGAACCCCGGCCCGTTCGGCATGGCCCAGAATGGGGTCCCCTTCGGGGAGATCGCGGCGGTGAAGGGCTTTCTCCAGTTGGATGCGCCGATCGGGCGGCCGGTCATCGAACACCCCAAGCGACCGATCCTCGGTCTTGCGACCACGCGCAGTGAGGTCAGTGGCCGCCGTCTCTGGGGACTGCTGGAGGAGCATTATCACGATAGTGAGGCGATGAAGGGGGAGATGACGGTGGTCAACTACTGCCCGTTGGTCTTCGTTGACCGGGGAGCGACCGGGAGAAACATCACCCCGGACAAGCTGGTCAAGGTGGAACGCCTCGCCTTGGAGGCGGTCTGTGACCGCTACCTTCTGGATGTCCTCGCCCTGGTGCAGCCGACCTACGCCATCGGTGTGGGAAAGTACGCCTACCAGAAGCTGAGCAATGTGGCAGAACCGGGAGGCGATCTGGTCATCGGCGAGGTCCTGCACCCCAGCCCGGCAAGCCCCGCGGCGAACCGTGGGTGGGCTGAGCGGGCACGCGATACATTCGAATCCTTAGGTGTTTGGTAGTCAATGAGATACCGAGCGTATGAATAGGAGGGAATATCGCAATTATGCAAGACCTTGTCGAGGTATTGCTAGACAACCATGGTGAGCTTTGATAGGCTGTAAGCGATGATAACCGCCCCTGCACATGCCAAGATCAACCTGCATCTTGCTGTCGGTCCGCTCCGCAGCGATGGTTTTCATGCCATCCAATCGCTCTTTGTGCGCCTCGCTCTTGCCGACACGCTCCATATCCACATCGAGGAGGGGGCGTTCTCCATTTCGGTGGGGGGCATCGAAGAGTACTGCGCTCCCGGCACCGATACGCTGAGCAGGGCGGCGCGGCTCTGGCACGAGGAGACCGGCTGTGATGTGAAGATCTCGGTTGCCGTGGAGAAGCATATCCCGGTGCAGTCGGGCCTCGGTGGCCCCTCAAGCGATGCAGCCGCCCTTTTGACGGTGCTCAACACCATCTCCCCGTTGGAAACGGAGCGCCTGCTCCTCCTCGGATCCCAGGTGGGCAGTGATGTCCCCTTCTTTCTCTTTGGAGGTGGTGCGGCGATTGTCGAGGGGCGGGGGGAAGTAGTGGAGCCGATCGCACCCCGGCCCCTGCCCGTACTGTTGGTCATGCCCTCATCTCTGTCGGTCTCCACTGCCCGCGCGTATGAGACGCTCGACACTCTGCGAGTGGGAAAGGTACCACCCTTTGGAGAGAAAGATGCTATTGTCGCACGGTACAACAATCGTTGTTCTCTCTGGAGAGATTCGTTGTATAATGATTTCTACGCGACCATCACCGATGAGCCGATGTACGCAGCGCTCGATGCGCTTTGCGCTGATTTGGATGGCTATGCGATGATCAGCGGCAGTGGCTCGTGTTGGTACTTTGTCAGTGAGGATGAGAATTGTATCGCAGAGGCACGGGAGCGGGTACGACAGAGCATGGGTGATCGGGTTGTGTGGTGGCAGAGCCACTTGATATCTCAGTGATGCGGATTGGAGGATAGTGTGGACATCTCAGAAGTACGTGTACGCAGGGTCAATCAAACGGGGAAATTGAAGGCGTATGTGACCGTGACGTTCGATAACCAGTTTGTGGTACACAACATCAAGGTGATAGAGGGCCGTGACGGCGATTTCATCGCGATGCCCAGTCGCCAACTCGCCAATGGTGAGTTCAAGGACGTTGCTCATCCGATCAGCAGTGAGTTTCGTGACCACTTGCAGAAGGTGGTGATGGAAGCATACGCGTCCAATGTCGAAGAGGATGGACACGCATCCGAAGAGTAGGGTGGTACTGCTGGACAAACCCCAGTATTTCCGATAGCCTCATACCCGTTGTTGGGAAGTCGCCAAGTGGTTAAGGCTCTGGTTTTTGGTGCCGGCATCGGGGGTTCGAATCCCTCCTTCCCAGGAAGGCAATCCATGGTGGTGGGTTGCCTCTTTTTATATGGGGTACTTGTTCTTGTCACACAAAACACCGTATAATCCCACGCTAGTGGTATATGGATACCCCAATGTCATGGTAATTGGGCACAGCGTGCACCAATGAGAGTACAAGGAGTTCACAATGAGTGACAAACGAAGTTTGACGGCAGTCGAGCGGACTGAGGATTTCGGGAGCGCTGGATCGCGCAGATTGTTGCGCAGCGGTCGGATCCCGGCAGTCATCTACGGCAAGGAAGAGCATCTGCACATCACCCTCGACGCCCATGAGTTTACCTACAAGATGCGCCACTTCACCGAGACGGCGCTGCTCCAGATCATGGTCGGCAAGAAGAAGCATGAGTGCTTGATGAAGTCGTACCAAGAGGATTTGATCCGTGGTCAGATCAAGCACGTTGATTTCTATGAAGTGACCCGTGGCCAGACCCTGCGCACGATGGTCTCCATCACGCTGGTCGGCACCCCGATCGGAACCCGTGAGGGGGGCGTACTCGAGCAGGTCCTCTACGAGACCGAGATCGAATGTCTGCCCCAGAACCTTCCCGAGACCCTCCAGGTCGATGTCTCAGCTCTTGGGGTCAACCACAGCCTCCCCCTCAGTGAGGTCGCCATACCCGCAGGCGTCAAGCTGCTCGACGATATGAACAAGACCGTCGCTTCAGTGAAGACGGTGCGTGTTGAAGTGGAGGAAGAGGAAGAGACCGAGACAGAGGAAGTGGCCGAAGAGGCCGAGAGCGAGGAGTAAGCCATGGTGCTTGTCCTTGGGCTGGGAAACCCTGGGACCAAGTATGAGCATACCCGTCACAATGTCGGCGCTCTCGCATTGGAGTCGTGTGCAGCGTTTTTTCAACTCCGTTTGAAAAAACGCTGTTTTCGTCTCTACCGCCGCGCGACGGTGGATGACCGGGCGCTCTTGGTCCAAAGCCTGACCTACATGAACAAGAGCGGAGCGGTGCTCAGGTACTTTCCCGCGCTCCCCCTGGTGGTCCTCTGTGACCAGATGGATCTGCCGGCGGGGAAGATTCGCCTCAGACGGGGAGGATCGTCGGCGGGACACCGCGGCCTCTCCTCGGTGATGGAACAGAAGGGCGATGGGGATTTCATCCGCATCTACATCGGCATCGGGCGTCCGAAGGAAGGAGAGACGGTCATCGACCACGTGCTGGGAACCATCGATGACGATGCGATATGGGCCGGCATCGCCCGTGCGGGATTGGCCCTCGCCTCCCTGATCGAGGGAAAGAGCTTTGAGGAGGTGGCCAATGAATACAATTGACATAGATTTGCTCGGGTTCCTCGACCTGTACTTCAGTGAGGAGGAGATTGACCGCCGCTGTCCGATGGCTGTCGCCTTCTCCGGCGGCAGCGATTCGCTCGCGCTCCTCCATGCCCTTCCCGGGATCATCGGGCAAGAGTCGATCGATGCCTTCTATGTGAACCACCACCTCCGCCCTGCGGAGGAGCTGGAGAGCGAGATCGCCCGCAACCGGGAGAACTGCCGCATCATCGGTGTGCGGTTCACCGTCCTCGACCTCAAGGCGGGGCGTGTAGTCGATGAGGCGAGGCGGCGCGGACGGGGCATCGAGGAGGCGGCCCGGTTGCTCCGCTACGAGGCGCTGGCCGAGGCGTGCCGTGAGCGGGAGATCCCCTATCTGCTCACCGCCCACAACAGCGACGACCAGCTGGAGACGCTCTTGATGCGCATTGGCCAAGGGTCCAGCCTCAGTGCGCTGGGCGGGATCCGCCGGAGGCGTGACCTGGGCGGCGTCGAACTGCTCAGGCCGCTGCTCGAGGTGAGCCACGGTGAGTTGGAGGCGTATGTGGCGGGCAAGGGACTTGTGTGGTCACAGGATTCGACGAACCAGGAGGGGCGCTTCCTGCGCAATGCGCTGCGCCACGAGGTGAAGAAACCGCTGCTCACCCTCTTCCCGAACGCCCGCTGGGCGGCCCATGTCCTCACCACCCGGTTCACGAAGGTCTCGCGCCTCTTGGAGAGGCTGACCGACGAGGCCATGGAGAAGGAGGTGGGACTCTTCGACGATGTCGTCGCCTTCTCGCTTCGCTGGTACTACGATTTGGACGCGGCGCTCCAGGAGCTGGTCATCTATCGGATGGTCGCCCACTTGCTCAAAGGAGGGGAGCGGATATCCCGCACTACCTACTTGAGGATCGCCTATGCCCTGGACGATTTCATCTGGGGGAGGCGGACCGTCTATGTGTGTGATGATCTGCAGATGAAGTACAAGATGGGAACGGTGTTTATTACGGTGATCGAGCCTACGTGGTCGTTCTGTACCCGCCTGGTCGATCCTACCTCGGTACGCGCCATTCCCATCTCAGAGGGTATCGAGATCGTCATAGGCAAGATCACGAAACGGTCGGTCTATCCCAAGGCGCTGCAGATCGATGCGTCCTCACTGAAAAACCCGGTCATCCGCAGTGTCATCGCCAGTGACGAAATCGCCCTGGAGGGCGGCACGGTGCGGGTGGGAAAGCTGCTCTCGTCGATGGGCATCACCCGTCATCAACGTCCCTCGGTGCCGGTTTTGGTCGACCAAAGCGGTGTCGTAGCGGTGTTTGGGGCTGCGTTTGGAGGGCGTGACCGCCTCGCGGTACGCTTCAAAGCTCCTCTTGCCCATGGGTTTACAAATATATATAGTAGTAGCAGAAGGGATGTATATTGTGAAGATGAGTAATGAGAGCCAAGAGGGCGACAAGAAGTCCCCCAACGAGGACCCTAGACAGTTTTGGCAGGGGCCGTCCAAAGATGGGGGCAAACCATCGTTCAAACCGCCGAAGAATCGCGTGGCACTGGTGGTGTTCGTCACCTTGGCAATCCTTTTTGCCTATATGTTTTTTGATTCCGCCGGTGGGCGGAGCGAGCAATCGGTTCCGTATACGACCTTCATCAGCTATGTCGAAGCAAACCAGGTCAGCCAGGTGGAGATCAAGGAGCAGTCACAGGTTCGGTTTGTCCTGAAGAACGGCATCGCCGCCCAGACCCGGATCCCGTACTTTGACGAAACGCTGCTGTCGACACTGAAGGAGAAGGGGGTCTCCGTCACCGGGACGGTGGCTGAGATCTCGGTCCTGCAGGTCGTGTTGCAGCTCTTGCCGTGGATCATCTTCATCGGCTTCACCATCATGCTCTACCGCCAGTCCAGTGGCCTCAACGGAAAGATGATGTCCACGTTGGGCAAGAGTCGGGCCAAGGAGTACATGGAGGGCGATACCAAGATCACCTTCGCCGATGTCGCCGGCCAGGTAGAGGCCAAGTATGAGCTGGAGGAGGTCGTGGAATTCCTCAAACGTCCCGACCAATTCACCAAAATTGGGGCGAAGATTCCCCGTGGCGTGATGCTCGTCGGCCCTCCGGGAACCGGAAAGACCCTCTTGGCCAAGGCGGTCGCCGGCGAGAGCGGGGTCTCCTTCTTCCACACCAGTGGCTCGGACTTCGTCGAGATGTTCGTCGGCATGGGGGCGGCACGGGTACGCGACCTCTTTGAACAGGCGCGCAAGAATGCGCCCTGCATCCTCTTCATCGATGAACTCGATGCAGTGGGACGCACCCGCGGCGGTGGACTGGGTGGTGGAAACGATGAGCGGGAACAGACGCTCAACCAAATCCTCGTCGAGATGGACGGGTTCTCCACCACCGCAGGCGTCATTGTCATGGCGGCGACCAACCGACCCGATATCCTTGACCCCGCGTTGCTGAGACCGGGGCGCTTCGACCGTCAGGTCGTCGTCGACCTGCCGGACATCGTCGAACGTGAGGCGATTCTGAAGATTCATACCCGCAAGATCAAGCTCGACGATGACGTGGACCTCAAGCGGCTCGCCCGTGGCTCGGCGGGCACCAGTGGCGCCGACCTGGCCAACCTCGTCAACGAGGCGGCGCTCTTCGCCGCCCGACGAAATAAAACCGTGGTGAGCATGGCCGAGATGGAGGATGCACGCGACAAGATCCTCCTCGGGGTTGCCCGCAAGAGCCGGGTGATGACTGAGGATGAGAAACGCGCCACCGCCTACCATGAAGCGGGGCATGCGCTGCTCCACTACCACCTGAAGAACCTCGACCCGCTGCACAAGGTGACGATCATTCCGCATGGGCGGGCGCTGGGCTTGACGGTGAGTCTGCCCGAGCGTGACGCCTATACGAAGACCCGGTCCATGCTCCAAGATTGGATCAAGGTGACGATGGGCGGGTATGTGGCGGAGGACCTCGTCTATGGTGAGACGACCACCGGCACGAGCAACGATATCAAGCAGGCGACGAACCTCGCCAGGCGGATGGTCACCGAGTGGGGGATGAGCGAGCTTGGCTTCATCAACCTCGGCGACGAGGACGAACCGCTCTTCTTGGGTCGGGAGATCACCCAGCACAAGCACTACAGTGAGGAGACGGCGCGGCGCATCGACAGCGAGATCCACAAGATCCTCGACTCAGCGATGGCCGATACCCGCTCCATCCTGACTGAGCACCGCGACCAATTGGACCGCCTGACCGAAGCGTTGATCGAGCGGGAGACGCTCGAGGACCGCGATGTCCGCCTTCTCTTGGGCTTTGCCCCGATCGAAGAAGAAACACAGAAGGACAAAGGCGCGCCTACTACTTAGGAGTACTATGGGTACCGATATTTCATTGACGCGCAACTTCTGCATTATTGCGCATATCGACCATGGCAAGTCCACGCTTGCCGACCGCTTCATCGAGAAGGCCCAGCTCGCCACCAACAGGGGAGGCGAGCAAGCCCAGATTCTCGATGGGATGGACATCGAGCGCGAGCGGGGCATCACCATCAAGAGCCAGGCGGTCACCATCCCGTACACCGCCAAGGATGGGAAAACGTATGAGTTGAATCTCGTCGACACGCCCGGTCACGTGGACTTCTCCTATGAGGTCAGCCGGGCGATCAGCAGCTGCGAGGGTGCGCTCTTGCTCATCGATGCCGCCCAAGGGGTCGAGGCGCAGACGCTGGCCAACCTCTATATGGCGATGGAACACGATCTCTCCATCATCCCCGTGATCAACAAAGTCGATCTGATTTCAGCCGACATCGAGGCGTGTCTGCATCAGATCGACCACGACCTCGGCTTGGACAGCGACCTCGCCGTCCAGGTCAGCGCAAAGACCGGGTTCGGGGTCGATGCGCTCTTCGAGGCGATCGTCGAGCAGATCGAAGCGCCTACGGGCAGAGACAGCGACCCCCTTCGTGCCCTGATCTTCGACTCCCACTACGACCCGTACCGCGGTGTCATCGTCCACTGCCGGGTCTTCGACGGGGTGATGAAGACGGGCAGTGAGATCCGCTTCATGCATACCGGCGGGGTCTACAAGGTGGAGGAGGTCGGGATCTTCCAGCTCGACCTCATCAAGGGCAAGGAGCTGGGAGCCGGTGATGTCGGCTACGTCATCACGGGGGTGAAGACCATCAGCGACGTGCGCGTCGGCGATACCATCACCACCGTCACCGGGGGGGCCACAAGCCCGCTGCCCGGCTTCAAGGACGTCAAACCGGTGGTCTTCAGCTCAATCTATCCAATCGATACCAACGACTACGAGGAGCTGGTCAACGCGATGGAGCGCCTGAAGCTCAACGACGCCTCCCTCGTCTATGAGAAGGACAGCTCGGCGGCCCTTGGCTTCGGCTTCCGCTGTGGGTTCTTGGGCATGCTCCACCTGGAGGTCGTGCAGGAGCGCATCGAGCGTGAATTCGGCCTCTCGATCATCTTCACCAGCCCGTCGGTCAAGTACAATGTCCACCTCAAGGGGGGCAAGATCGTCGAGATCGACAACCCGCTTGAGTACCCCGATCCGATGCGCGTTGAGTTCGCCGAGGAGCCATACATCCAGGCGGCCATCATCACCCCCACCACCTATGTGGGGCCGATCATCAACCTCTGCATCGAGAAGCGCGGGGTGCAGACGGCGATGAACTACCTCGATGAGAAGCGGGTCGAGCTCGTCTACGAGATGCCGCTTGCGGAGGTGCTTTTCGAGTTCTACGACCGACTCAAGTCGATCAGCCGAGGGTACGCATCCTTCGACTACCAGGTCATCGGCTACAAGAAAACGGACTTGGTGCGCCTCGATATCCTGGTAAATGGCGAGCCGGTCGATGCGCTGAGCCAGCTGGTCTTCCGAGCAAACAGCCAGAGCCGGGGCCGGCAGGTCTGTGAACGCCTCAAGGGGGAGATTCCCCGCCAACAGTATAAGATCGCCATCCAAGGCGCCATCGGAGGGACCATCGTGAGCCGGGAGACGATCAGTGCGTTCCGCAAGGACGTCACCGCCAAGTGTTATGGTGGTGACATCAGCCGGAAGCGCAAGCTGTTGGAGAAGCAGAAAGAGGGCAAGAAGCGCATGAAGATGGTCGGCAACGTCGAGATTCCTCAGAGCGCGTTCCTTGCCGTCCTCAAGAGCGATGAGGCCAACAAGTAGGAGTTTCTTGCCCGCCCTTGACGGGACGTGTATACTCGTATGATAAGGAGAGGCAATGATTGACGTACAACGGGTGGCGAAGACCGCACAGGGAGATGATATTCTCCTTCTGACACTGCAGAACAATGGGATCGTCGTGCAGTTGCTCAGTCTTGGGGCGATTGTGAAGACGATCAAGACAGCCGATCGGAACGGAGAGGTGCGCGACATCGTCCTGGGCTTTGACAACCCGCTGGACAACCTGACGTCCACCGCCTACTTCGGACAGGTTGTGGGTCGGTATGCAAACCGCATCGGCGGCGCATCCTTCACCTTGGACGGGGAAGCGTACACTTTGTCGGACAACGATGGGGGGAACACCCTGCACAGCGGGCCCTCGAACTGGGGGTGGCAGAACTGGTGCACCGAGACATTCATGTATGAAGAGAACCCCGGGGTCGTCATGAGCCTCTACAGCCCGGCCGGGCAGGGTGGGTTTCCCCATGCGGTGAACTGCACCGTCACCTATCTGCTCAACAGTGAGGGGGAGCTGGTCGTCGTCTATGAGGCCACCTCGGACGGCCCGACCCCGATCAACTTGACCAACCACAGCTACTTCAACCTCGCGGGCGCGGCAAGCGGCACCATCCTCGACTGTGAGCTCACCCTCGCCTGCGACCGCTACCTTGCCGTCGACGAGGCGCTCATCCCCACCGGTGAAATCATCGCGGTGGCCGGCACTCCCTTCGATTTCACCACCGCCAAGCCGATGGGGAGGGACATCGCGGCAGCCGGCGGCTACGACCACTGCTTCATCCTTGCCGATGAGAGTGAGGATTTGAAACCGGTTGCGACCGTCTATGAACCGAAGAGCGGTCGGGTGCTGGAAGTCTCGACGACCATGCCTGCGGTGCAGTTCTATAGCGGCAACTTCCTCGACGGCAGTGCGGTGGGGAAGGGCGGGGCGGCGTATCCTCGGCACGGTGGGTTCTGCCTGGAGACGCAGTACTACCCCGACAGCCCCAACCAGAGCTCCTTCCCGTCGACGATATTCTCCAAGGAGCGGCCGTACAAGCATACGACGGTTTTCAAATTTTCCACCAGGGGGTAGATGATGCGTGAGGTAAAGATCATCGGCATCACCGGAGGTTCGGGTTCGGGCAAATCCACGATCGTGCGAAAGATCAGCGAGGTCTGTTCCGATTTCGTCTTTATCCCCCAGGACAACTACTACAAGAGCGCCTCGTACATCAGCAATGAGAACATCACCGCCTTCAACTTCGACCATCCCGACGCCTTCGACATGGAGCTGCTCGAGGAGCACTTGAGCAGACTCAAGGCGTATGAGCCCATCGAGATGCCGCTCTACGACTTCGTCCACCATCGCAGGATGGATGATACGGTGACCGTCCAGCCCCGACCGCTGGTGATCATCGAGGGGTTGATGGTCCTCCACTCGGTCAAGATCCGGGATCTGCTGGATCTGAAGCTCTATGTCGACACCCCTGATGATATCCGCTTCATCCGACGCCTGAAGCGCGATATCGCCGAGCGGGGTCGGACGGTGGAGAGCGTGTGCAACCAGTACCTTGAGGTCGTGCGTCCCGGCCACTTCAACTTCATCGAGCCGACGAAAATCTACGCGGACCTGATCATCCCCGAGGGGGGATACAACGAGAATGCGCTGAGCGTCCTCATCCCCTTCGTCAAGGAGCTTTCCGGCTGATCAGCGCTTCTTGAAGACCGTGTATCCATCCTTGATCGCCTTCCATGACCACGTCTGGGGAACGGGGTCATTTCCCCCCATATACCAACGGCTGCAGCGAAAGATCCTGGCCAATCCCATCACGGACCCCTTGAAGATCCCATGTCGATTCACCGCCTCGACCATGTAGGTCGAGCAGGAGGGGTGGTAGTGGCAGGAAGAGCCGAAGAAGGGGGCGAGCAACCCTTTGTAGAGGTAGACGGGGATGAGGAAGAGCTGGCGCAGATACCACGCAGGTGATTTCATGGATGTAGTGTACCGAGGGAGAAACGGCGAGGCAACACATCCTCATTTTTTTGGTGAAGGGTTTGACTAGAATTGCCCATGTGGGTATAGTTATTGCCATTGAGTCAATAGTATGGAGGGATACCGATATGGCAGGTAACGTATCAAAGAACGCCCGTCGTGAGGGCACAAGGGCAATGATGAGCCGCTGGGGCGGACCCATCAAGATGCGCTCGGTCTTCGAGAACGGCAAGTTGCGCCACATGGCGTACTGTGAGAAATCCGGCAATACCGCCCGCAAGCCGAAGGATTTGATGTAAGGGCTGGTTTCGACCATCAAGGCACCTGTATCCGCATGGACACAGGGCCTTTTTCCTATTGGTACACTCGAACATTCTTTTGAAAAGGGGAGGAGATGGATAGCGGCCACCCATAGTTGCAACAATGGTGGCCGAAGCCTTCTCCGAGAAGAGAAGATTTTGGCCACAAAATGTGAAATAGCCCCGACAATTTGGCTAAAGGGTCGCTTTTCCCTCTCTCCCATGACTGTAAACGTATCCTTTTACTGCATTTTTACAGTATCCGATTTCGACAGTCTGTGTTATAGTGTTTGTGAGTACGTAAACAACGACACATGAGAACGTCATTAGGAGGAAACACGTGAAACGTTTTTCAAGAACTATTTTGACAGCGATGCTGGTAGCACTGTTGGCATTTTCCCTTGTAGGGTGTAAGACCACCATCAAGGAAGGGGAAATCCCACCAGCTCCCTATTTTGAACCTGCTCCTGTCACTGAAGAAGCACCCCCTGTGGTAGAACCGGTACTCGTACCGGCTCCTGCGGTGGTCGAGCCTGCTCCAGAGCCTGCTCCCGCAGTGGTTGAACCCGTGGTCATTCCGGCCCCGGTCGCCGCTCCTGCAGTCTTCGAGCTGGTTGGAGAGGACCTGCCCTATGGTGGCAAGCAGATCGTGAAGAACGCTGACGGGGCGAAGACCTTCGACCTGTTCATCGTGCACACCAACGACCTCAACGGCGACATCTACGGGGAAGCCGGTGGTCTTGGCCTCGCGAAGTTCTCCACAGCGTTGCAGGCTGGCAAGATGATCACCGACAACTGGTTGCTGCTCAACAGCGGCAGCGTCGGGGAAGTGCCCGCCGAGGCGGCCATGACGGCAGCGGCCGTGATTGACCTGTTGGGCTACGACGCCTACACTCCCCAGGCGATCCAGCTGGCCACCGGGATCACCGGAACCGAGCATGCCGCGGCGCTGAGCGTGAACGCGCTCGACAGCGAAGGCTACTTCGTGACG
>LVBF01000005.1 GCA_001604325.1 Spirochaetales bacterium Spiro_04
AGAGTTCAGCAACCTCGTCGTCCCCTGTGGCACGACGACGGCGGTCTGCGACCCCCACGAGCTGTGCAACGTCACCGGCCTCGACGGGCTGCACTATATGCTCGATGCCACCGAGGAGACGGCGGTGCAGGCCTTCTTCATGGTCCCCTCCTGTGTGCCTGCCACCTCCTTTGAGCACAGCGGGGCCACGATTACAGCCAAGGATGTCAAAGAGCCGCTCTCTCATCCACGGGTGCTGGGGCTCGGGGAGATGATGAACTACCCCGGCGTCATCGCCTCCGATGAGGAGGTATTGGACAAGATCATGGCGGCGCGCCAGGCCGGCAAGGTTGTCGATGGGCACAGCCCCGAGATCGTGGGCCGTCCGCTGGACGCCTATGCCAGCGCCGGCATCCTCACCGAACATGAGTGCGAGAGCGTGGCGGAGATGCAGGAGCGCATCAGGCGGGGGATGTACATCCTCCTGCGTGAGGGATCGGCGAGCCATAACGTGCTCACCCTGCTCGGCGGGGTGACGGAGCGCAACATCCGCCGCTGCTGTTTCTGCACCGATGACCGCCAACCCAAGTCGATCCTCGCAGAGGGGCACATCAACAACAACGTACGCCTTGCCGTCCAGGCGGGCCTCGACCCCATAGAGGCGATCTGTATGGCGACGATCAACAGCAGCGACTGCTATCACCTCAAAGACCGTGGCGCCATCGCCCCGGGGCTTCGCGCCGACTTCGTCCTTGCCGACGATCTGACCTCTTTTGCCATGCACCAGGTCTATGTGGGGGGAGCACTTGTGGCCCAGGATGGGAAGATGATCGAGCCGGCCGTGCCACGGAAGGACGACCGTGTCGCCGCTCGGGTCAACATCAAGGACTTCTCAGCGCAGCGGTTGCGCTTGCCCCTCTCCTCCGATCACGTACGGGTGATGGAGCTCATCGAGGGCAGCGTGGCCACCGGGGCCGGAGAGGCCCGCGTCACCGTACAGGACGGCGCCTGGGTCCATGATCCCTCTCAGGACATCATCAAGATCGCCGTCGTCGAACGCCACAAGGGAACGGGCAACGTCGGTGTCGCGCTTCTGGGCGGGATGGGGCTGAAGGTGGGAGCGATGGCCACCACCGTCGGCCATGACAGCCACAACCTCCTCGTCTGTGGTGTCAGTGACCGTGACATGGCAGTAGCCGTTGAGCACTTGCGGGCGATTGGGGGCGGGATGGTCATCGTCAAGGATGGGGAGGCTCTCACCTCCTTCGCCCAACCCATCGCCGGTTTGATGAGCTACGAGGATGGCCCAGCCATCGCGCGGGCGCTGGAGGAGATCCATCGGGTGGCCCACAGCGAGTTGGGGGTGCATCCGACCATCGATCCGTTCATGACGCTCGGCTTCATGGCGCTCCCGGTGATCCCGTCCTATAAGATCACCGACATGGGGCTCTTCGATGTGCGGATCTTTGACTTTGTTCCGCTGGAAATCAATACATGAGCGTGTGACCGTCGAAGGTCTGTGCACGCATCTCGGTTCCATAGAGGGTGGTCAGCATCTTTGTGTTGACCACCTCCTCTTTTAGGCCTGCGGCCAGCAGGCGCCCCTCCTTGAGCATCACCACGTGGGTGGCGAGTTCGGCGGCGAAATTGACGTCGTGGGTGGAGAAGAAGAGGGTCTTGCCGCGGCTGTGGAGCCCCTTGAGCAGCGAGAGGGTTCTCCTGCGGTTGGCCGGGTCCAGAGCGCTGGTCGGCTCGTCGAGCAGCAGGATCCGGCTCTGTTGGGCGATGGAGCGCGCCAAGAGCAGGAGCTGGTGCTCCCCACCCGAGAGGCTGGTGATGCTCCGCTCCTCGAAGCCGGCGAGGCCCACCTCAGCGAGCGCTTCCCAGGCGATCTGGGCATCGAGGGCAGAGGGGCTCTGCATCTGGCCGAGGTAGGGACTGCGCCCGAAGAGGGTATACTCCAAGAGGGAGAAGGAGAAGTTGAAGTGTTCGCTCTGGGGGACCAGGGCGATGAGTCGACCGACCTCCTTGCGTCCGTAGGAGGAGAGTGGTTTGCCACAGAGAGTGACCGAGGCATGTGGATGCATGCCGAGCAGGACGTCGAGCAACGTCGACTTGCCCGCCCCGTTGGAGCCGAGCAGGGCGACCGAGGAGCCCTCCTCGATAGAGAAGCTCACCTCTTTGAGCGCCTCGGTGCCACTTGGGTAGGTGTAGCTGACATCGTGGAGTTCAAGGATGTTCATACCTTGCCCTCCTGGTGCTTGAGGCTGAGGATGATGATGAAGATCACCGCTCCCAAGAGGCTGGTGACGAGGCCGATGGGGATCTCGGTGGGCAGCAAGGTGCGCCCGATGGTGTCGCTGACCAAGAGGAAGAAGGCGCCGATCACCATCGAGGCGGGGAGGCTGAAGGAGGACTCCGAGCCGAACATCTTGCGTGCCAGATGCGGGGTGATGAGGCCGACCCAGCCGATGAGGCCGGTGATCGAGATGACCAGGGTCGTTCCCACCGTGGCAACGACGAGCAGGATGGTGCGGTCTCTCTTCACGTTGATGCCGACGCTGAAGCTGGTCTTCTCGCCCAGCGAGAGGAGGTTGAGCTTCCAGCGTTGGCTGATGATGATGAGCTCACAGAGGATCACGACCCAGACGATCGAGAAGATCTGGGCCCAGCTGGCGTTCCAGAGGCCGCCCATCATCCAGAAGGTGATGTCCTGCAGATCCTTGGTCGGCTCGGCGACCAGCTTCACCACCGCCAGCGCACTGCTGAAGATCGCACTGACGGCGATGCCGCTGAGCACGAGGCGCAGCAGCCAGCCGCCGAAGCGAAAGCGCCGGGCCAGGAAGTAGGAGGCGGCGAGCGCCAAGAGGCCGAAGACGGTGGCGCTCACCTGTACCGCGACGGTGCTGCTCGCCCCGAGGACGATCATGAGGGCCGCTCCGAAGGCCGAGCCTTGACTCACCCCCAGAAAGCCCGGCTCGACGAGCGGGTTTGAGAAGAGCATCTGGAAGGCGTAGCCACTTGCGCTGAGCATCGAGCCGGCCAAGAGCGCCAGAGCGATGCGGGGGAGGCGCACGTTGAAGAGAATCGAACGCATCAAGGCGTTGCTCTTCCAGTCAAGTGGGATGGAGAAGCCGGGTTTCGGGTAGCGTCCGAAGAAGAGGGAGAGAAGGGCGAAGAGGAGGGTGGCCATCACCATGGCAAGAAGGACCCTCCTTCTTCGCTTGATCTGTCGAACGTATCCCTCGGCGGTCATCGACGGTTGTCCGCCACCGACCGACTGTAGGCGTCGGTAAGGGTGGTGATGACGGTCGGATCGCTGATGGAGTAGAACTGTCGGTAGAAGCGCTCGACTTCACTCTTCATATCGATGTCTGCATAGAGCTCGGGGTAGGTGGTCTTGGCGAGCCACTCAAGTCCGAGGACCCAGGATGCGACCGGTTGGATGTAGTTCATCACATCGTGGGGGCTTGCCACCACCGCACCCTCCTTGACCACCCGAAGGTCGGCCCAGAGCGGCGAGGAGTAGATGCCGTCGAGGTATGAGGCGGAGGGGGACGAGTAGCTGATGAGGACGACGAGGTCCGGGTCCCAGGCGGCGATTTGCTCAAAGCTCACCGTCGACCATCCCGCGGCCGCCGTATTGGCGCCCTTCCAGACCGGCAGGGCGCCACTGGTCTCGACCATCCAGGTCTGCATCCAACTGCCGGGGGCGATCTTGTAGCTGGTGGTGTTGTCCTTGCGGTCTGCCTGCAGGAGCAGGACACGCTTTTGGTCTGTGGCGGAAATCTGTGCGGCGCGGCCCTCGATGAGATCGAGGCGAGCCTGGTAGAGGTCCAAGATCTCCTCGGCTCGCTCAGGGTTGCCCAAGAGGGCGCCGAGCTGGACGATCTCCGCTTGCCACTCTGGCCAGGTCTCCAGGCTCATGGTGAAGTTCTTCACCCCCAGCTGGTCGAGCTTCTTGGCGGTGGATTCATAGTGGGTAGCCTTCAACAACACCAGGTCCGCGCCCCGTGCGGCGATTTCCTCGACGCTCGCCGTCTGGCTGAGTCGGGCCTGTTGGTCAATCTCAGGCTTGATCAGGGAGAAGAAGTCGCCGAGCCCCTGGTCGGTCTTGGCCAGCGAGAGGTGCATATCGTCTACCTCAGGGAAGAGGAAGAGGGCGTTTGCCGGCATGACGGCCGCCTTGCCCGCGATGAGGAGGTCAGTCACCGGAGCCTCGAGAACCACAGTGCGTCCGTTGGCGTCAGTGGCCGAACGGGTGGAAATCGAAGGGGTGGCCTCTCTCACCGCTTGGGCGCCGAGAAGGGTGGTGCACAGCAAGAGGATTGGGATCAAAAGGCGTTTTTTCATGAAATCATTCTCCTTAGGCGTAGGAAGTCTACCATTGGATATTTAAAAATACAATCGTGATTCTAAAATAGTTACTCCATCACTGTGCCTCATATGAGAATTCCTAATGTATCCTCAAATGATTATTCTCACCTGGGTCCGGAGATGTAGTAGGATGGCCTAGAAGAAGGGGAGGAATCCCCAAGGGAGGAAAGGAAGAGGAAGCCCCCTTATGCTTAGCCGCCTAAGAGCTTCCTCTCTCCAAAAACCTATATGGGTATAATATCTGAGGTAGCCCTCCAGTTCAAGGAGGACCGCCTGCGTCCGTGAGGAGGTCGCTCACGGCATCTTTTCCTGGTCAAGATCGTATACAGCTGCTACCATGAGTCCAGGATGAAAGCGATTGAAGTGGCCGCGGCGGTCATCATAGAACAGAACCGAGTCTTCGCCGCCCAGCGAGGAGCGTATGGTCCGCTGGGGGGCAAGTGGGAGTTTCCCGGTGGCAAGCTTGAGAGGGGTGAGCGCGCTCAGGATGCGGTGGTGCGTGAGCTCTTCGAGGAGCTCGGGACCACCGTCATTGTGCGCCATGCGCTGGTGACCGTGCACCATCAATACCCGTGGTTCGCCATCACGATGCATGCCCTGCTCTGTGAGCGTATCGCGGGTGACCTGATACTCACCGAGCACCAGGAGAGCCGCT
>LVBF01000079.1 GCA_001604325.1 Spirochaetales bacterium Spiro_04
TGGGTTGTACTTGATAGCGCAGCTGCCTCTCCATACCGGTCACCCCTTGACGCTCCCGATCATCACCCCGTCCCGGAAGTACTTCTGTACGAACGGGTAGATGATGAGCATCGGGATCATCGTGAAGACGATGCATGCCGACTTGAAGTTCTCCGGGGTGATGTTGGTCACGATCCCGGCCTCACGGGGGATGTTGATGACATCGAGCATCAGCTTGAGTTTGTACTGCAGGGTGTAGAGCTTGGGCTCCTGGATGAAGAGGATGAGGTCGCTGACCGTGTTCCAGCGCTCCACCGCATAGAACATCGACAAGGTCATGATGGCGGCCTTCGAGAGCGGGATCGTGATGTCCCACAGGGCGCGGAACTCCGAGCACCCGTCCATGTACGCCGCCTCGTAGAGGCTGATGTTGATCGATGAGAAGAAGGTGCGCAGGATGATGAGGTTGAAGGCGCTGACCAAGGAGGGCAGGAGGAGGACCCAGATGGTGTTCAGCAGCTTCAGGTCCTTGTAGAGAATATAGGAGGGGATGACGCCGGCGCTGAAGTACATCGTGATGATGATGACGATCATCAGGGCGCGCCGGCCGGGCAGGTTCGCCTTGGAGAGCGGGTACGCCCCCAGAATCGTCACCCCCATGGAGAGGACCAGCTGCAGGGCCATCAGGAAGAGGGAGAAGGTGAAGGCGCGGGTCATGCTCGCATCGTTGAAGACCATATGGTACGCATCCACATTGAAGCCGATGGGCAAGAGCCCCACCCGCCCGGTGAGGATCGCATCCTTCTCACTGAAGGAGAGGGCGAGGATGTTGAGGATCGGCAACAGCGTCACGAGGATGATGAAGGCGAAGAGCACCAGCATGACGATCTGGAAGACCCCGGTCTTTCTTTCATAGACGGTAGACATCAGAACAGGCCCTCCTCACCAAGCTTCTGGGCCAGGGTATTGGCCAGGAGCACCATCACGAGGCCCACCACCGACTGGAAGAGCCCCACGGCGGTGGCATAGTCGTACATGCCGGCCTGCAGCCCCATCCGGTAGACGTAGACGCTGATGACCAGGGATGCGTCATCGACGAGGACATTGCTGAGGAGGTAGGGGCGTTCAAAGCCGATGGAGAGAATCTTGCCGACGTTCATGATGACCATCGTGACGATCGTCGGGCGCAGCTGCGGCAGCGTCACATGCCAGATCCGGCCGAAGCGACCGGCGCCATCGATGTAGGCGGCGTCATAGAGTTCGCGGTTGATGCCGCTCATCGCCGCCAGGTAGATGATCATCCCATACCCTGCCCCCATCCAGATCGAGGCGAGCCAGTACGTGATCCTCCACGTCCCCGGCTGCGTCAGGAAGGGGATGGGCTTCGAGCCGCCCAATCGTTCCCAGATGACGTTCAGGATCCCGGTGGGGGAGAAGACCTGGTAGACGATGCCGGCGATGATGACCATCGACAGAAAGTGCGGCAGGTACATGATCCGCTCGACTTGGCGTCCAAAGCGCTTGAACTTGAGCTCGCCGAGCAGGATGGCGAGGATGATCGGCACCGGGAAGGTGAGGAAGAGGTCGCCGAGGTTGAGGATGATGGTGTTGCGCAGCGCGACGAAGAAACTCGGGGTGGAGAAGACCCGGGCAAAGTGCTTCCACCCGACCCAGGGACTGCCCTTGAGGCCCAAGAAGATGTTGTAGTCCTTGAAGGCGGCGGCGATGCCGTACATCGGCCCGTACTTGAAGAGCAGGAAGTACGCCATCGGGATGATGAGCATCACGTAGAGAGAGATGTTGCGTCTCGCAGTGGCACGGGCCAGTGTGGTGTGGTTCCCTCGTTTCTTCATCCGCTCTTCCTCAGGCGAGGAGCTCCTGCTCCTCGATCATGCTCTCCATCAGGGCCAGCATCGCCAAGCCCTGGCCGTACTGCATCGGTACGAGGGGGATGGTGCGGTAGTGCTCCAGCGTCTCTCCGACATTGGTGCCGTATGAGACATCGCTGAGCCTCCCCTCCTCATCCACCCGCGCGATGATCGCCGCAAGCGCCTTCTGGGCGACCGGCAGATACTCCTGTGAGAGCAAGCCCTGTCCGATGGCCTTGTAGAAGCCGTAGCAGAATCCCGCTGAGCCCGATGCTTCCAGATAGGAGGAGGGGTCGTCGATGAGCGTGTGCCAGAGCCCACTCTCATCCTGGTAGCTGACCAAGCTCTCCAACTGGCGCACCAAGGTATTGGTGAGGAACTTCACGAGCGGTTCATCGCAATCAAGGATCTCAAGGAACTCCGGGATGAACATCGTGATCCACGCATTGCCCCGTCCCCACAGGGCCTCTGCGAAGTTGTCGTTGCGCTCATAGCTCCAAGCGTGGTAGAAGAGCCCGGTATGGGTGTCACAGAGATAATGGAGGTGCAGGAGCACCTGGTAGACCGCCTCATCACGGTAGGTGGCGTTGTCGAAGAGGACCGCCGCCTTCGCCAAAAAGAGGACCGTCATGAAGAGGGTGTCGTCCCACAGCTCCCCCAGATTCTCCAGCTCGGCGTGGCGGTGCTGGAGCCCGTCCTCCTCGGTGCGGTCCATCCCGCCGATGATCCAGTCGGCCCACTCGAGCATGATGGTGCGATAGATCTCCTTGGGCCGCGCTTCATAGAGGAAGGCAAGGGTGAGCAAGGGGGCGACGGTGTTCACCGTCTTCTCAGGGAGACCGAACTCGATGCGTGAATCAAACCAGCGCTCAAGATAGTCCAAGACCGTCGCATCCTTGGTATAGAGGTACTGCTTGTAGATGCCGTACAACCCTACCCCATGGGGCCAGTCCCATACCGCCAGACGCTCCGCCTCGATGCGGCTCTTTCCCAAGCGCAACAGGTTCTTGATGTACGACTCATCCGTCTTGTAGAGAAATCCCTTGAGGTTGTTCTCCAGCCGTTCCAGTGCTGTCGTCCGTTCCATCTGCCCTCCACTGCGATTCCGCACTATTTTGCTTGCCAGATTATTTAACACGTGTTAAATTATCTATGGTTGTATAGTACCCTAGAATTTTACACCTGTAAAGGAAAACTTTGTGTTTTCCAAAAGGGGTGGGAGGCGCGCCATGCATAGGCCACATGTGGTGATCATCAGCATCGATGCTCTGTTGAAAGAAGACCTCAACGATCTCTCCAATTTGCCAAATCTCCAACGCATCAAAGAACACGGCTCGATGGTGGAGGCGGTCCGGTCGATCTATCCTTCGCTCACCCACCCGGCCCATGCCGTGATGATGAGCGGCAACCCCCCATCCGTCACCGGGGTGTATGCCAACACCCATATGGGGACGTTCGGGGAGCAGGAAGTGTGGTTCAACCGCCTCGAGGAGATGGGCTGTCCCACCCTCTTCCATCTGGCCAAGAAGCAGGGCATGACCACCGCCGCCTGCCGCTGGCCACTCACCGCGGGAGGCTTCTCTGAGGTCGACCACCTGCTGAGCGAGGTGACACGTGAGGAGATCGAGGCGGCGGGCATGGAGGCGCTCTTACAACGAGAGGCCTCCCCCTCGCTCGCTCCCATCATCAGGGAGCACTTCCCGCTCCTCGACGGCAAGGCCCAACCGGCCGAGGATCGCTTCTCCTCCACCGTGGCCGCTGAAATCATCGAACGCTTCAAACCCAATCTCCTCTTGACCCACCCCGCCTTCGTGGACAGTCAACGGCACCACCATGGTCTCTTTGCCCCTGAGGTGACGGAGGCGGTGCGTACCGTGGATGGCTTTGTCGGCCTGCTCATCTGCGCCGCCGACCGGGCCGGGATCCTTGAGGAGACCAACTTCATCGTCCTCGGCGACCATGGGCATCTGGCGGTGGAGCGCTCCATCGCCCTCAACGCCCGCTTTGTCGAGGCCGGCTTGATCGAACTCGATCGCGACGGGAACGTCTCCTTCTGGAAGGCACGCTCCCACGCCGCCGGCCTCAGCGCCCAGATTTATCTCAAGGATGCGGGGGACAGCCTCCTCTCTGCCGAGGTAGAGGCGTTGCTCCGCAGGTGGGCTCTCGAAGAGGAGAGCGGGATCGGGGAGGTTTTCACCACCGCGGAGACAGCGGAGCGCTTCGCCCTCAGCGGCCCCTTCTCCTTCGTCGTCGAGGGGGATGGGAGGACGCAGTTCATCGATGATTGGAGAGAGCCGATCGTTCGCCCCGTGGAGCACCCACGCTCCAACCACGGCCACCTGCCCCATCGCGGTCATCAACCACCCCTGCTCGCCATGGGGCCCGCCTTCCGCCAAGGGGTAGTCTTGGACGAGTGCTCGCTCCTCGACCTCGCCCCGACCGCAGCGGAGATTCTGGGACTGGAGCGGGAGGGGATGCAGGGTCGGGTGCTCGAAGCGCTGCTCAGTGGTCGATGATCGTCCATCCGGCGCTCTTGGCGCTCTCGATCTGAGAGGACGAGGCTTGGGTGGAACGAAAGACCCCCAGCTCCGCCCAGTTGAGCATCTCTCGGTCTCCCTCACTGTTGCCGAAGGCGACGAAAGGTCTGGTGATGCCGCGCTCCTTGGCAAGGCGCACCTTCGCCGCGCCGTACGGCAACGTCTCGATGCCGCCCTCGGAGGCGATGATGGTGATGCTCCCCAACTCATTGAGATCGGCGAATGCCTGGACGACCGAGCGCGGGCTCGCCGATACCAGCACCGGCTTGGCACATGCGCGCAGGTAAGAGAGCATGATCGAAGAGGGGCGGACAAAGAGCGGGAGGCGAAACGAATCGACAGAAAGATGCGTGGCGGGATCGGAGAACTCAATGAATGCGTGTCTGCAAATTTCCAGGATATCGCTATCGGGGAGGGTCTCCATGTACTCGGTGGTCATCTGGTAGGCTGAGGCATGGTCGCCGGATGAGGTGTACCCGGCATAGCGTCTC
>LVBF01000080.1 GCA_001604325.1 Spirochaetales bacterium Spiro_04
CTCGATGCCAAGGAGTACCTCATCGGCCGCCTCACCGGAGCGTTCGTCATGACGGAGGATTCAGCCTTCGCCACCCTCCTGCTCGATGCAAAAAAGCGGGTGTGGAGCCCTACGATGTGCCGGATGCTCAAGGTCGACATGCGTCATCTGCCCACCATCATCCGCTCCACCGATGAGGTCGGACCCCTGAGCAGCGAAGCCGCCGCCTTCTTGGGATTGCCCCAGGGCATCCCCGTCTTCGGCGGCGGAGGGGATGCGGCGGTCATCGGCCTCGGCGCCGGGGCGGTGCGAAACCAGGACAGCCACATCTACATCGGCACCTCCGGCTGGTTGGGCACGGTGGTCGAGAAGAACCTCGTCGACCCGGCCACCATGAGCGCCGCCATCGTCAGCGCCGTCAGCGGCCAGTACAACTACTTCAGTGAGCTCGAGACCGCCGGCAAGTGCCTGGAGTGGGTCAAGGACCACCTTGCCCTCGATGAGATCAACCTGTATTTGGAGAAGACGCTCGTCACCGACTCCCCCGAGGCGGTGGCGACCAACCTCTACGAGTATCTGACGACGGTCATCCAGACCGCTCACCCGGGAAGCGACGGGGTCATCTTCACCCCGTGGCTGCACGGCAACCGCTGTCCCTTCGAGGATCCGAATGCACGCGGCATGTTCTTCAACATCAGCCTGGAGACGGGCAAGACCGAGATGATCCGCAGTGTCATCGAAGGCATCTGCATGCATATGCGCTGGTTCCTCGAAGTCCAGGAGAAGAAGACGAAGACCAGCGATCCCATCCACTTCGTCGGTGGCGGGGCGCTCTCACCGGTGACCTGCCAGATCCTGAGCGACATCCTTGGACGGAAGATCCAGACCATCGCCGACCCCCAGAATGTCGGCGCACTGGGGGCAGCCATGCTGGCTGCCCAAGGCTTGGGCATCTACCACAGCGTGGAGGAAGCGACCACGGCGATTCCGTTGGGGGCGCTCTATGAACCGAATCCAGAGCACAAAGCGGTCTACGACCGCAACTACGCCGTCTATACCGCGCTCTACAAGAGCAATAAAAAACACTTTGCGGCCCTCAATGGGCTCTAGGAGAAGATGAACATGGCAGAGCTACAGACCACACCCTTGAGCAGGCGGGAGAACCTGATCCAAGTCATCAAATTCGTCCTCTTCTCCATCAGTGCGGGCGTCATCCAAGTCCTCGTCTTCGCCCTCTTCGAGGAGGTCTTCCACCTCCCCTACTGGCCGAGTTACCTCACCGCCCTCATCGCCAGCGTCGTCTACAACTTCACCGTCAACCGGCATTTCACCTTCAAGAGCGCCAACAACGTCCCCAAGGCGATGCTGCAACTGGGCATCTACTATGCGATCTTCACCCCGCTCTCCACCTGGTGGGGCGATGCCTTGGTCCGCCTTGGCGTCATGGACTACATCGTGCTCGCAGGGACGATGGTGATCAACTTGATCACCGAGTTCTGTGTCAACCGCTTCATCATCTACCGCACCTCAATGAATACCAGAGAACCAAAGCACCATACAGGAGATACCCCATGAACACACAATCTGCAATCACGACCTATCCCGACGCCCAGGCCATCACGGCACAGCTCGATGCCTTGATCAAAGCGCCCATCCACAGCATCGCCCGTGATGCACTGGCTCGGTATGAACGCGAGTATTTTGATGAAAAATGCCCCCGATCAAAGCGCATGATCGAAGAGGCCAAGCACTATATCCCCGGTGGAGTGCAGCACAACCTCGCCTTCAACCACCCCTTCCCCCTGGTCATCACCAAGGCGGAGGGAGCCTATCTCCACGACCTGGACGGCAACCGGTACTTTGACCTCCTGCAGGCGGGGGGGCCGACGGTCCTCGGGTCGAACCCGCCCGCCGTGCGGGAGAAGGTCATCGCCCTGCTCGAGGATGGGGGTCCCTCCACCGGCCTCTTCCATGAATATGAGTACAAGCTCGCCCAGAAAATCTGTGACAGCGTGAAGAGCGTCGAGATGTTCAGGATGTTCAACTCCGGCTCTGAGGCGTGCATGGCGGCGGTACGGGTGGCCCGCCTCGCGACGGGAAAGAAGAACATCGTGAAGATGGGCGGCGCCTACCATGGGTGGAGTGACCAGCTCGCCTACGGCATCCGCATCCCCGGGACCCGGGGAATGCAGGCCCATGGGGTGCCCTCCTACCTCTTCCGCCACACCCAGGAGTTCTTCCCCAACCGCATCAAGGACCTGGAGCGGGTCTTGCGGAGGAATCAGGCGAGGGGAGGTACGGCGGCGGTCTTCATCGAGCCCATCGGACCGGAGAGCGGCACCCGGCCGCTGGACTTCGACTTCAACAAGGAAGTGCAGGCGCTCTGCCGCCGCTACGGTGCCCTGCTGGTCTTCGATGAGGTGGTGACCGGCTTCCGCCTCGGCATGGGCGGGGCGCAAGGGTACTTTGACATCGACCCCGACCTGACGATCTTCGGCAAGGTCATCGCCGGTGGATATCCGGGAGCCGGGGGGCTCGGGGGCAAGAAGGAGTACATGAGGTATCTGGCAGCCGGGATTCAGACCGGCGACAAAATCAAGAAGGCGCTGGTCGGCGGGACGATGGCCGCCACGCCCATCAGCTGTGTAGCCGGCTACTACACCCTCGAGGAGATTGAGAGAACGAATGCCTGTAACACTGCCGCTCTGATGGGAGACCGCCTCACAGCCGGGCTTCAGGCCCTCATCGAGCAGCACAAGCTCCCGTTCGTCGCATTCAACCAAGGCTCCATCTGTCACCTGGAGACGGTGGGGACCGTCCACTTCTTCATCAACTGGAAGAAGCCCTGGACGATTCCATCACTCATCAACGAGACGGCGAAGCGAAAGAAGGAGATGGAGTACATGGGTGCGGCCTATATGGCCGAAGGGGTGGTCACCCTGGCCGGAAGCCGGATGTATACCAGCGCTGCCTATACCGAGGAGATGATCGACGAGGTGATCGCAGCCTTCGACCGGGTCTTCTCCCACGTACGGCTCATCGAGGAGTGACGATATGGAGCTGGAAGAGGCCAAGAGAGCGGTGTTGGACGCGTCAAAGAAACTGGTTGACTCGTCTCTGGTGGCGCGTACCTGGGGGAACATCAGCTGCCGGGTAGGCTCATCCCACTTCCTCATCACGCCGAGCGGACGGGAGTACGAACGCCTGGACGAAGGGCAGCTGGTGCTGGTCTCCCTGGAGGACCTCAGCTATGAAGGGGAGATCAAGCCATCCTCGGAGAAGGGTATCCATGGTGCGGTCTATCGTTTGCGGGAGGATGTGCACTCTGTCATCCACACCCATCAGGAGATGGCGTCCCTTGCCAGCCAGCTCGGCGAAGTGCTGGCGGTGCCCCCCGCCTTCCAGCACATCCTCGGAGAGCGCATCCTCACCGCGCCCTACGCCCTGCCCGGGACCAAGCGCCTGAAAGCGCAGGTCTCGAAAGTCCTCGCGACAGAGCCCAAGTCTTCGCTCTTGATGGCTCACCACGGCGCACTCTGCTTCGCAGCGGACATGGAAGAGACCTACCGAGCCGCCGCCGCCCTTGAAGCGGTGTGCACCGAGCATGTGCACTCCCGTGCCCCGCGACTGGGCGATCTTGCCCACTCAGGCGAGCCGGTGCTTCTGGCGCGGAGAAATGAACGCGGCGACATCGAATGCAGTGATGATGCACCCTTGTACATCAAAGAGCTCGCCTGCGCGCTCCTTGCCGGCAAAAGAGGGTATAGTCATGTCCTCTCCCTTTCCTCACCAAAGATCACAGCCTCAATGGAGAACGTACAAACCCTGAGCGCCTACCTTGATGACTTTGCCCAAATCGCCGGGGCCAATGTGCCGGTGATGGAGGGCGGGCGGGCCCCGTCGGCATACCTCTCGGCCACCAAGGGGCGTGATGCGCTCCTCATCCGCGGTTTTGGGGCCCTCTGCATGGGCACTACGCAGTCCGATGCCAAGGCGGTCGCCACCCTCCTTGAGAAGAACGCGAAGGCGGCCCTGCTTGCGCTTGATGCGCCTCAGGTGCGCCCGCTCCCCCTCCTCGACTCCCACTTGATGCGCTTCGTCTACACGCACAAGTACTCGAAACTTGCTGAAGCCGACCCGCCCAGTACTCCTTCGCCTCCCGGCCAAGGCGTGACGGAGAGCCCTCGCCATGGGGAGGAGGTGTGACACACGGTATGAGCGTGACGGTGGTCAACAAGAAAGCGGGGCGATCATCAAAATTCTTCAGGGGGAAACGGACACTCTTCCGTTGTGAACCGCCCAAAATTCTGCTACAGTCAAAAGGGAGGTCAGCATGAGCGATCTTGCAGTCATTTCTCTTGGTGGGTCGATTATCGTACCGGGTGAGGTGGATACCTCTTTCTTGTCACAGTTCAACACCGCGTTGCGCTCATACCTTGGTGAGAACAAGAGCCGCAAGGTGATCCTCGTCTGTGGAGGCGGGGCTCCCGCGCGTCTGTATCAACAGGCGCTGAAGGCCATACATCCCGACGTGGAGGCTGAGGAGCTCGATTGGCTGGGCATCCGGGCCACCCATATCAACGGACAGCTGATCAAGGCGATGTTCGCCGACCTCTGCCCGGATAGTCTGGTCATCAATCCGACCGGACACATCAGCTTCAAAGGGCAGGTCCTCGTCGCAGCCGGCTGGAAACCGGGCTTCTCCACCGACACCGATGCGGTGTTGCTCGCCGAGCGCTTCGGAGGCAAGCTGGTGGTCAACCTCAGCAACATCGCCAAGGTCTATACCGGGGATCCCAAGATCGACCCCGACGCCAAGCCGTTGGACGCGATTACCTGGGCTGAATTCCGCCAGATGGTCGGAGAGACCTGGATTCCGGGCAAGAATACCCCATTCGACCCGGTGGCCAGCAAACGCGCCGAGCGGCTTCGGATGCAGGTCATCTGTGCCGATGGGCGCAACATCCCCAACCTGCTCGACATCCTCTCTGGACGGAAGTACGTGGGAACCCTCATCGGAGCGAAGAGCGACGCAGAGTAAGGAAATACTCCAACGGATCGGCAAACTCCTCAGGAAAGGGGTTGTCCCGCCTGAAGTCGGGAATCCATGACACGTTCTCCCCCAACTCTTGGATGTACCCCTCCTCGATGCCGAGATCATCGACGAGATCG
>LVBF01000081.1 GCA_001604325.1 Spirochaetales bacterium Spiro_04
GCGGCGTCCTTGATCTCCTTCTCCAGAGCCTCGAACTCACGCTGGGTGGAGATCAACTCCATCTGCTTCTCGCTGTTCTCCCGGGCCCTGACCGCTTCCTCATACTGGATGCGCAGTGTCTTCAGCTCAATCTTGGCCGCTTCGCTCCGCTCATGTTCCTCGATATATTCCAAGTTGATCCGGTTGAGCAACTCCTGCTTGACCTTCAGGTCCCTGGGCAACTTGACGATCTCGTCCTCGAGGGCGAAGCGTGCACTGAGGTCCGCTTGCAGCTGGTTGAGCTTCTCAAATACCTGCGATTCTTCCATCATCTTCTCCTACTCTCTATCCCTAAATGAAATCTTTCAGCTTCCTGCTGCGCTTTGGGTGGCGCAGACGCCTGAGCGCCTTCGCCTCGATCTGCCGGATGCGTTCACGCGTCACTTCAAAATACAACCCAACTTCCTCGAGTGTCAATGAATAACCATCCTCAAGACCAAAACGCATCTTCAGGACCTCCTGTTCACGGCTTGGAAGTGTGGCCAACACGTCCTTCAGCTGCTCCTGCAGGAGCGCATAGGCGGTCTGGGTCGCCGGGTTCTCGACCTCCTTGTCCTCGATGAAGTCGGACAAGAGACTGTCCTCCTCCTCTCCGACCGGGGTCTCGAGGCTGATCGGCTCACGGGCCACATTCTTCACCGCCTTCACCTTCGCTTCGGTCCAGCCGAGCTTCTCGGCCACCTCTTCGTCGGTGGGCTCGCGCCCGAGGCTCTGCATCAACATCCGGCTCTCCCGCACCACCTTGTTGATCTGCTCGATCATGTGCACCGGCACCCGGATCGTCCGGGCCTGGTCGCTGATCGAGCGGGTGATCGCCTGCCGGATCCACCAGGTGGCGTAGGTGGAGAACTTGAAGCCCTTGCGGTATTCGAACTTCTCCACCGCCTTGATCAAGCCGATGTTCCCCTCCTGGACCAGATCGAAGAAGTGCAGGCCACGGTTGGTGTACTTCTTGGCGATGGAGACCACCAAGCGGAGGTTCGCCCTGATGAGGCGGTCCTTGGCATCCTTCATCATCTTCTGCCCATATTTGATCTTGGTGCAGAGGGTAAGGATGTTGTCGCAGGTATCCTCGAACTGGTACTCGATGGCCCTGAGCTCCTTCTCGGTCAGCTGCAGGTCCTTGATCAAATCCTTGATCGTGTCGCTCGAGAGGTGGAGATCCTCCTCGATCTTGCCACTGCGGCTCTGGGTGGCGAGATCGCGTCCCAGCTGGCGCAGCTCCTTGGCGTTGGTGATGTGTAGCTTGTTCTCCAGCTGCTGCTTACGCTCCTTGTATGAACGGATCTTGTTCTCCGTGTCGATGAAGTCGTTGGTGAAGCTGGTGATCTCCTCCGGCTGGAGCTCGATCTTCGACAGCTTCTTGAGCAGCGAGGCGCGGGTCTTGGCGAGGCCCTCGTCATTCAGCACATCGATGCCGCTGCTGATCATCTGCTCCTTCTTCGCGATATAGGAGCGCAGCTGGGCCTGTACGTCCTTGAGCGGCTCCTTGTAGTTCTGGGTGTAGCGCTTCTGGTTGGAGACCAACTCCTTGAAGTCCTTGGCGTTGTACTCCTCCTCCTGCCCCTCGATCTTGGTGTTGAGCGTCCGGATGATCTCATAGAAGCGCGTGATCATGATCCCGCTCTCCTGGATGACCTCCTGTATGATCAAGGCACCATCCTCCATCTTCTTGGAGAGCTCGACCTCCTGTTCAGCGGTAAGGAGGTTCTCCCGGCCGATCTCCCTGAGGTAGAGTCGAATCGGGTCATCACCGCTGCCCTCACTGCGATCGGTGCCGAGAATCGTGGACTGGCGCGGATGGTCGCTCTCGCCATCGGCGTCATCGAGCTTGGAGATATCGACGTAGCGGTTGCCGCCCGCCGCGTCATCATCGGTGCCCATGCCGCTCCAGGCATGCTTCATCGACGTCGGCTCCTCATCGTCAAGCTCGCTCTCGTCCTCATCCTCATCATCGTCATCGCCATCTTCATGGGCGATCTTCTTCTCAGTCTCTTCATGGTCGAAGTCGTCGATGACCACATCAAGGTCCTCACCGTCATCGACGAGGCCATCGTCGTCATCGAGCAGCGGGTCGTCGTCCGGTTCTTCTTCTTCAAGAACCTCCTCGGCCTGTGGTTCATCCACATTGAGGTTCGCGCAGACTGGTGTGCCGCCATTCTCCAATACGGTGATGTCCTGCTCACAGAGCAGGTTCATCATATCGTCGACGTCGTTTTCATTCGCGGCAAGCTCAGCACCAAGGGACCGTCGGATATCTTCCTTGGTCACATGGCCATTCTTCACCGCCAACAAGCTCAACTCTTTGACAATTGCTTCGCTTTTGGATTCATCAAGCATCTGTATCTTTACCTACCCCGTTACTCCCGCTCCAATTGTTCTTTGAGTTCGCCCATCTGCATGTCGATCTCACTCTTCTCTCGGAGCAGTTCCTCGATTTCATCAAACTCTGTGCCATCATGCAGGCTGATCTCCAAGAGACGTCTGATGGTGGTCCTCCGGCGCTCGAGCACCCTCAAACTGATGCGCACAACAGCCTCATCCAAAATTTTTTGCGGCTCGTTCCTGAACTCCTCCATTGAGAAGGACGCGGCCACATCACTGTAGAGCTGTGGATCTGCGATCATCTGAAGAATACTCTCGTCCTGCTTGCCTTCCCCCTGCCGAGCGGCCTCCTCCAACACATCGTACAGGGCCTGTGCCTCCTTGTCCTCCAAATGCTCCACGGCCAAGCGCCGCCGCATTCGCAAAAACAGTTGCCTGTTGTTGACGAGGGTCAACATCGCATACAAATCAACAGAAATCGCCGCAGGGTTCAGTGCTTGCACCTGCACCTGTGGTTCGACAAATGCAGCCTTTGGGGGACTGCTTCTCTGCTGTGAATAATCGTCAAGGATAGAGGATTCGTCAACATCCAACACCGATGCCAGCTCCTTGACCAAGCCTTGGCGCTCTATAGACGACCCGGTTGCATCCAAAAATGGCCGAACCACCCCAAATATGGCCGATTTGCCCTTGGACGTCAGTATATCATACTGATTTAATGCACCCTGTACAAGATAATGGAAGCCATCGATGCCCGAAGCAGAGAGGGCTCTCTTGAGCGCCTCCTCCCCTTCGCTCTGCAGCAGGTCGGCGGGGTCCTTCGATGAGCCGAGGGAGAGCACCGTGGTGGCGATCCCCTCGCCCTGGGCGACGACCACCGTCTTCTTGACCGCATTCTGTCCGGCGCTGTCACTGTCGAAGAGGATCTTCATCTCATCGGTGTAGCGCCGCACCAGTTTTGCCTGTTCGATGGTGAAGCTGGTCCCCAGTGGCGCCACCGCTCCGGTGAAGCCCGCCTGGTGGAGGGCCACCACATCGAAGTTGCCCTCACAGAGGATGAGATCCCCTCCGCCCTTGAGGGTGGAGAGCGCCTCATGC
>LVBF01000082.1 GCA_001604325.1 Spirochaetales bacterium Spiro_04
AAATCATTCCAGAAGAAGTCGTAGATCGCCTGCGCCCCATCATTGAACTTGTAGCCCTCCATGGCGACCTCAACGCGCCGGGCGGCCTTGTTCAGCTGGTGGTAGATCCACCGGTCGAGGGTGTTCTTCTCAATCGTCTCCACGGGGACGAGCTCCGCTCCCTCGAGGTTCATCAGGATGAAGCGGGTGGCGTTCCACACCTTGTTGGCAAAGCGGGAGCCAAGCTTGAAGGAATCCATGTCGATCAGGATGTCCTGGCCTTGGGTCGCCATGTAACAGAGGGTGAACTTCATCGCATCGGCGCCGTACTGGTCGACCACCTCCAGGGGGTCGATCCCGTTGCCGAGGCTCTTGCTCATCTTCCTCCCCTGCTTGTCGCGCACCAGGCCGGTGATGTAGATGTCGCGGTACGGCACCTCGCCGAGGAACTCCAGGCTCGCCATGATCATCCGGCTGACCCAGAAGAAGATGATGTCGTAGCCGGTGACCAGCGTATTGGTGGGGAAGAAGGTCGCGAGGTCCACCGTCTTGTCGGGCCAGCCGAGCGTCGAGAACGGCCAGAGCCAGGAGCTGAACCAGGTGTCCAGCACGTCGGTCTCCTGCACGAGGTCGGTCGAACCACAGGAGGGGCAGTGGGTGGGATCCTCACGTGTGACGATCCGCTCGCCGCAGGAGGCGCACTCCCACACCGGGATGCGGTGCCCCCACCAGAGCTGGCGGCTGATGCACCAGTCATGGATGTTCTCCAGCCAATGGGTGTACGTATTCTCCCAGCGGCGGGGGTAGAAGACGATCTTCCCCTCCCGGTGGGCCTCCAGCGCCTTCTTCGCCATCCCCTCCATCCGGACGAACCACTGGTTGGAGAGATACGGCTCGATGATGGTGGAGCAGCGGTAGCAGTGGCCGACCTCATGGCGATGCTCCTTCACACCGCTGATGAACCCGCCTTCCTCAAGGTCCTTGACGACCAGGAGGCGCGCCTTGGCGGCGTCGATGCCCTGGTAAGCCTCCGGTACATTCTCATTGAGTGTCCCATCAGGATTGAGCACGTTGATGCGGGGCAGGTTGTGCCTGATGCCCGCCTGGTAGTCGTTGGGGTCGTGGGCCGGGGTGATCTTCACCATGCCGGTGCCGAATTCCTTCTCGACGAAGGAGTCGGCGATGATCGGGATCTCGCGGTCGGTGAGCGGCAGGCGCACCATCGCCCCCACCAGGTGGGTGTAGCGCTCATCGGTGGGGTTCACCGCCACCGCCGTGTCACCGAACATCGTCTCGGGCCGGGTGGTGGCCACGGTGATGAAGCCGCTGCCGTCGCTGTACGGGTAGCGGACATTCCACAGCGATCCGGCGACCTCCTGGTACTCGACCTCGTCATCGGCGAGCGCGGTGCCGCACTTGGGGCAGTAGTTGACCAGGTATTCGCCCTTGTAGATCAAATCTCGCTCATAGAGGGTGACGAACGCTTCGCGCACCGCCCGGCTGAGCCCCTCATCCATGGTGAAGCGCTCACGACTCCAGTCGCAGGAGGAACCAATCTTCTCCAGCTGCTCCTTGATGATCGCATGGTGGCGCTCCTTGACGAGCCAGGTACGCTCCAAAAAGCGCTCGCGCCCCAGATCCTGGCGCCGCAGCCCCTCTTTCGCGATCTCCCGCTCGACGACGTTCTGCGTCGCGATGCCGGCGTGGTCGGTGCCCGGCAGCCAGAGGGTGCGCCGCCCCTTCATGCGGTAGTAGCGGGTCAGCACATCCTGAAGCGAGTTGTTGAGCGCATGGCCCATGTGCAGGATGCCGGTCACGTTCGGCGGCGGCATGACGATGGTGAACGACTGACCACCCTCCTTGGCGGGGGCGAAGAGCCCGCTCTCCATCCAATGCCGGTAGATGCGATCCTCAAAGGTCTTGGGGTCATATGCTCGGGACAACACAACAGCTTTCACACACCGCCTCCCTGAAAACGAATGCCCAATACTACCAAAATAGCGGAGGCTCTACAAGTGAATGTAGAGCCTCCATCATGAGTACGTCAGCGGTATTATTCGAGGGGGGTGACCGCCTTGACTTCAATTTTGACTGAATACCCCAACGCATCGAGGTGCTGGATGATCTGCTCCAGGCTGAACATCCCCAAATCGGGCTTGGCGACATCGGTGACCTGACGGATGTGCTCGCTGTCGATCGGGGCGACGACGCCGGGCAGGATCTCCTGCCCTTGGGGGGTATTGGGGGAGAAGAAGACGAAGGTACCGATGACCACCACCACGAAGGCGGCGGCACTGAGCAGGGCCGGTCCCAGCTTCAGTTCAAACTTCCTCCTCCAGAAGGAGAGTTTCGTATCCACTGCGGGGAACTTGGTCGCCTCGAAGAAGGCCATGACCCGCTCCCGGCTCCCCTCCATCTCGCCCTCGGTGAGGGCAACCGACTGCAGCTTTTCATGCAGCGCCTCCAGCTGGCCGAGACGAAGACGGCATGCCTGGCAGTATTGGAGATGTTCGGCGACCTGGGTCCTCCACGGCTCGTCCAGTTCTCCATCCAGATAGGTACTCAACAGTTCGTCATCTACACACATGCGCTACTCCTGGCCGAGAATCGACTCGAGCATCTTCCGTGCCCGGTAGACCCGCACCTTCACATTACTTTCGGAAATATTGAGCACCTGTGCGATCTGCTTGTAGTCCATGTCGGAATACTCTTTCAGCACGATCACCATGCGGAACTTCTCAGGAAGCTCTTCAATCGCCTCCTGGACGAGCCTTCGCGTCTCCTTCTCCATCAAAACCTTCTCGCCATCGGTGGTGTTGGCGTGGGGAGTAGGTGCCTTCTTCAGCTTCTCCACCATGCTCATCTCCCGGCTCTTGCGCTTCACGTGGTTGATGGCCAGGTTCTTACTCACCCTGATGAGCCAATACTTGGCATCATTGAGGGTGGGAAAGCTCATCTGTTTGTCAAAGAACCGGATGAACGCCTCTTGACAGATCTCCTCGGAGAGGTCGACGTTGCCTGTTACGTGGTACACGACTCTCATCAAGATCGGAAAGACCTCCTCGTAGACCAATCTGAATGAGCGTTCATCGTTGCTCTGTACTTCCATAACCGTAACAACTGTCCTCTCTGATAAGTTACATCTTTTTCTCGATACTGCTGCCTGCAGACGAGTCTTTCACCACATAGCCCATCGTAGCCAATTCGTCCCGCAGCGCATCGCTTCTCCCCCACTCCTTGGCGGCCTTTGCACGGTTGCGCTCCTCAAAGAGCGCCATGACATCAGCCGGGATCGCCTCGTCGGCCGATATTTCATCCAAACGAAGCGCGAGGGCCTGGTCGAAGTATAGCACAAGCGTGTAGCGTTCGTCGGCTGCAAGCTCCCCATCCTTGATGACCGCCCACAAATCGGCGAGCGCCTGGGGGGTATTGAGGTCGTTCTGGACGTGGGAGAGGAACGCATCGCGATAGGAGAGAGCGCGCGCGGAGGCAAGCTCCACGCGCTTGGAGCCGCCATTGACCAGGGCCCGCACCGCCTCATTGATGCGCCGCCGGGCGCTCTGCGCCATCTTCAGTGATTCGAAGCTGAAGCGCAGCTGGCTGCGGTAGTGGGCGCCAAGGACCAGATAGCGGTAATCCAGCGCCTCAAAGCCCTTCTGCTTCAGCAGAGCGAGGGTGAGGAACTCCCCCTTGCTCTTGCTCATCTTGCCCGTGTCGTCGAGGAGGAACTCGCCGTGGAGCCAATACTTGACCCACTCCTTACCCGTGGCCGCCTCGCTCTGGGCGATTTCGTTGGTGTGATGCACCGGGATGGCGTCGATGCCGCCGCAGTGGATGTCGAAGCTCTCACCGAGGTAGTACATGCTCATCGCCGAGCACTCGATGTGCCAGCCGGGAAAACCCCTGCCCCACGGGGAGGGCCACATCATCTCCTGCTCACCGTGCTTGGAGCGGGTGAACCAGAGGACGAAGTCCTTGGGGTTCTTCTTATGGTCGTCGACCTCGACATCCTCACGACTGGCGTTCTGCATCCCGTCCAGATCCAGACGGGCGAGCTTTCCATAGTCGGGGATCGAATCGATGGAGAAGTAGACGTTGCCACCGCTGGTGTAGGTGTGCCCGCGCTCCTCGAGGCGGGAGATGAGGTCGATCATCTGCTCGATGTGGTCGGTCGCCTTGCAGAGCGTCGTCGGCCGGATCATGTTCAGCTCGTCGAAGTCGGCGAAGAAGGCCTTGGTGTAGTAGTCGGCGATCTGCCAGACGGACTGCTTCTTGGCATCCGCCATCCGCTGCAGCTTGTCCTCCCCATCATCACCGTCCCCGGTGAGATGGCCGACATCGGTGATGTTCATCACGTGGTTGACCGTGAACCCGCTCAGCATGAGGACGCGTTTGAGCGTGTCCTCAAAGAGGTAGGTCCGCAGATTTCCGATATGCGCATAGTTATAGACGGTGGGGCCGCAGGTGTAGAGGCCCACCTCGCTCTCCTTGATGGGGACGAAGGGCTCGATCGTGCGGCTCATGGTGTTGTACAATTGGACTGGCATGGCTCTCCTTTGCGTTGCCGACCCCCACAATTGGGAGTATGATGACTCTATGGCTTCCAATGTACGCAATCAAAGTGAAAAAATCAAGTTTGCAGAACCCCAGCTCGGCCCCCTTTCCCAGATTCACACCGGCGGCGACGCCGAGTTCCTCGTCCGCCCCACGACGTTCTACCAACTCCAGGCGGCCCTTGCATTTGCCAATGCAGAGCACCTCCCCGTCACGATGCTCGGCGCGCTCTCCAACAGCCTGGTCAGCGACCGCGGCATCCCGGGGCTCGCGGTCCACACCGCGCTTCTGAATCGAATGTACATCCAAGGCAGCCTCTTGGTGTCGCAGTGCGGCACCTCGATGGACCTTCTCATCGACTACGCCATCGAGAATGGCCTGGGGGGGCTGGAGCGTCTCGGTGGCCTTCCCGGCACCGTCGGGGGAGCGGTCTACGGCAACAGCGGCTCCCACGGCCTCTACACCGCCGACCACCTCTACTGGATCGACTACCTCGACCGCGAGGGAAACCTCATCCGAATGCGTGCCCACAGCGAAGAGTTCTCCTACCGCCACTCCCCCTTCTGGGGCAACGAGGGGATGACCATCTACGAAGTGGCGTTCCAGCTGGAACCGATCATCCGGACCAATGAGGCACGGGTGGAGAAGGAGCGGTACAAGGCCCAGCGGCGGGCCACGGGGCAGTATAGCCACCCCTCCATCGGCTGCATCTTCAGAAATCCCGAGGGGGAGAGCGCCGGGCGGATCATCGATTCGCTCTCCCTCAAGGGGACGAGCATCGGGGGGGCGATGATCTCTCCCGAACACGCCAACTTCATCATCAACAGGGACGGTACGGCGACGAGCGACGAGGTGAAGGCGCTCATCGACCTGGTCAAGGCGACCGTGTGGAAAGAGCGGGGGATCACCTTGGTCGAGGAGATCCGCTACCTCGGCTCATGGTGATGGTATAGCGCCAGAGCAGCGAGAGGACACTCCCCTTGGAAAAGCGCAGGGTGAACTGCCACGGCCCCTCACTATGGACGAAGGAGGCGCTGATCTGTTCATCGGCACGTGAAATCCGGGCGGACGGGGCAGAGAAGGAGCAGGTCGGCGCGCCTTTCACGCGCCACCGCAGCGCGCACCGCCACCGGGACGTAGAGAGGCCCAGGCTCCCCACATGGTGCCTCACCTCCTCCCCGTTCGCCCCACGGCGCACGTCCCACTCACTGCCCGCTTCAAGCGTCAAGGCAGCGAGCTGCACAGAGAGGGACGAAGTGAGGAGCCTCCGTTTCTCCTGCTGGCCTCCACTGTAGATCACATCGCTTCCTAGGGCGGTCGAGAAGGAGAGGGAGCAGGAGATGCCACGCGCCTTCATGGAGAGGGCAACTGCCAGTTCCCGCTGTCCGATCCTCGGTCCAAAGCGTTCGGTCAAGGCGAACGGTCCGACTTCGAATGAGAGGGAGGTCGTTGTCGAGAGGGCGCGATGCCCGCTGTAGCTGACCTCCCAATCCACCGTGGCAAAGGAGGCCTTCCCCTTGAGGCGGGCGAGGGCGGCCACCCCCTCCCATGTCTCCCGATAGTTGATGAAGAGCGGGTCGCCGGCCGGCGGAGAAAAGGAGAAGAGGGCGAGGGAGAGCGGGCCGATCTTAAGCGAGCATCCCGCCATCCCCTCGCCATCGAAGAGGGTGTGGATGGCAAGCGTGGGATGGAGGAGGCTGAGGGTCTGCACCCGTTTTTCGGTGAGGGTCTGGTAATGGTTGGCAATGTCATCCTCTTTGCCCACCAGAATCCACTGTCCGGGAAGCGGCACTGTCACGG
>LVBF01000083.1 GCA_001604325.1 Spirochaetales bacterium Spiro_04
TATCTTCAACATGCGGCGCCTCGCCACCAAGAAGTTTCCCCCGGACACCCTCATTGTTGACGTCGATGGCGCCTACGTGATGCCGAGCTTCATCGATACCCACCTGCACGGCATCGGCGGCTGGGGGACCGAGGACTGCGAAGCCTCCTCGATCCTGAACATGAGCGAACGACTGGCCGACTTCGGCGTCTCCGCCTTCATGCCGACCGTCTACACCGACAAGCTGGACGTGATGCTCGCCTCGACGAGGGCGATCGTCGAAGCGATGGGCAAGGAGAAGGGAGCGAAGATCATGGGGGTCAACCTCGAAGGTCCCTTCATCTCGATGGAGCGCGTCGGGGCACAGAACCCCGCAGGGGTGCTGCCCGTCGATCTCGATGTCTTTGAACAGTTCATCAAGGCAGGGGAAGGCAAGATTATCTGCATGACCGTAGCCCCAGAGCTCAAGGGGATGCGTGAATTGGCGCTTTTGGCCCGACGAGAGGGCATCACCCTGCTCGCTGGCCATACCGACGCCACCTACGAGAACATCATCGAGGGCATGCAGGCGGGCATCTTCCACTCCACCCACTTCTTCAACGCCATGAGCCGCTTGCACCACCGAAACCCCGGCACCGTCGGCGCCATCCTCATCCAACGGGAGATGAAGTGCGAGATCATCGCCGACGGCATCCACATCCACCCCGAGTTGATCAAGATGCTGCTGCGTGACAAGCCGTTGGACAACATCGTCATGGTCACCGACTCCCTGAAGCCCACCAAACAGCGTACCGGTCCCTGCATGGCGAACGGCATCCCCTGCAAGGTCGGCGGCGACGGGGCCTTCATCGCCCTTGAAAACCCCGACCTCTTCCTCGGCAGCGGGCTTACGATGTTGCAGGGCTTCCGCAACATGCTCAAATGGGAGATCCCGATCCAGCAGGCGAGCCAGATGAGCTCGACCAACCCGGCCCGGATCTACAACTTTGCCAAACAAGGCATGCTGGTCCCCGGCTACACCGCCGATATCGTCGTCCTGGACAAGAACCTCCAAATGAAGGGGCTCTTCATCGACGGCAATCTTGTCCGGGATCGCTTTGCATAAACCAACGTAGGAGCACATGATGCAAGAAGCTGTACGGGGCCTTGAGCCCCGGTCGCTCTGGAGATTCTTCAGCGACATTTCATCAATCCCCCGGGAGTCCGGGAACGAGGCGGGCATGCAAGCCTACCTCATCGCCTTTGCCAACGAGCACAACCTTGAATACGTCAAAGACGAGACCGGCAACATCATCATCCGTAAAAGCGCTGCCCCTGGCTTTGAATCGAAGCCTTCTGTTGCCCTGCAGGGGCATATGGACATGGTCTGTGTGAAGGATGAGGGCATCGTTCATGATTTTACCACCGATCCACTCACCCTCGTGAGAGACGGCGACATCCTCAAGGCACAGGGGACCACCCTCGGGGCGGACAATGGCATCGCCGTTGCCCTGATCCTCAGCCTCCTTGGAGACAAGGATGCACTCCACGGCCCGCTTGAGGGCATCTTCACCGTGGAGGAGGAGACCGGCCTCACCGGGGCCTTCGGCCTCGAGGAGCGCCACATCAAGAGCCGGCTTTTGATCAACCTCGACAGCGAGGAGGAGGGGATCTTCTACATCGGTTGCGCCGGCGGCATCGAGACCCGGGTGACCAAGGCGGTCAATTGGAAGGCTCCCAAACAAAACACCAAGGCGTTCCTGCTCACCGCCGGCGGCATGCAGGGCGGACATAGCGGAGGCGAGATCCACAAGCAACGGGCCAATGCCATCAAGGTGGCTTCCCGGCTTCTCACCCACCTCAGCTCCTTCGCGCTCTTCAGTGCTGAAGGAGGGACGAAGCGCAACGTCATCCCCTCACTGGCCAAGTTCGGCTTCGTCATCGATGCCAAGGACGAAGCGTTGCTCTACAGCGCCTTGAAAGAGGTACAGGCACAGCTTCACGGGGAGTATGAGGTCTCGGACCCCAATCTTCAGATCACAATAACTGAGGTGGCGATGCCCACCACGGTGGTCGATGAGAGGGAGAGCAACACGTTCATCACCGCCCTCTACTCGGCCCCTCATGGCGTCGATGCGATGAGCATGTCGATTCCCGGCATCGTGGAGACCTCGACAAACCTCGCGATCATCTCCCTTGATGAGAACGGCTTCAAGGTCATCGCCAGCCATCGCTCCTCAATCCTCTCGTCTCGTGATGACGTTGCCAAGCGTTTTGGGGCCATCTTCTCCCTCATCGGAGCCGATGTTGCCTTTGAGGGTGCGTACCCCTCCTGGAAGCCGAATCCCCACTCGAAGCTCACCAGCTTCTGTGCCAAGGCCTACAAGGAGTACACCAAAAAGGAACCCACGGTCACGGCAATCCACGCAGGTCTTGAGTGCGGCATCATCAACAGCAGGGTCCCTGGCATGGATTCGGTCTCTTTCGGCCCGACCATGTGGGACGTCCACTCCACCAAAGAGCGGCTCTCCATCTCCTCAGCTGCCTGGCTCGAGGGGTTTACCCGGCACCTGTTGCAGATCATCGAGTAGAAGATTCCCACACATGCTCAACCCGGTTCGCACCCATGGTACGGACCGGGTTTTCTCTGTGGATTATGGTTGATGTGTCATTACGCATGATGAAGCGGTACACCATTCACGGGCCACAGTCTACGATCCCGAGACCGGCAGGCCGACGAAGAAATCGGGCAGGATGATCGGAGCCATCACCGAAGATGGGCTGGTGGGGAAGCGGGTCGAGGCCAGGGCACCTACGAGTTCGACGCCAGCTACATGCAGGATGACTATGCAATGGAGGGATGGCTCTTCCTCAACCATCTGACCATTTGCATGGCGGTGCGGGCCCTTGACATGATCGCCGACCTGGACCTAACTGGCGTGTACTCACTGGACGACCTGACCCAGCACCTGCGCAAGATCAAGGCCTCGAAGGTGGATGGCAAGTGGTATCCCACGAAGATGACCAAGAAGGTGCAGGCCCTGTGCGAGAACCTGGGGATCTCGCTCGGGTCCGTCGACCAAATCATCGAGCAGGAGAGAGCTTCAGCACCCTAATTCACAAAAGGTACAGATTCATATCCTCAATTTTCATGAAGTGGATGTAGCAATTCAGACCAACTACATGAAGAGAGGATAAATCTAACATTACTACTTTTAATCTAACAATGGATATGTTATATTGATGATACCATGGATAGCCAAGAACACTCACTTCCAAACCTTGCATCATTTCTTGCGAAATTCTTAGGAAGGGACATTCGTATACATCCTTGGAAGGGGGTCACAGAGCTTCCCTTATTCATCCAATCACTCTATGCAATCTATGAAACGACCATCCTCGAAAGCGAATGTCTCATCCTTGAAGTCATTGGGGATCCGCCAAGAGTTGGACAGATTGAAAAGCACAGGCAACTCATCTTCGAACATTCTCCCAAAGAAGTAGTGATGTTTCATCACAAGATCAGTGCACAGCGGCTTAAGACCTATATATCAAAAAGGATTTCCTTCATCACGGGAACCGAACAAGTGTTCTTGCCCTTTCTGGGGCTGAAGCTTACCCAGCAGCAACACGAACCACTACCTCCCATCACATCGTTCTCTCCCATAGCCCAATGTGTGTATCTGACGTTCCTGTACGAAGAAGACTTGGTCATCAATACAACGCAGATGGCACAGAAGCTCAATATTTCAGAAATGTCGGCCTCACGGGCGTTGAATGCACTTGCCGAGCACGAGCTGTTGACCTTTGTATGGAGCGGACCGTTGAACCGAAGCAAAACCTATCGCAGACTTGAAGGTACCCAATACGTGTCCAAAGGCGTACATTTTCTCCTCTCACCTGTTCTCAGAACGGTATTTACCACCACAAGATTCGATGAAGGACCGATTGCCGGCTTGGAGGCCTTGTCGAAGATGAGCATGCTCAATCCTCCGCGGTATTCGGTCAGGGCGATCTCCTCGAAGCAGATGGGGGCACATCACTTTACGATCACCAAAGACCCTGGAGCTTTTCCTGCCCAAGACATCACAGAGCTACAGTTATGGCGGTACGACCCACTGCTCTTCGCCAGAGGCAATATGGCCGATCCAGTCTCTTTGTATGCATCGCTGAAGGAAACAAAAGATGAAAGAGTGATTCAGGCGCTCGAGACGATAGTAGGGCTCAGTGCAGACGCTTAGTTTTGATAATCCGGAGTCTTGGTAGCAGAAAATGGCCGCTGCCAGTTATCATGCTACTCTTTGATCAGACCAACTCAAAACGCCAGCGTAGAAATTTACCACTATTCTTGCTTTGCCAACGCACTCTCAAGCTTCACAATGATATCTGGAGCCTCTCTGTGTAAATCAACTTTAGCTTCCTCAATCAAATCTTTGAAGGCTTTGACGATTTTCGTCAGGGCTTCCGATTCAACCTGGGCATAGGACCAGACTACAACCTTCCCTCCATCTTTAAAGTACTGATTAGCCCAGATCTTCTTTCCATTGATATCAAAAATCTTGAGCTCGAACTCGACATATACCCGCGTTGCCAGTGACCATTCATCAATAGGATCAAAGGACGCATCTATCACAACAAGGTCAATGATCCCCCATTTGTCATCACCATTCCATTCTATAAGATTGTTTTCGCACTCACGTTCAAATATCGTGTAAAGGTAGGAATTTGTGGAGAGGGCTTTGGAATTTGATCTTCCCACTGAAAAATCAGGATTTTCATTCTTAATTTCCAAATTTGGCAACTTTGGGTCTATCGAATTTGTGGAATGCTGAAGAAGCGTTCTGTCAAAGCTCGTTACACAAGATACAAACAGAAAAGAAAGCAGAATTAGAGCAAATACCAATAGTTTTTTCATGGCGCATCCACCAAAATTTATTTCCCATGAATCTACCACACAATAAGGAAAGGTGTAAATGTGTCACTTCAAATCAAATTTTTAGGCACAACCATTGCCAGCATGTTACTGCCATACAGCCTGGTCAATATTGCAGTTGGAGACACGCAATGTTGATCTCCTCTCTGGCAGACGGCATGGATGTGTGCAGACGATTCACCCCACCAAACTCGGTGGGGTGATGACATTCTCTCCATGATTTGAAGCATGAGGCCTACAGCTCTTTGATCTCCCTCGCCATCGCCTTGGCAAGATTGTACGCTTTCTCCTTGTCCTCTGCCGTGGGGGATCCTTGGTATTCGATACACCCCTTGTAGTCGAGCTTCATTGACTCTGAAAAGACATCGAACTGCTTTTGGGCACCGCCCGACCACCCGAAGGAGCCGAAGCGCAGGGTCTTGCGTCCCTGGACATGGCTGCGCTCCAGGATGTCCAGGATGTGGTACATCGGCGGGAACATCTTGTACTCGTAGGTCGGCATCCCGATGACCAGCCCCTCGCTTCTCCAGACCTTCTCCAACACGAAGGAGGCGTGGGTCTGGGGGACCTGGAGGATGTGGACCTCGATGCCCTCGCTCCTGATTCCCTCGACGATGCTCTCGAGCAACGCCTCGGTGTTGCCGTACATGCTCGACCAGACGATGGCCACTTCCTTCTCCCGCGGTCCCTGCATATAGGAGGCGAGGCGAACGTAGTGGTCGATGATCTCGTTCGGATTCTTTCTCCAGACCACCCCGTGGCTGGGCGCGACGACCTTGATGGGGAGATCCTTCAGCTTGGCGATGCCGCGTTGCACAAACGCGGAGAAGGAGGAGACGATGTTGGCGTAGTAGCGCTCCGTCTCACTCTTCAGATGTTCCTTCTCCTGTGCTCCCAGTTCATCATCAAAGCATCCCGCGTAGCGACCGTAGGACCCAAAGCCATCGCAGCTGAAGAGGACCCCATCCTCCTCGACGTAGGTCATCATCGTCTCGGGCCAGTGGATGTTCGGCGTCATGAAGAACTTCAGCGTCTTGCCCCCCAGAACCAACGTCTCCCCATCCTTGACGGCACGTACGTTCTTCTCGATCTTGTAGAAGCTCTTGATCAGGGGGACTGCCTTCTCGCTGGCGAGGATCTGGGCGTCGGGATACCGACTGACGATCTGGGCCATCGCTCCGGTGTGGTCCGGCTCCATGTGGTTGATAATGATGTAATCGAGGCCTCCCGGGCCCATGCCGAGGCTGTCCAGTTGCTCAAAGACCGTCCAGAGGGCACCATCCCAGTCCTTCACCAGATCGATGAGGGCGCGTTTTTGCTGCCCCAGCACCACATATGAGTTGAGCATCACCCCGTCGGGGATCGGCCAAATTCCTTCAAAGAGGTCGCGACTTCCCACCTTGGCTGCGACACGATAGACTCCGTCGACAATATAGTCAGGTTTCATACCATTCCTCCACACCTCACCATACACAATCTCACGACGGTTGTGAATCCGAAGAGGCTGGAGCAGCATCAGATGAGCTGGCTCTCCTCCTGCACGGCGGCGAGCGAGCGCTGCACTTTTTTATAGGAGGGCATGTGCTGCTGCAAGAGCGCATGGAAGTCGGGAGAGTGGTCGAAGTGGATCAGGTGAGAGAGCTCATGGAGCACCAAGTAGGAGAGCTGCTCATCATCGAGCGCCTGACAGCGCAACGAGAAGTTGAGCCTCCCCTTCGATGAGCAGCTTGCCCACCGCTTCCTTGAATCCCTGACGGAGAAGGGAGGGGTCGCAACGTTGAGCTTCATCGCCCAGTCGGGGAGCATCGCCTGCACCCGCTGTCGGGTTCTCTTCTTGTAGAGCCAACGCACCAACGCCGCCACAACCTCCGGCGGACGCTCCTCCTCGATGGTGGTTGCACGCAGGATTCCATCCTGCTCTGTGATGTGGTACGTACTTCCATGGACTACGGAGAGCTCGGTGTACCTGCCCTCATAGAGGAAGCGGTCCCCATCGGTGTAGTGGTGATGGCGCTCCCTGCGCTCGGCCATCCGGGCGAGCAGCTTCTCCTCGTTGGCGAGGATGAACTCTTCGATCATCGCCTTGGGAGTGAGGAAGGGGGCGCTGACTTCAACCTGGCCCAGATCGTTGACCCTGAGCACGATGTTCTTGCTCGATCGGCGCCGCGTCAAGGTGTAGGGGATTTGCGCTACTTTACCCGCTGTTTTCATTCTGTTACAGTATCTCCCATGTACCGCCCCGATTCCATGATGCTCTCACTCATCCAACCCATCATCTACCAAGCGCCCCCCTTTGTCTACCAAAACGGAGAGGATGCCTACCAGAGCGCCCTCTCCCTCCTCGATGACGCCCCGTCGGGGTGTGAGGTGGTCATCGCCCTCACCTCCACGGCACGACTGCTCTTCGTCGGCTTCAAGGGTGAGCCATCACAGGAGGAGCTGCTCGCCATCGAACGGGGGGAGGAGCAACCGCAGGCCGAGGGCGATTACGAGCTTGAGGCGGGACGCTATGAATTTTTCCAGATGGCTCTCCCCGATTCCCTGTCTTCCATCCTCTCCCTCGCCCCCATCGCCATCGACGGGCCGGCACGGATCTACGTGCGCCTCCTGAAGGAGGGGCCCCTTTCCATCATCGCCCAGCTCTGGATCGCTCGTTAGAAGAAGAGGGGGATCAGGAGGGGGACCACCATGCTCATCACCACCCCGTGGTAGATCGAGGCGACCATCGTCTCCATCCCGAAGTGTCCGGAGAGCAGGACCAACGTCACATCCATCGTCGTAGCCCCTCCGCTGCACACCGCGGCGGGGTAATAGCGTCGTCCCAACCGGCCGAAGAGCGGGATGAGGAAGAAGGAGAAGCTCTCCCTGAGCAGGTTTGAGAGAAACGAGACCGAGCCCAACAGAGGATAGCCCAGGTCGCTGATGAGGATCCCGCTGAGCGAATACCACCCGAAGCCGCTGAGCATCCCCATCGCCTCCTTGACGGTATAGGGGGTGAAGAACGGAACCGCCAATGCTCCCAGGTAGGTGCCGGCGATGGTAAAGAGGGGCAAGAACACCAGGGTCTTGTTGGCAAAGAGTCCCTTGAAGCTGATCTTGCGCTGCACCATCCCCATGCCGACGAAGAAGAGCATGACATAGAGGAGGGAGGAGATCATTGCATTGTCGAACCAGGTGAAGAGAGGGGTGTAGAGGCCGAGCAGGAGCCCCGATATGACGATGGCGATGAGGGTCAGCGGCTCCTTGATGATATCCCAGAGACGGCGCAGCAGAGAGCCCTCCTTGCGTTTTGCGATGGCGATGGGCTCCTCATCGCTTGCACGGGGAGAGAAGAGGAGCGCCACAGCGATGGTCCCCGCCAATGCCAGGATGGTGATGATCAGCGCCGAGAGGCCGATGGAAGCCATCTGAGAGCCGATATCCTCGATGGAGGCGGTATTGACCCCCATGAAGAAGAGCAGCAGCCAGACGAGCACCATCTGCATGGTCGCCGCGGTTTTGACGAACCGGTGCCGCCCAAGCAGGGTCGCACTCAAAGACCCTGCTGCGAAGGCAAGGGCGAGGCGGCCAAGATACCAGAGCGTGTCCATTGACCTAAAATTACTCCAAACTCACGGAGCATGTCAAATTCCCTTGTTTCTGTTGTCCATCCTCAGTATAGTTGACTGCATGACCATCGAGAAGTTGAGTGATACCCGCATCCGCCTGACCCTTGAGGATGGCAAGGAGATTTTCCTCGTCGGCACCGCCCACGTCTCGGCGCAGAGCGTCGATGAGGTGGCCCTTGCCATCGAGAGCGAAGAGCCCGACCATATCTGCCTGGAGCTGGATGCCGGACGGATGAAGAACAAGGAGCAAGAGAGCTCCTGGTCCAACATGGACATCAAGAAGGTCATCAAGGAGAACAAGGCGTTCCTCCTGGTCGCCAACATGGCCCTCGCGTCCTTCCAAAAACGGATGGGGGACTCCTCGGGTACCGCCCCCGGCGAAGAGATCCTCAGCGCCGCACGCCTTGCAAAAGAGAAGGAAATCCCATACTCGCTCTGCGACCGCGATATCCAGACCACCTTCAAGCGCGCGTGGCGGATGAGCAACGCCTGGAACAAGGCCAAGCTCATCGCCACCATCATCAGCGCGGTCTTCTCCAACGAGAAGATCAGCGAGGAGGAGCTGGAGGATCTGAAGAAGGCCGATGTCATGCAGAACATGATGGAAGAGCTTGCCAAAGAGCTCCCTTCGGTCAAGAGCGTGCTCATCGATGAACGGGACCGGTATCTGGCCACCTCGATTTATCTCGCCCCCGGCTCCAAGAAGCTCGCCGTCGTCGGCGCGGGCCACATGGGTGGCATCGTCAAGACGATCGAAGCGCTCGAGCAAAAGCAACTCGACACCGACTTGGAAGATATCAGCGTGGAGCCCAAGCCCGGCAAAGGCGGCAAGATCCTCAGCTGGACCTTCCCGATCCTCATCGTCTCGATCATCGTCTTCGGCTTCATCAGGGGCGGACAGGGGGGAGGCATCAAGATGTTCGGCTCCTGGCTGGTCGTCAACATGTCCTTCACCGCCCTGGGTGCCGTCGCGGCACTGGCCCACCCCTTGAATATCCTCATCAGCGCGCTGAGCGCCCCCATCACGGCCCTCCACCCGGCCATCGGGGTGGGGA
>LVBF01000084.1 GCA_001604325.1 Spirochaetales bacterium Spiro_04
AACAAAGAGATTGCCTTCCACGAACATCGGCAGATCCTCGAGGGGCTTGTAGTTGTTCGCACTGAAGGCAATGCCGAATTTCCCGCTGACTCCGAGACTGACGGTCTCGTTGAAGCGGAAGGCAAGCGATGCTTTGGCCAGTGGGCCGAAGAGCATGTTGTCGCCCGCGACATTGGCAAGATCCGGTCCCCAGATGAAGAAACCGCCGACTCCAAGGTCGAAGGCGACCTTCGAGGAGTGCATGTTCAGCATGACGGCGGCCGAGACGTCGAGGGCATGGTCGAAGGATTTAAAGAAGTCGTCGAACTCAAAGTTTTTGATATCTTTGAACATCTGTGTCCATCCCTTGGTCAACTTCATGTACGGGCTATAGGCCACATCGATGTCAACGCCGAGGCCCATCGCCTTGTTGAAGGTGACGAGGTTGTTGAGGTTCAAGCCGACGCCGGCCTTGACGTTGTACATGGAGTACGTGGGCATCTTATTGGCCAATTGGTAGTCGAAGGTACCCCCGAGGGTGATGGTCGTGTAGTAGCGGCTCTCCGGCTTGACCTTGGCAGGCTTCGCAACGGGAACCGGTATGGTCTCCGGTGCCTCCTCGGCCACTGCCTCAGGCGCCTCATCGACCACCGCCTCAGGCGCCTCGTCGACCACCGCCTCAGGTGCCTCGTCGAACACCTCTTCTGCAAACGATTCGTATTCGGCGTCGAGCAACGGTTCGGCCACGGAAATCGCGCTGCCACTGAAGTTGATCCCATCATAAGACTGTTGCAAATACAAGGTATGCGGCACATCCCCATCCAATCCCACCTCGGTATACGAGGTGACGAAGGAGTCCACCACTGTCCAGTTGGCCTCATCCTCTCCGTCGAGCTGATAACGGAAAGTGGTTACCATCGGATCTTCCAACATCCACTCCCAGGTGACGACCACGGGGGCGGCGAAGACAATGGCTGGTACCACGACCAAGGCTGTCAATAATGCGATGAATTTCACTCTCATAGTACATAACTCCTCTTTGTAGCCACGCTTTGGCAGGCAACGATGAATGTAGACGGGCTCAGTGATACCATAATACACGCTCCATTGTAATATAACAAGTAATTCGAATAAAGGTAACTCGATCTTCCTCAACTCCCGCCAAATAAGACCGTCGTGGGCCTCCAACGTCCAATCGCAGGCCAAAACCCACCCGGTTGGCTTCAATCGGCGATGGTGGCCCCCCCTGCCCTTGCCCAAAGAGATGCGCTTCGGTAGGCTTTTGTGACATGAAGACGATCAAGAGCATCGCCCTCTTCTGTGGCAGCAGCGAGGGCAGGGATATCCGCTACCGAAGCGCGGCAGAAGAGATGGCTGACCTCTTGTACCACCACCGTGTGACGATGGTCTACGGCGGGGGCAACCGCGGCTTGATGGGCATCGCCGCAGAGCGGCTCTATAGCCAGGGGGGAGAGGTCATCGCCGTGATGCCACGGCTCTTCGACCGCAGTGACGTACGCATCAAGAGCGTCGAGGCGAAGATGATCGTCACCGACACGATGCATGAGAGAAAGGCGCGCATGTATGAGATGAGTGACGCATTTGTCGCCATGGCCGGCGGTGTGGGTACCTTCGAGGAGATCCTGGAGGTCTTCACCTGGCTGCAGCTGGGCCTCCACACCAAGGCGGTGGCCTTGCTCAACACCGCGGGCTTCTACGACCCTCTCCTCACCTTCCTCCACCACGCAGGAGGAGAGGGGTTCATCAAACAGGAGCTGCTCGACGCGCTCATCGTCGACGACGACCCCGCCCGTCTCCTCAGCCGCATCGCTGTATTCTCGCCTCATCTTGGTGACAAACTCAGCTAGAGCTCGTATGCTGTGGACATGGACAGCTGGCGTTTCAAGATCCAAGAGTTCGCCTACATCGTGGTGGGCTCACTCTTCACCGCATTGGGCATCGCCCTCTTCTGCGGCCCCGCACGCATCGCCTCCGGTGGGGTGAGCGGCATCGCCATCATCATCCACCACACCATCGGCCTCGACACCGGCTTGATGATCCTCATCCTCTCGGTGCCGCTCTTTATCCTCGGCGTCGTCATCTTCGGTGCCCAGTACGGCTTCAAATCGCTGCTCGGCACATTGCTCCTCAGCGCCTTCACCTCCTTGGTCGAGGCAACGGCCGGCGGTGGCCTCTTGGACTACACCAAGGAGCTCTCGGTCCTCCTCAGCGCGATATCGGGTGGGGCGTTGATGGGCATCGGGGTCGGCCTCGTGATGCGCAGTGGGGCAAACACCGGGGGCACCGACATCCTCGCCCAGATCCTCTCGCGGTACACCCCGCTCTCGCTCGGGACCTCTCTCTTCATCGTCGATGCACTGGTCATCGCCTCCAGCGCCTTCATCTTCGGCTTCGAGATGGCCCTCTATGCCGCCATCACCGTCTACATCACCAGTGTGACCATCGATGCCGTGCTCCTCTCCTTCGGCACGCGCTCGGCCAAGACGGTGTGGATCATCAGCGACCACCATCTGGAGATCGCCGATGCCATCATGGCCGAGCTCGGCCACGGGGTCACCCTCATCGAGGCGCAGGGGATGTACAGCAAACAGGAACGGCCGATGTTGATGAGCGTCATCGCCAACAACAAGCTGGCGTTGCTCACCTCCATCGTCCATCGTCACGACAAGAAGGCGTTCATGGTCATCGGAGAGGCGTATGAGGTCATCGGCGAAGGCTTCAAATCACTGGAGAGCGCCGCCTGGCGGGGGCGCTCCGATACCACACAGATGCGGTGATCACTTACTCCAGAGCTTCTCAGGGTAGACGCCGGAGGCGACCTTCTTGGCCAGCTCAGCCTTGACGATCGGGCGGTCCTCGCTGTACGTCATGCCGAACCAAGTGGCATCGGTGGTGTAGAAGCGCAATCGGCCCTCCCCCCGGGTGACGATGGCACTCGCCCCGTTGGGCAGGTAGCATTCGTTCTTGGCCGAGGTGACGTTGGCGTTGATGAACGCCTCCCAGTAGGAGGTGAAGCTCTCGAAGGCGGTGGGGGCGAAGCCGAAGAAGTTCATCGACACCGGCTCGCTGCCGGAGAGTTGCACCGGCCCATCCTCGCTTCGGCTGATGATCCGCTCCTCCTCGTAGCCGATCTTGGTATGCTCCTTCATGCTCACCAAATATCCGTCGTTGACTGAGCAGATCGCCCGGCTGACCGTCCCACTGCGGCTCATCGTATTGCGCAGCACATAGCCGACCATCGCATGCTCGACGCTCTCCGTCTCAATGCCACTGAGGTGCGTACCCAGGATTTGGAAGGCCTCGCGCCCGTAGTAGTCGTCAGCATTGATGACGGCGAACGGCTCGGCGATCACATCACGGGCACAGAGGAGGGCATGCACCGTTCCCCACGGCTTGGTCCGGCCGGCGGAGAGACGTTTTTGTTCAGCGGTGAGCAGGTCGTCCATCCCTTGGAAGACATAGGAAGCATCGAAGTTGCGGGCGATGCGGTCGAAGACCCGCTCGCGGAAATCCTTCTCGATATCCTTGCGGATGATGAAGACGACGCGGCCGAATCCACTCTCCTTGGCATCGTATACCCCATAATCGAGCAGGGTCTCGTCATGTGCGCCCACGCCATCGATCTGTTTGATTCCGCCATACCGGCTTCCCATGCCGGCAGCCAATACCAGTAGAGTTGGTTTCATCTGCTCTCTCCTTGCCTCATTGGTTGGCATTCTACCATGAGACCGGCAATCTATCCAACGCTTTGGGTGGAAAAAAGAGACGACGTGGGGTATGCTGGTCGCATGAACAATCGAGAATGGTACAGCGAAGTGATTCGCTTCTGCAGGTTGTCGGAGAGCTGTGCATGCTGCCCCTACCATCTTCTGGGCCAGAACCAAGAAGCGGGGGAACACGACCGACGCCCCTGCTTCGCCTCCTCAGAGGCGCTTCTGGCACTGAGCGGCTGGCTCGACCAGCCCGTCGAGGGAACAATCCACACCGATTCGGTCGATGGTGACGACAACCAATGGCTGCGCGACCTGATCAAGATGCAGTTCCATGA
>LVBF01000085.1 GCA_001604325.1 Spirochaetales bacterium Spiro_04
CCTTTTTCAATGAATTCAAGAAGTTCATCAGCCGCGGCAGCGTCGTCGACATGGCCGTCGGTATCATCGTCGGTACGGCGTTCACCGCCATCGTCAACTCCCTCGTCAACGACATGTTGATGCCGATCATCTCCCTGATCCTCGGTGGCATCAGCTTCACCGACCTGAAGCTCGTCATCACCGCGGCCACCGAGCAGACCGCTGAGGTCGCCATCAACTGGGGCACCTTCATCCAGCGGGTCATCGATTTCTTGATCATCAGCTTCGTCGTCTTCGTCATGGTCCGTTCGATCAACAAATTCCGTGACCACTTTGAGCCGAAGAAGGAAGAGGAAGCTCCCGCTGCCCCGCCGGCTCCTCCCGCCGATGTGGTGCTGCTCACTGAGATCCGGGACCTGCTCAAGAAGGATGCATAGACCTTGCTCAATCTCCGCACTTTGCGGTAGTATCACAGAGTCCTTGCTCCCGTAGCTCAGCTGGATAGAGCACTTCCCTCCTAAGGAAGGGGTCGTGCGTTCGAATCGCGCCGGGGGCAGCAGAGAGGCCGTCATGATGACGGCCCCTTTTTTTTATTCCGACACAGCCGGTCAAGGGCATGATACCATGATGGTGGAGGGGTACATCATGGTTCGTGACAAGATAGTGGTCATAACCGGCGGCTCACGCGGTATCGGGGAGGAAATCGCTCGCTCCTTTGAGCGGGAGGGGGCTACCGTCTGCATCATCGACCGAGCGGAGAACGATTACTACACCGGCGACATCGCTGACAAGGAGACGATCGAGCGCTTCGCCGCCCAGGTAATCGGCGATTATGGTCGCCTCGATGTCCTGGTCAACAACGCCCCGCCGGCGATGGTGGGGATCTCAACCGGCAGCTATGAAGAGTTTCAACAAGCGTTGGCAGTCGGGGTGACAGCCCCGTTCTACCTGACCCAACGCCTCCTGCCGTACTTCAGCCACGGGTCGTCGATCATCAACATCACCTCCACGCGAGCGGCGATGAGCCAGAGGGAGAGTGAGGGGTATGCAGCGGCAAAGGGGGCGCTTGCCAGCCTCACCCATGCGCTGGCCATCAGCTTGGGGCCCCGCATCCGGGTCAATGCCATCGCTCCCGGCTGGATCGACACCACCGGGACCCTCTGGGAAGGGAGCGACAGCGCCCAGCACCCCGCCGGCAGGGTGGGATTGCCGAGCGACATCGCCGAGATGGTACTGTTTCTTGCATCAGAGAAGGCGGCCTTCATCACCGGGGAGACGATCACCATCGACGGCGGCATGAGCCGGCAGATGATCTACCACAATGATTGGGGGTGGAGGCTTAGCGCACCAGAAGGAGGATGAGGGCGACGACGGCGATGAGGGCGACGAGGCCCAAGGAACAGAGGAAGCGACGGTAGAGGCGCTTCTTCTGCACAAGGAGGCGGTCTTCGACGGTCTCCTTGGGCCGCATCGCCTCACGGCGACGCTCCTCCTCTTCCATCCGTCGTTGACGCTCCTCCTCCGCCTTCAACTCCATCTCCCGCTGCTTGCGGTTGGCCTCCACTTGGCGCTTCTCCTCCTCCTTGAGGCGAAGATA
>LVBF01000086.1 GCA_001604325.1 Spirochaetales bacterium Spiro_04
CCACCAGACCACCTTCAATGTAGACATTGTTTCCAAAGACTCCTAGGAAGTCTGCGAAACTCGATCGCATGTCCGCATCACAGGAGATTAGTGTCAGTGCCAAGATTGGGACCAACAAAACCAGTACAATCTGTTTTCTCATAGCGCCCTCCTCTCTGGGGGACTTTATTGTGTATTCGTCCGTTCCCTCATGTCCCGGATACCTACCATTGATGTAAGGGTGCCTTGGATAAGACATACCCTTGCATCAGTTAAACGTCCTGCTTCATCAAGAGTTACACATTTGCAGTCAGCTGTCTACTGTTCTTACCCATTGCAATACGCGAATATTTGTTTCTTTTTATTTGAAGAAGAGGGTACGAATGACCTTCAGGTTCTCCTTTGTGTTCGCTTCGTCACTCTCATAGAGCGCGGTAATGCGATCTTTGTAGAACTCTGCGGTCTTGTAGCGCACCAGCTTCATCGTGGAGTTCACCAACCCGTCGGCTTCGCTGAACGGGTTCTCGATCAAGGCGAAGCGGGAGGGCAACCACATCTTGGGAATCGAGTGGGCATGCACCTCATATGACTTCAGTTCGCTCACGATGAGATCGAGTGCCTCCTCCGGTGTCTCTGCCCCCCCCTCCTTGATCAAGCGCTTGACCTGATCCTCTTGGAGGGTGACCAAGGCGGTGGTCAACGCTTGGTGGTCGTTGTAGACCATCAGCTGGTTGATCAGGCTCACATGGTTGACCATCACCTCCTCCACCTCCTCGGGGGAGTACTTCTCGCCGTCCTTTCCGATGAGCAGCGCCTTGGCCCGTCCGGTGACCACCAAGAACCCATCCTCATCGTAGTAGCCGAGATCCCCGGTCCAGAGCCAACCGTCGCGCAGCGCCTCTCGCGTCGCCTCGGGATTCTTGAAGTACCCCTTCATCACGTTCTCGCCCTTGATGACGATCTCGCCGCGCTGGCCGACCTGCGCCTCAGTCTCATCATCCACCATGATGCGGCAGATCTCGCTTGAACAGACGACCCCGCTGGTGCCGAACTTATGCCGATGCGGCGTGTTGCTGCTGATGATCGGGGCGGCCTCGGTCAAGCCGTAGCCCTGGTAGACCGGCACCCCGATGGCGGCGAAGAAGTGCTGTTGGCGCGCCTCCAAGAGCGCACCGCCTCCGACGCAGTAGAGCATATTGGAGCCGAAGATCTCCCTGAGCTTGGGGAAGACGAGGAGATTCGCGATGGTGAACGGCAGCCAGGTACGGATCATCGTCCACCGTGACGGCTTGTTGAAGCCGTCGCCGTTGCGCGCGATGCCCGCCTTGAGCCCCCGGGTGAAGATTCCCTCGATGAACGGGCCCTTCTTGGCGATGCCCTGGCTCATCTTCTTCATGAAGTTGCCCGTGATGGAGGGCACCGTCATCATGAAGGTCGGGTTGAGCTCGACGAGGTTCTTGGGGAAGTTGCGGATGATGGCGGCATTCGAGCCGCGCGCATCGACGAAGTGCAGCGTGATGCCCTGCAGAAGCGCCGTGTAGATTCCCACCGTGTGGGCGAAGCTGTGGTCGACCGGCAGGACGATCAAGGTCTCGAAGGTTCCCTCCGGGATCTTGAAGAGGTCGATGGCATCGTGGACGTTGACCCAGTAGTTGACGTGGGTGAGCATGATGCCCTTGGGATTTCCCGTCGTCCCACTGGTGTAGCAGATGTTGATGACATCGTCCTCTTTGATCTGCTTTTCCAGGTCCTTGACGAGGGTGGGGTTCTTCTTGAGGATCGCTTCACCGTCAGAGACGATGCTTTGCAACACCACATAGTGCTCCCCCTCTTTCCAATCGGCTTCCTCCACCTGTTTCTTGAGGCGGTCATCCTCGTCATCAAGGTAGATGAAGAGAACCTCGCGCTCGAAGAATGGGAGCGCCTTCAGGGCGTTGGCGAAGGTGTTGGAGGTGACAGCGATGCCCACCGCCTCACTGTGGTTGATTCGAAAGGCGATCTCCTCCGCCGTCAACTTGATGGAGAGCGGCACGCTGACCATCCGTGCCTTGAGGAGGCCGTGCTCAAAGGTGACCCAGGCACTCTTCCCCTCACCGAGGATGGCGACGGCCTCTTCAGCCTTGAATCCCCGGGTGACCAAGAAAGCGGCAACGTAGTCGCTCTGTCGGTCGGTTTCCTTGAACGAGGATGCGAGCCACCCCTCCTCACCTCTCGTATTCGTATAGGCACGGTCGGCATACTTTGCCGCCGCATCGTGCAGCATCTGTACAATGGTTCGTTCCATGATACGGTTCTCCAAATTTTTTCAGTTCGTTCATTTACAGATATACCGTACCTGTCAGGAAAACACAAGGAAGAGAGGAGATGAATTTATGTGGCCAGCGCTCCTAGACCAGGCGCAGCTCACTGCCCCCTTCAATGGCGAACTCGTAGAAGAGGCTATTGAAGATCTTCGAGCAGCGGGCGATGACCGTCCCATCGTCGAGGCAGCAATACCCCCTGCACCAGAGGCTCGCCGAACCGTTGGTGAGGCCGAGGAGCTCTTGCGCCTCACCCGATGCAACGATGGCGGCAAGCTTACCGGTGGTGAAGTGGCAGCGTTGCCCAGTGGCCTTCGCCACCACATCGATGAAGGGGGTCTCACAGCGTTCCTCAAGGTCGTCGATGAACGACCCGTAGAGTGGGGAGACATAGTAGTCGCTCAAGACCGTCGGCGAAGAGTCTACGGTATGGAGGCTCCGCACATGATAGAGCATCTGCGAACCTTGGTCGTGCGGCAGACCGAACTCATCCATGTCCACCGCGGTGGCCGCGAGGCGGCCCCGCTCCACGATGGTATACGTCCCGTACGGCTCTTCATCGACTGCAAAGCCTCGCACTGAGCCCAACAGCGACCGTCTGAACTCCACATAGGAGCCCCGCCCCCGGGTCCGTGTCAGGTACCCTTGGGCCACCAGGCCATCCAATGCCCGCCTGATCGTTACCCTGCTGACCTCAAAGTGCTCGCACAGCTCCATCTCCGTTGGAATCTTGTACCCCTTGGGCCACTGCCCGGAGATGATCTTCATGTGCAACAGTGCGAATACGGACTTGAACTTCAGTGCCATGTCAACTCCTTGGTCAATGAGAAAGAACAGGGAAAATCTGTACTAAAAGTATAATACACCTTGCACAATCCTTCATTACTGAATATTTGCCACTCTTTGGACCTATTAAGTACTTTTGGTAAATTTTTCATGACTCATAGTGATGTACTTAAAATACTAATATTTCAATCCTTGGCTCAGAGTGTTACTTTCACTACCTATTTACGTACAATTGAACCTCCTCCTGTATCACTGAACCGGTACAATGGCAGCTGACGAAAATACGTCACCGCCGCCTCAGGCCTGCATTCCCCTGCCTGAGGCAAGCCCTCCTCTTTCCTTCCCCTCCATCGAGCGGATCATTTGAAGAGTATTTGCGAGGAGGAAGCTCTGCCGTATACAGAACCGTACGATGCACTGGATGAAAAACCAGAGATATATCACACGCCGCCATGACCATCGAGTGGCTCAGGCGCACCATGGACACGTGGGACGGGGAAGTGAGGACCGCTCTCTTCGCCACCGAATCCATCACCTTCCGCATGACGGCCCCGGATGTTCTCCCTCCCGGATCGTCTCCTTCCCTGGTGTGATGGTTCAAAAAGAACCCCCCGAGGTTCACTCGGGGGGCAGAGCGCTAGAGGGGAATCGAACCCCCGTCTCATGCTTGGGAAGCACGAGCACTAACCATTGTGCTACTAGCGCGTTTCTTGGGCTATCGTAGCAAAATAGAGTCCGTGTGTAAAGCCAAGGTTTGGATTTTGGTGAGGAAAGATACGGCTGTGGGCGTGCGTTCTGAGGAGAGGACCCCGGTACTGCCTTGCAAGATGGTGGAATACGGGATTGTCGAGGGTAATGAGTTTGACAGTGGAGGCGGGGTACGGTACAGTACTCATAGATAAAATAAATGGAGGCATTTATGGCCACAGTACAACTGAAAAACATCACCAAGGTCTACGACGGTGGTGTCAAGGCAGTCGACAGTGTCAACATCGACATCGAAGACCGCGAGTTCGTCGTCCTCGTAGGACCGTCCGGTTGTGGGAAGTCCACGACCCTTCGCATGATAGCAGGCTTGGAAGACATCACAAGCGGCGAGCTCTACATCGATGGAAAGCTCGTGAACGACGTCCCCCCAAAGGATCGGGACATCGCGATGGTCTTCCAGAACTACGCCCTCTACCCGCACATGACCGTCTATGACAACATGGCATTCGGTCTGAAAATCCGCAAGTTCCCCAAGGAACAGATCGACCAGCGTGTCCGCGAGGCCGCCAAGATGCTCGAGATCGAGGAACTGCTCGACCGCAAGCCCAAGGCCCTCTCCGGTGGACAGCGCCAGCGTGTCGCGGTCGGCCGCGCCATCGTCCGACAGCCGAAGGTCTTCCTCTTCGACGAGCCGCTTTCCAACCTCGACGCCAAGTTGCGCGTCCAGATGAGGGCGGAGATCTCCTCACTGCACAATCGCCTCAAGGCAACGATGATCTACGTCACCCACGACCAGGTCGAGGCCCTTACCATGGCCGACGTCATCGTCGTGATGAAGTTCGGCGTCATCATGCAGATCGGCGGACCGCTCACGCTCTACAATGAGCCGGAGAACAAGTTCGTCGCTGGCTTCATCGGATCTCCTCCGATGAACTTCCTCGAGACCGTCGTCGAAGCCGATGGATCGGACATCTACGTCAACGAAGGCACGTTCCGCCTGAAGGTCAATGCCACCCAGAAGAAGCAGCTCACCCCGTACGTCGGCAAGACAGTAACCTTCGGCATCCGCCCCGAGGACGTCGTCTTCAGCAACACCCCGGTCGACGGTGAGACCATCGACGGAACAGTCAGTGTCGTTGAACCGCTGGGAAGCGAGACCCACGTCTACATCGCGACTTCCAAGAGCCAGGTCATCGGAAAGATCGACCCGACCCTCGTGCCCACACCGGACACGAAGATCAGCTTGGTCCCCGACATGGCGAAGGCGAAGTTCTTCGACATCGACACCGAACACGTGATCAAATAGAGAACGTTGCTTGGATGCTACAACCGGCCCACCTCGGGCCGGTTTTTTTGACTGTCTACGTCAGGGCGTTCTCTCGCCACCGGATATCCTCGATGACGAGGTAGCAGTTGGGATCGACCGTCCGCGCAAGCTTGAGCACTTTCTGTGCGTCACGCCGCCTGACCTGGACGAAGAGAAGGATCACCTCCCCGTCCCGCCCTTGGCCGTTGAACGTGGTGACCCGGAACCCATCGGTGCGCAGCTGTGCGGCCACCTCATCGCCGATGGAGGAGAAGACCTTCACCGCCTGGTCCCCGATCTTCAGTTTGCCCTCCAGTGTGATGCCGACGAAGGTCCCGGTGGCGAACCCCAGCGCATAGGCAAAGGCCGTGATCGGGGCGGAGAGGTCACTGAGTACCTTGGAGACGGCGAAGACCCAGATCAGCATCTCGAAGAAGGCGATCCAGAAGGAGAGGAGCCGCTTGCCACGGATGACCATGGCATGACGAAAGGTCCCCAACGAGACATCACACACGCGCGCCACGAAGATAAGGGCGGCCAACGTCAACGTTTCTTTTGTAACCACTGAAGTAACCTCACACAATGATGGGTGACAGGAAGCTGTCTGTTCAAAGAGTACGAAAGAACGTGCAAAGAGGCAATGAGGCGTCAGGCAAAGAGTGCGTGATAGAGGGTCGTGACCGCCGCCTTGCTGTCCCTCTCCTCCACACCGATGAGCATTGAGGTCGCGCTGCTGCCGTAGTTGAGGAAGGTGATGGGAATCTGCGCCCGCTCCAGGGCGGAGCTGACAACCCCCACGAGCGCAGGATCCTCATTGACGAAGGCGCCCACCACACCGACCACCGCATGAGCGTGGTCGACCTCGATCGAATCGAGGGCGAACTCAGATCTGAGGCGCGCACACATCGCCTGAAGCACCCCCTCACTCGCCTGGCTCGTCTCAAAGAACCAGACGATCGAATCGATGCCGTAGAGGGAGAAGACGGGCCGCACGCCGAAGACGCGCATCATCGTCAGCAGCGCGTGACGAATCCCGGTGCGCTTGAACAGCATCAACTTGTGGACGGTCAGGCGGCTGAAGCCCCCCTTGGCGCTGACCCCGGCCAGCGGATGGCCGTCACACTCCCGCCCTTCAACGATCCAGGTCCCCTCATCACTCGGGGCGTTGGTGTTCTTCACATTGATGGGGATGGATGCGGTGATGACCGGTGCGATGGCCTCCTCATGGAAGACGCTTGCCCCCACCGCAGCCAGTTCACGTACCTCGCGGTAGGTCATCCGATCCACCACCGTGGCTCCTTCGACAAGACGGGGGTCGATGCGGTAGACGCCGGAGACATCGGTCCAGTTCTCGTAGACCTGGGCCCCGATCGCCCGGCTGATGATCGCACCGGTGATGTCGCTGCCGCCCCGACTGAAGGTCTGTACTTTTCCGTGGCTGTTCGATCCGTAGAAGCCCGGCACGACGTACCGCTTCTTGGGGTCGAGGGCCTCCCTGAGGCGCTCGTAGGTCGTCTCATCGACGCTGCCATCATCGGCGATGATGATGCGCCCCTCGGTCTCCAGGAACTCCCAACCGAAGTACGCCGCCACCAAGCGGGCCGAGAGGTGTTCGCCTCGACTGGCCGCCCAGTGGTCGCCGGCCCCCGCTTCAATGTGCTCCCTCACCTCGGCGAGGATGGGGAGGAAGAAGTCATGCTCCATGCCAAGGCCGGAGAGGATATCGGTGTAGCGGGCCGCGATGGCATCGAAGACCGCGTGCCACGGCTTGCCTTCGGCCACCAGGTGGGCGCAGCGGTAGAGCAGGTCGGTGACCTTCTCATCGTTGCCGCTCCGCTTCCCGGGGGCCGAGACGACGACGATCCGCCTCTCATCATCGCCGTGGACAATCTTCTGTACTTTCTCTATGTGGGGTGCGTCAGACAACGAGCTGCCGCCGAATTTGCATACAATCATGGTGTTCCCTCGATACGAGGTATTGTATTGAATGCGAACCGCTTGTGCAAGCGTGGAATGATTTATTCAATTTGTTGCCATATGTACATATATTTCATCAGATTATCATGAAATCGCAACGCTCTCATACATACACCAGGGGAGAGGCATCAGAAGGAACCGGGCGGCGATGCACTGACGCTGCCGTGACAAAGAAAAAGCATGACAAACCCACCCTCCCCTGTTACCATGGCCCCAAGAGGTGACGTATGCAGGATACAAAGCGTTCGATCGTTGCATGGGCGTTCTACGACTGGGCCAACAGCGCCTTCGCCACCACCGTCATGGCGGGCTTCTTCCCGGTCTTCTTCTCCGCCTACTGGGCGGTGGGCTCTTCGGCCGCCGAGGGGACCTTCTATCTGGGCCTGGCCAACTCCATCGGGAGCGCCATCATCGCCATCCTCGCCCCCTTCCTCGGCTCCATCGCCGACTGGGGCTCCTACAAGAAGCGCCTCCTGGCCTTCTTCGCCCTCCTCGGGGCCGTGATGACGGCGAGCCTCTCCCTGCTTCAGATGGGCAACTGGCCGATGGCGGTGGTCATCTACCTCTTCGCCATGGTCGGCTTCGCCGGTGGCAACACCTTCTACGATGCGCTCTTGCCGTACGTCGCCAGCGAGGAGAAGGTCGACTTCGTCTCCTCCCTCGGCTACAGCCTCGGCTACATCGGCGGTGGCCTGCTCTTCGCCGTCAACGTGTTTATGTTCCTCAATCCCGAGTGGTTCTCCATCGTGAGCCAAGAGCAAGCGGTGAAGCTGAGCTTCGTCATGGTGGGCATCTGGTGGGCGGTCTTCAGCCTGCCGATCCTCCTCTTCGTCAAGGAGGAGAAGAGCCGGGACGCGCTGCCGCTCTCCCAAGCCATCCGGAAGGGGATGAGCGTGACGATCAACACGGTCAAGAGCTTTCGCAGCCTGAGGACCATCTCGTTCTTCCTCGTCGCCTACTGGCTCTACATCGATGGGGTGGACACCATCATCGTGATGGCGGTCGCCTACGGCACCTCACTGGGCTTCCCCAGTGAATCGTTGATCGTGGCGCTCCTCATCACCCAGTTCGTCGCCTTCCCCTCGGCCCTGCTCTACGCCTTCTTCGCCAAGAAGGTGGGGGTGAGGAGAGCGCTGCAGGTGGCCATCGGCGCCTACACCTTCATCGCCATCCTCGGCTTCTTCATGAACAAGCCGCTCCACTTCTACCTCTTGGCGGTGGCCATCGGGCTCTTCCAAGGCGGCATCCAGGCCTTGAGCCGCTCCTACTACACCCGCTTGATCCCCAAGGGACGGAGCGCCGAGTTCTTCGGCTTCTTCAACATGCTGGGCAAGTTCGCCTCCATTCTCGGCCCCCTGCTCATGGGCCTGGTGAGCCTGGTCACCGGCTCCACCCGCCTCGGGATCGTCAGCCTCATCATCCTCTTTTCCGGAGGCTTCTTCATGCTCAGCAAGGTCGATGAGACGAAGGGAGCGGAGGAGATGGCCGCCTTCCTCGCCCAGGAGTAGCTTTACCAAAGGTCTCCTCTATGCTATGAATGGAGGATCAGAGGAAGTACCCATGCAGCCAATAGCAGAAAATAAGATGGGGGTCAAACCGATCCCCTCGCTCGTGTTATCCATGTCCTTTCCCATCATGCTCAGCATGCTGGTGCAAGCCCTCTACAACGTGGTGGACAGCCTCTACGTCTCTCACTACAGCCAGGACGCGCTGACCGCCCTCACCCTCGCCTTCCCGCTGCAGAACCTTCTCATCGCCGTCAGCGTCGGCACCTCGATCGGCATCAACTCCCTCATCAGTCGAAAACTCGGCGCCAAGGATACCAAAGCCGCCAACAAGGCCGCCGGCAACGGCATCATCCTCTCCCTCCTCAGCTGGCTGCTCTTCGCCATCATCGGGCTCCTCTTCACCCGCCGCTTCATCGGCTTCTTCACCACCGATGCCGAGTTGCTCAGGATGGGGCACCACTACAGCGCCATCGTCCTCTTCTTCTCCCTCGGCGTCTTCATCGACATCACCTGCGAGAGGATCCTGCAATCCACCGGCGATACGGTGAGGCCGATGATCATCCAGATGACCGGCGCGATCATCAACATCATCCTCGACCCGATCCTGATCTTCGGGCTCCTCGGAGCACCGCGCATGGGCGTCGTGGGGGCCGCCATCGCCACCGTCTTCGCACAGCACGTCTCGGCCGCCATGGCGGTCTACTACGTACGCAAGAACAAAGAGATCACCATCGCCCGGGAGGACCTGAAGCTTGAGTGGAAGACCGTCAAGGACATCTACGCCGTCGGCCTGCCCTCGATCATCATGCAGTCGATCTCCACACTGCTCAACACCAGCCTCAACAAGATCCTCATCGGCTTCGGCACCACCGCCGTGGCGGTCTTCGGCATCTACTTCCGCCTCCAGTCCTTCATCTTCATGCCGGTCTTCGGCCTCAACAGCGGCCTCATCCCCATCATCGGCTACAACTACGGTGCCAAGCGTCCCAAGCGCATCACCGAGGCGAT
>LVBF01000087.1 GCA_001604325.1 Spirochaetales bacterium Spiro_04
GTTGCTCATGTACAGATATGCCGTCGAGCTATCGAGATTCTCGATGCCGCTGTAGGAGAAGCGGGTAATCGAGTTCTCGACGATCATCTGCAAAAAGAGACCGGCGGTGATGCGCCGCTGGAACTGGTCGTAATCGGTCACCTCATCAAGCAAAGAGAGGATCTGGGCGATCTTTCGCTTCAGATGTTGGCGTTGCTCCTCAGTGTCCACCGGGAGTACCGATCTGAGGAAGGAAGTAATGCCTTCGGGGTTCGACTTGACTCGCTGTATGGCCTCAAGGAAATCTTGTCCCCGATACGGGGCTATGTCTCGATAGGCATCCAAGTCCATGCCTCACTCCTTCCTGGTATCGGCATCGAGGATTGACTTCACGTACTGCACCCGCTCCCAGGTCATGGGGTCGGCGTGTTCATGACTGAGCTTGCCTCTGAACTCATCGATCGATTCGTACCCGTTCTCTTCCATCCATTGGCCTATCTCGCTCTCGATCTTGAAGACGGTCGAGAGCCCCTGCTTGAGCAGGACCGAGCAGAGCTGGACGCACTTGGCTCCCGCGAGCAGCTGCTTGATGACGGTCTTGCCGTCCCAGATCCCGGTGGAGGTGCAGATGTCATAGCGTACCTGCGGGCTCATCAGGGCGGCCCAGCGCATGCTGAGGGTGTACTCATCCTTGCCGCTGAGCATGGAAGCGGGAACCATCTGCATCCGGTCGATGTTGATGTCCGGGTTGTAGAAGCGGTTGAAGAGCACCACCCCATCGATCTGCGCCTCATCGAAACGCCTGAGCATATTGGCAAGGGAGGAGAACGCCGGGCCCATCTTCAGGCTCAACGGCAGGTTCAACGCCTTGCGCGCGCTCTTGACCAGCGAGAGGTACTCCTTCTCGACCTCCGCGCCATCGACTTCGACGTCGGTGGCCACCACGTAGTGGTTGAGTTCGATGGCATCGGCGCCGACGGCGGAAAACCGCTTTGCATACTCGATCCACTTCCCGTTTGAGCGGCAGTTGATCGATGCGATGACCGGAATATCGAGCGCTTGCTTGGCGTCTTCAACCAGGGCGAGGTAGGCATCGATGTGCCGCTCCTTACTCGCCTCGCGCAAAAACTCATAGGCGTCGGTGTGGGCGCTGTAGGCCTCTCCATGATCGGCGGTTTTCTCTCCGGCAGCCTCGATCTGTTCCTCGAAGATTGACTTCAGTACCACGGCGCCAAGGCCGGCATCCTCACAGCGCTTGAGGTTGTCTAAGGTGGCGGTCAACGGGCTGCTTGCGGCGATGAGGGGATTCTTTAATTTCAATCCAAGATATGAAGTGGACAGGTCGGCCATACTACTCTCCTAATTGTGTAATGCAAGATTGCGGCGTCCAAGAGCGGACTGGAGCAGTATACCATATACGCCGCGTATTCTCTAGAGAATTGGAGAGTCTTTGGTGTGGAAGCGCATCACCGGGCGCCCATGACTCCCGGTGATGGCCACCGTAGGGTTCAGAGGATGAACGGGATCCGAAAATTGTGACTCTGGTAGACGACGTACGTCTCCACATCACTGATTTCGGTGATCTTGTCAAGCTCGTACTTGAAGAATTCCAACAAGCTCAACCCCTCATCTTCACTGAGGACAAGCTGGACGAAGAGATCATAGCGACCCGTGACGACCGCCACCGAGATGACCCCGCGCAGCTCACTGAACTCCTTGGCCTTGCGCTCCAGGTCAAGCGTCTTGAGCTTGACGCCCATCATCACGACCTGCAGACCGGGAATCATCTCAGGATTCACCAAGCCCGAGATCTGCAGCACCCCCTCCTCGATCAACTTGTTGACCCGGGAGCGTACGGTGTTCTCGGTGATGTCCAGTTCTTCCGCGATGGCGGAAAAAGGTTTTCGTCCATCGCAGAGTTGCCGGATTATCGCTTTGTTCGTCTCGTCCATCTTTGTCTTCATTCCATTACCCATTCTTTCGTTCAAACTCTTTCATCAGGTTTGCCAATGCCTCCACATCCTCGACCGGCAGTGCGTTGTAGATGCTTGCCCGCAGGCCTCCGACGGAGCGGTGCCCCTTCAGGCCGAGCATCCCCGCCTTCTTGGTCTCCTCGAGGAAGGCGGCTTCCAGCTCCTCGGAAGGGAGGCGGAAGACGACGTTCATCGTCGAGCGGTATGCCGGGTCGACCGGGCTGTAGAAGAAGGAGGAGGAGTCGATGACGTTGTAGAGCAGCCCGCTCTTCAAGGCGGCCCGCTTCGCCATCCCCTCGACCCCACCGTTCTTCTTGATCCACTCAAGCACCAACTTCACCGCCCAGATACTGAAGACCGGAGGAGTGTTGTACAATCCATCGTTCTTGTCATGGTTGCTGTAGTCGAGGTAGGCGGGCAGATTATGGTTCTGCTTGTCGAGGAGGGACTTCTTCATGATGACCACCGTCGCACCGGCCGGGCCGAGGTTCTTCTGGACGCCGGCGTAGATCATCGAGAATTGGTCGACGGGAACGGGGCGGCTGAAGAAATCACTGGACATGTCGGCGATCAAGGGGACAGTGCCGGTATCGGGGAAGGCCTTCCATTGGATTCCTCCGATGGTCTCATTGGAGCAGAGGAAGAGGTAGCTGGAGTCCTCTCCCGCCTTCACCTCCTCCGGTCGAGGAAGCGTGGTGTAGCGATCGGCCGTACCATCGTAGTAGTAGCGCACCCGACCGATCTTCTCGGCATCGCTTGCCGCCTTATTGCCCCATGCCCCACTCTTGATGTAATCGGCAGCGGTATCGGGACGCAAGAAGTTCATCGGCACCATGGCGAACTGCAAGGTCGCCCCGCCGCCGAGGAAGTACACCGAGTACTCATCGCTGATGCCGAGCAGCTCGCGCAACAGGGCGAGGCACTCGTTGTACATCCCATCGAAGACGCTGCTGCGGTGGCTCGTCTCGATGATGGAGAGCCCTTGGCCGTTGTACTCAAGGATCCCATCCTGCAGTTGGTGTAGCACCTCAAGCGGCATCACGGAAGGCCCTGCGAAGAAATTTAGCTTGCGTTGCATCAGATCAATCCTCCTTTGATCAACTCATCCAGAATATCATACGTTTCCTGCCCGATCCGGGCGAGGTTTTCTTCACTGTTCGCGCCAACGTGGGGCGTCATCGTCACCCGAGATGCCTTGAGGATCGGATAATCCGGGCTCGGCGGGTCATTGGGATAGACGTCGGTGGCATACCAGCACACCGTCCCCTCTTCGAGCATCTCGACCATCTCCTCGGCGTTTATACAGAGGGCACGACCGCTGTTCACGATGACCGGGGCTTTGGTGCAATGGGAGATGAGCTCTTTGCCGACCATGCCCCGCGTCTCATCGGTGAGCGGCAGGTGCATCGAGATATAATCGGCATCCTTGACCGCCTCCTCGATGGTGGGGATCAAGGTGGCGACCGCACTCGTCTTCACGTACTTGTCGTACGCCACCACCTCCATGCCGAATGCCTTGGCTCGTTTGCCGACCTCGGTGGCGATGTTGCCACAGCCAAGGAGGCAAAGCTTCTTGCCGTAGAGCTCAGTCCGTTTCTTGCTCTTGAGCCAAGTGCCTTCACGCATCCCGTTGTGGTACTCGATGAGGTTGCTCGGAGCACTGAGCATCAAGGCGAAGGCGAGCTCGGCGACGGCGATCGAGGAGGACTTGGGGGTGTTGCGGACGATGATCCCCCGCTCCTTGGCGTAGGCGCTATCGATATTGTCGATGCCCACCCCACCACGGATGATCACTTTCAACTTGGGCGCATGCTCAATGTACTCCTTGGTACATTTGGTCTTACTGCGCACCAGCACGACATCAGCTTCCGCTAGACGCTCCTTGTCGACGGTCACCTCTCCAAAGGCTTCAAGCCGTTTGGGCAACTCGGCATCGAACGCATCTGAAATGAGAATCAGCATGGCAAAACACTCCTCTACTCTCTTTTGTTCGCTCATCGGAAACCCGCCGACGCGGGTACAGATTGATTGTACACCAAAAATCATAGGTTGTGTCTAAATTTATTTATAAATCTGACGTATCGCTGAAAATTGGTGAGAAATGTTTCTGGATAGACCAATATGAAGGGAGCTATAAGAAAGCCGCCTTCACAGGCGGCTTGTGTTGTTTAGTATCCTTTGGAATTATGCATCTTCCGATTTTTCTTCATCTGCTTTCGTGCAAGGGCTTTTTTCTTCCTGTTGAGGATGGTGGAGGGCTTCTCAAAGTACTCCCGCTTCTTCCATTCGCGGATGATCCCCTCTTTTTCCACCATGCGCTTGAAGCGCTTGATCGACTTTTCAAGTGGCTCATTATCGTCGACTTTTACATACGCCATTAATTACATCACCCCCTCTCCCGATTACTGGGTTCGTTTGCTCTGCTAGAGTGCCTGAAAAACGGCTTCCCTGTCAAGCGTCCCCGCTCGCCTTGATGTCGATGACCACCAGTTGCAGGCTCTCCTGGTTGCGAAAGTAGTTGCGTCCGAGCCGGAAGACCACATCGACGAGGCTGCCGGTATCGAAATCCTTGCCCTGTCTCTCCCCGCTCTCCCAGTAGAGTGCCGGCCACCGGTACTCGCCGTATGAGAGGGTGAGCTTGAGGTGGTTTGCCCCGCCGCTCTTGTTGGAGAGGCTTTGGATCGCATCGATGCGCGCCCCTTCGATGTGCATGACCAGCGGCGGGTTCTTCTCACCGTACGGCTCAAAGAACTCCACTACCTCGATCATCGCCGGGCTCATGTATCGAGCCGGCAGGGTACAGTCGATGGTGACCTCCCCCACCGCCTCCTCAGGGCAGTCCATCTCATCGAGACGGTCATGGATCCGCTTCAGCAGAAGATCCAAATTCCGCTCTTCGGCGGAGAAGCCGCCGGCACAGGCATGCCCACCGAAGTCGAGCAGGAGATCTGAGAAGGTGCTGAGGAAGTCGCGGGCGTGGAAGGCATCGGTGGAACGCAGCGAGCCGCTGATCCTCCCCTCCTCACTGTGGGCGATAACCAGGGCGGGGGCATTGAAGTGGCGCAACAGCCGGTTGGCCATCACCCCGGTGATGCCGCGGCTGATCTCCTTGTCGTTGATGACCACCATCTTCGATCCGGTGGCCTCGAAGCTCTCCTGGGCCATCGGCAGGATCCGCTCCCATCCCTCCTGGCCGAGGCGTTGGCGCTCCTTGTTCATCGAGAGCAGCTCGCCGGTAAGGAGCTCGGCTTGGCCGAGGTTCTCACTGAGCAAGAGATCAAGGGCGACGGTGGGCCTGCCCATCCGGCCGCTTGCGTTGATCGGCGGGCTGATCTGCCAGGAGATGTCGCTGGCGGAGAGGACCTTACCCAACAGGTTCTGGGCGGTGAAAAGCGGGATGAGCGCGGTTCTCTGCCCCTTGTTGAGGACCTTCAGCCCCCGCTGCACCAAGATCCGGTTCTCATCCTCCATCGGCATCAGATCGGCGATCGTCCCGATGGCGACCAGGTCGAGGATCTCCTCGTAGCCGCTGTCCAGGCTCGGATGGGACTTGTAGACGTAGGCGGTGAAGAGGGAGAAGAGGACGGCCAGCTCATCATCCTGGTGGGATGAGTAGCGCGCCGCCCTGCTGAGCTTGGAGAGGGCGAAGAGCCCCTTGCCCCGGACAATCGGCAGCGCCGCCTCGAAGTTCGGCCGCAAGTCGGTGAGGTGGATGTCCACCGCACGCCCGAAGGCGTTCTTCAGCTGTGAGCGCTCGGTGGCCTCGTCGAGGACAAAGATTGGCAGGCCGGAGGCGAGGAAGGCGAACGCCTTGGATTGGTCGGCCTTGATGAGGCCGCTGTTGATCTCCTCGATGACCTGCTCGATGACCAAGAGGTTCTGCACCCGCATCGCCTGGATGATCGTCGTATCGTTGCCCGGCTGGGCGTGGGCGAGGATGAACTCCTCCCCATAGAAGGGGGTTTGGGCGAAGCGGAGCGCCCAGATGACCTTGGCCACCACCCCCACCCCGGCCAAGTGTTCAAAGGGGTAGCCCGAGCCGGCGAGCTTCGGGTTGATGATGGCGAGGGCGGGCGGCAGCTCCTCCCCCCCGAGATGGTGGTCGAGCACGATCACATCGATGCCGAGGCGGCCCGCCGAGGCGATCTCTTCAAGGTTGCTGATGCCCGAGTCCACGGTGACGATCAACGTCACGCCATCGCGGTGGGCTTCATCGACCCCGGCCTGGGTCAACCCGTACGGCTCATCCCCCTCGGGCAGGCGGCAGCTGGCCTCGATGCCCATCCCTTGCAGCTCCAAAAAGAGCAGGGCGGTGCTGGTGATGCCGTCCACATCCCGGTCCCCGTAGATCCTCACCCGCTCCCCTTCACTTTTCGCATCGAGGATGCGGTCGACCGTCGTCTCCATATCGTCAAAGAGGAAGGGGTTGTGCAACCAGGTCAGCTCCTTCTCGACGAGGAACTTCACCTGCTCGGCGCTGGTGATCTCCCGCCTCGCCATGATGGAGGCGGTGAGCAGGTCGATGCCATACTGTTCGTTGAGGTGGCGCACCTCGGTACCCACCACCGGTTTTTTGTTCCAAATCATCTATCTACAACCTTCAATCAGTTCTCTGCTACAAGAGGCCCGAGCTCAGCGTGGTCAGCTGGCTGGGGCAGAAGTACTGGGCATAGCCCAACATATACGCCTTGATGCGCTCCAGGGCACCAGGATTCAAATCCACCGCCACCGCCTCCTCAAAGTCCATCGTCGCCGTGAGGCTGAGGTAACGCCTCGCCCCTGGGGGCAGGATGAGGGTCCGCTCCAGGTTGGCGCACTGCTGGCAGCACTGGCTTCCAGCCGACGAGGAGAAGTAGACGATCTCGTCCCGCTCGTAGGCGCGGTCGCAGACCGGGCACCGGTCGAGATCCACCCTGATGCCCAACACCTCGCTGAGGCGGTGGATGAACTGGATCAGGACCAAGACTCGTCTCTCTGGCGCGGTGGTGAGCAGGTCGAGGGCCTTGGAGAGGAGGCGATACTCCGCCGCATTCTCGCCACCGTGGACCTTGATGAGGATCTCACAGAAGAAGAGGCCGGTATAGTTGAGCGCCAAATCCTCCCTGATCTCCTCGTGTCCGGCGATCGCTTTGAGATCCTTGAGCGTATAGTCCCCTTTGACCGGGTTGTGGTAGAGAAAGAACTGTCCGTCGCAGAAGACCTCCGCCTTGACCGCCTTGAGGGACTTCTGCGCCCCGTAGCTCACCACATCGACGATTCCCAGGTCGACGCTCAGCAGCTTGAGGCGGCGGTTTGTCTGTCCCCATCGCCGGCTGTGCAGCACGATACCCAACGTCGTGATGTTGCGCTCCATGGGACCTCCGAAAACAGGGTAGAGTGAAGACAGAGAAAAATCAACAGGTTGGAAGAATCGGGACCCTGTGATATGCTGAGCCAATGAAACGCATCTGTCTCATCACCACCCTGTTGCTTCTGGCACTGGGCATTGGAGCCGGGACTACCCACCCAATCGAGCCGGATACCCTCGCCGAGCTGGGAGCCATCGACCTGCAGGTTGAACTGGCGGCCAATCAACGAGAGTGGGCCGATCAGATCGGCATCAGCCTCCTGACCGTGGGAAGCGGAACACCACTCTATGCGTGGTTCGGCCACAGCGCCCTCATCGTCACCTACCCCAAGGGGAGCTCAGTCATGTATGACTGGGGGATCTTCGACTCCGAACAGGAGCACTTCTACCTCAACTTCGCCCGGGGACGGATGTACTATTACGTGTTGGCAAGCGACGGCGCCTGGAGAATCAACGATGCGCTGAGCGAAGGACGTGACGTGCGCCTCATCGATCTTGACCTGAGCGCCGAGGCCAAGTGGGCGTTGGCGACCTACCTCAGCGAACACATCGGCAGCGAGGGGGCCACCTACCTCTACCACTTTTATGACGACAACTGCGCCACCCGAATCCGCGACATCATCGATGTGGGCACCGGAGGCGATTTCGCGCGGTGGGCCAAGGCGCAATCGAGCGGCCTCACCACCCGAACGCTCACCGACCCCTTCATGCTTCACCGACCGCTGGTCACTTGGGTCCTCTCCACCCTCCAGGGACCGCGCGTCGACCGTCTCGAGAATCGCTGGGATGCGATGTTCTTGCCGCTGGTGCTGGAAGAGGCGGTGCTTGACTTTTGCACCCCCGATGGCTCATCACTGGTCAAGAGCTCCACGACCTTGGCAGAGGGAGCGGGGACGGCGATGGCACAAAGAAGCGCCACCAGCACTGCGGTGGCACTCTCACTCTCCTTGACGCTCATGATGCTCCTGCTGTCGCTGCTCAGCACAAAGGCAAAAAAGATCGTGTTGGGCGTCCTCTACCTCGCCTTGGCCGTCATCGGATCGCTCTTGCTCTTCATGATGTGCTGCAGCGACATGGACATGACCTATAAGAACATCAATATCCTCATCATCAACCCGCTCTTGTTCATCCCCGCCTTCGCCTTCCTCTTCACACGCCGTGAGAAGTCGGTCCTGGCCACCATCTTCGGTCTCGTGACCACCATCCTGCTCGCAGGACGGCTCCTCTCACCCTCGACCTTCGTCCAAAACAACCTCGCGACGCTTTTGGTGGTGCTGCCGCTCTACCTCTCAGGGGCGGCCTTTCAGCGCCGAGGCGATCGAGAAGCGCGGTAGTGCTCCCCGCTCGAGGCGACGGGCGGTCAAGCTGGCCGGAAAGCTCGCGCGCATCGCGTTGTAGGTATCGACTTGCCCGTTGTACTCCTCCACGGGAGTGGTGAGGGAGAGCTCAACGCGATAGATCTCTTCAAAGTACGGGACCATGCGCAGATAGACGGCTTGCCCGTAGTAGCGTTTCAGCACCCCGTCGAGCTCTTGATCGAGCGAGATGTAGAGGTGGCTCACCGCCTCCACATCCGCCTCGCTGTCCCACTGCCGCACCACCGGGCCGATGGGATCGTCGAGCCCCTCCTCGACCAGAATCCTCCCCACCATCGAAGAGAGCTCGAATCGCTCTTCGATGAGCGTGTAGGCAGCCTCTTTGCAAGTGGTGATCTTCTTTCCGGTCTTGGTGAGGCGGTTGACGTTGTTGCGGTCGATGCCGACGATGCCGAGGGCGATCACCAGGATGATCGCCGCAATCGAGATGACCGCACTCTTGGCGTCCTTGAACATCGGTTTCTTCTCAGCTGACAACTTTGGTCCCCTTCCCCTCATAGAGGGCACCGTAGAGGTTGGCTGGATCGGTGATCAGGCCCATGTTGCCGGTGGAGCGGACGAAGTCGACGATCGCCTCCACCTTGGGGAGCATCGAGCCGGGAGCGAAGTGTCCCTCTTCGATATAGGTTTGCGCCTCATCGGCGGTAATGGTCTCCAGCGCCTTCTGATTCGGCTTTCCCCAGTTGAGGAAGACCTTCTCCACCGCCGTGGAGATGACGAAGAGGTCGGCGTGCAACGCCTTGGCCATCAAGGCGGCGGCAAGATCTTTGTCGATGACCGCCTCGCGACCGGAGAGCATCCCGTCCTTGTCACGCACCACGGGGATTCCGCCGCCACCGGCTGCGATGACGACGACCTTGTTGTCCAGGAGCGCCTTCACCGTCTCGATCTCGACGATGGAGACCGGCTTGGGACTGGCCACGACGCGTCGATAGCCGCGTCCGGCGTCCTCGGTGCAGACCCACCCATCCTCCGCCTCTCGCTTCTCAGCCTCCTCGGCGGTCATGAACGACCCAATGGGCTTGGTGGGCTTTCCAAAGGAGGGATCATCATCACTGACCTCGACTTGGGTGACAACGGTGGCGACATTGGCATCAGTGATGCCGATCTTGGCAAGTTCGTTCTTCAACGCCATCTGCAGTTGATAGCCGATGGCTCCCTGCGTGTCGGCCACACAGCTGTCCAGCGGGACGCTGTGGAGGATCGAGCGGCTGTATTCAGATCGGAGCAGCACGTAGCCGACCTGTGGCCCGTTGCCGTGGGCGATGACGACGCGGTGGCCTGCCTTGATGAGGCGGGCGATGTGGGTGGCGGTCTTGCGCGCCGCCTCGTACTGGCTCTCAATGGTGACGTTCTTGGGATCCTCGATCAGCGAATTGCCTCCGATGGCGATGACGATCAACTTGCTCTGCATGGGTCTTCCTTCCTTTGACGGCTGTCATTGCAATGATAGCGAGCGGCGCAACATCGTGCAACAACTATCGTCTGTGTGAGCCGGCATTTTGCTCACTCCTCAAGGTCGCGCGAAGCAGCCTTCACCCGCTCGAGCCAATAGCACTCATCCCTGCCCTCGATCGGCTCGGTGACGATGAGGTTGAGGACGGCAATCTCAGAACGGGCTTTCGTCCTTTGTCTCACCTGATGCCACCCGTCATACCGCTCCTCCCAGACCGTCTCCATCTCCTCCTTGAATCCATCCAACACCGTGAGGCGTAGCGTGGAGAGGCGCGTGCGCGTGAAGGCGAGGCGCTGCTCTCGGACGGTTGCACGCAGCGTGTACTCTCCGAGCAACACCGTCTTGCCATCGCAGATGGCCTCAAGGCGAATCTGCCGCACATCCCCGCTGTGCATGCGATCGCGTTGTCCCTGTAGGATGATGACGCCCACCGCCTCAGTCTCTCGGACCGTGATGTCGAGGG
>LVBF01000088.1 GCA_001604325.1 Spirochaetales bacterium Spiro_04
CTTCCGGTGGGGATCCTGCTCACCGTCACCTCCCCCGAGGAGCAGGGGGGCATCATTCCCCTCCCAATCCTCAACAGCGTGCTCTCTCGGATCGTCAACGTGCTGCGCTCCTTCCCCTTCATCATCCTGATGATCCTGCTCTTTCCGCTCTCCCGGCTCCTGATCGGGACGAGCATCGGTACTACGGCAACCATTGTGCCGCTCTCCATAGCAGCGGCACCGTTTGTGGCTCGAGTGATCGAGACCGCGTTGAAGGAGGTGGATCCGGGGGTCGTTCAGGCCGCCCGCGCCATGGGATCGACGAACCTGCAGATCATTCGCAAGGTGTTGATCCCCGAGGCCCTTCCTTCGCTTGTCAGTGGCGTGACGCTGACCATCATCAACCTGATCGGCTACTCGGCGATGGCCGGGGCCATCGGTGGTGGCGGGCTGGGAGATTTGGCCATCCGGTATGGGTACCAACGCTTCCGCGGTGACATCATGTTCGTTGCCGTCATCATCATCCTGGTCCTCGTTGAGATCATCCAGGTGGTGGGCAACACCATCAGCGCCCGTCTCATCGCACGGCGCTGAACAATACCAACCTATAATTCCTCTTGATCATCAAGAGAAGGAGATCGTATGAAAAAGACGTTCGTGACCATATTGGCCCTCCTATTGGCACTCTCACTCTTCGCCGCTGGAACCAAGGAACAGAGTGGTGGCAAGACCATCGTCGTCGGAGCGACCCCCGAGCCGCATGCAGCCTTCCTCAACTTGGTCGTCGACGAGCTGGCGGCGGCCGGCTATACGCTGAAGGTGCGCGAGTTCACCGATTACGTGACTCCCAACGAAGCGTTGGAGAGCGGGGAGCTGGACGCCAACTTCTTCCAGCACATCCCGTACCTCGAGTCCTTCAACCGTGAGCGTGGCTACCACCTGGCAAACGCCGGCGGTATCCACGTCGAGCCATTCGCCCTCTACTCCAAGAAGCATGCTTCGATCGCCGCACTGCCTGCCGGGGCGACGATCGCCATCCCCAACGATCCGACCAACGAAGGGCGCGCCCTGCTGCTGTTGGAGAGTGCCGGGCTCTTGACGTTGCGCGCCAATGCCGGCCTTGAGGCCACCCCGCTGGACATCGCCTCCAATCCCCGGAACTTCAAGTTCCGTGAGATCGAGGCGGCGAGTCTTCCCCGGGTCCTCGGCGACGTCGATGCCGCGATCATCAACGGCAACTACGCCATCCCCGCCGGCCTGGTGGCCACCCGTGACGGCCTCCTCGTCGAAGGGGCGGACAGCCCGTACGTGAACGTCGTCGCCGTCAAGGAAGGACGACAGGGTGATGCGGCCATCGTCGCGCTCGTCAAAGCCCTCAAGGGAGAGCAGGTCAAGGCATACGTGGCAAGCCACTACGTCAATGGTGAAGTGGTGCTCGTGACTGAGTGATCGACACAGATGTCCATCATCAGGCCCCCTGTGTGTTGCAGGGGGCCTTCCTCTCTCTCTTCCGCTTACGAGAGGGGGATGGAGCGCAGCTGCCAGGGCGAGAGCTCGACGGCAATCGTCTTGCCAGCATGTGTGATGAGGGCTTTCTGCGCCGCCTCGCTGCCATTGGCCACCACCAGGCGGCCGGAGGCGGGATACCAGGTCCACTCGACCTGTGGGTTGTCGCTGGTGATGGGGAAGGGGTGGCCACCGAGATTCTCTGCCAAGGCGCCCAGTGCAGCGGCGTTCTCGAGAGAGTGGCGGTACCCGCTGAGGTAGACTCCCTTCCCCTTTCCCAGCGCATTGACGGTGAACTGGGGCACGCCGTCACACGCTTGGATGACCTGGACGCCGCTGTGGAGGAGGCGGACATTCGGTTTCTTTGCAAGGGTGAAATGGGCCTGGGCGTCGCTCTCCGCCCTTCCTGACCACGTGCCGTGGCAGAGGAGCCGGCCGTCGTCGATGTCGATGCCCAAGACACCACTCATCGTCACGCGGTCGGTGTACGAGGGTTCGTTGAAACCAATGAACACGCCACCCGCGCTGACCCATTCGGTCAGCGTGGCCACGGTCTCCCCATTGTCCCAGTGGCGCCCCCCGCTGTAGGCGCTCGCGCCGAAGCCTGCGTTGATGATGATGTCCAGACCCGCCATCTTCTCTGGTGTGAGGGAGGAAAAATCGAGGAATTGGACCTCGAACGGAAGACCGGAGAGACTCTCGAGGATGTTGATGAGGTCGAGGTCGGGATGTTCGTGGTAGTGGCCACCGCAGGTCCAGCTTCTCAGCGTCCCCCACGCGGTGAGGATGCCGATCCTCGTGGAGGCGCGCCACGGGGGACCTGCGCTGTGGAGGTCCTTGATCATGCGGAACTCGTCCGCGATCGTTTCGATGGCATCGATGAAGGTGGGGAAGCCCTCGACCAGGTGGAGGATGCCGCCCAAGCCGATGCGGTCGATCTTCTCCTGCAGGATGCCCCGGCGGATGCTGGCCCAGTATTGCCACGCGTCGTGAGCGGGGTTCCCCCCACCGCTGAACGTGGGGTCCCCGCCCAACCCCACGGGGAAGAGGTAGGGGTGGAGGCGGATTTCGTGGGTTTCGACCGCGCTGACCGCACTGCAGAGACGCGCCTCAAAGCCGCTGAAGGCGCATTTGATGATGCCGTCGAAGCCGATGGCAGCAAACGCCGGAGACTGCGGCTCCATGCCCACCCAGCTGTCATCGTAGAAGACATAGGCCTTTTTGCCGCTCTGGTGGACGATGTCCACCAGCTCTTTTGCGAAGGAGCAGACGAAACGGTTGGTGAAGTGGAGGTAGTCGATCATCTCCTCCTTCCACACGATGTGGGAGGGGTTGCGGTAGCCGTTGTTGATGAAGTCCTCACCTGTGAGCGCATAGCCGTACTCCTCTTTGAAGAGGGAGAGTGCCAACGGGCTCACGGTGAAGTCGTAGGAGGCCCAATCGGTGAAGAGATGGGGGTTCTGCGCACTGTCCGACCAGATCCAGACGAAGTTGTAGAAGAGGGAGGTGAAGCGCACGATGTCGACCTCGGGATGAGCGGCACACCACGCCTCCAGCCACGAGCGCAGATACTGTTGGACTTCGGGGTACCGTGGGTCGATCTGGCCAAGCGGCTCGCTCTTCCAGTCGTTGGTGAGGTGGTTGTACATGTTGATCTCTTCCCAAATGCGGAAGGCGAAGAAGTTCACCGAGTATTGGTGGTACGGTACCGCCTCTTCGATCGTCACCGTGTGGGACGCACGCTCATACGACCATGCGTCCGCATCGAGGAGGGCACCGGTGGTGCGGTCGTGCACCTGCCACCAGGGAAGGGAATCGTCATTGACGGCAAATTGCGCACTACTGTACCCATCGAGGAGGGAGATGGTCACCCGTGCCCCTTCAGCGAGCACCCGGCGGCTCTCCAGGATGGTCTGTTGGCGGTACTGGGGGTGGGCGGCGATGTAGGCGTTGTGGTCGCGGATGATGCAGATGGTGGCATAGACATCCATGCCGGCATCGAGGAGTGTTTGGGGAAGGCGCACCCCATCGCAGTCGCGTATGGCATCGGCGCCCCATCGATCGGCCAACTCCAATGTCAGGTGTTCGTATCCGGTTTCAGCCGGCATGGTGAATGATCCGCTCTGGTACATGGTTTGCCTCCATTGCAAAACGGTACCATGACCAGAGGGGAAAATCCAGCGGGGGGCTCTGGAAATAGTTGCACACAAATTAGTATATTTATGCATTAATGATGAAATAATAGCCTTTTAATTGTATTTTTATTGACAATCCCTGCATAATCTCGCTAGAGTAGCGGACAGAGGAGATCGTAGGATGAACGGAAGAAGCCTGTTGACACTCAAAGATTACACCAAGGATGAAATTCTCTCCCTGCTCGAATTGGCGAAGCACCTCAAGGCGAAGAAGCAGGGCTCCGCCTACCCCGACCACCTGAGGGGCAAGTTGCTCGAAGGCAAGAACATCGTCCTGATCTTCGACAAGAGCTCGACGCGGACACGCTGCTCCTTCGAGGTCGCCGCCTTTGATGAGGGGGCGAACGTCACCTTCTTGACCAACAGCCAGATGGGGAAGAAGGAGTCGATCGAGGATACGGCCAGGGTGCTCGGTCGCCTCTACGACGGCATCGAGTATCGCGGCTTCGAGATGAGCATCGTAGAGGACCTGGCTCGATTCAGCGGGGTACCGGTCTGGAACGGGCTGACCGATGACGACCATCCCACCCAGGTGCTCGCCGATGTGATGACGGCCACCGAGCATACCGGCAAGAAGGCCGACGAGCTCTCCATCGCCTATGTCGGCGATGGGAGGAACAACGTCTCCAATGCGCTGCTCATCGGCTCTGCCCGCCTCGGCTATCGCTACCACATCGCCGCACCTCCCGCTCTCTTCCCCTCAGATGACCTGCTCGACTGGGCGAGGGGGGAGGGCAGCGATCTTCTGGTGACCAGCGACGCCGAGGAGGCGGTGAAGGGGGTCGATGTGATCTACACCGACGTCTGGTTCTCGATGGGGGAGGAGGAGAAGGCG
>LVBF01000089.1 GCA_001604325.1 Spirochaetales bacterium Spiro_04
GAATAGTGTAAACGTTTACAGGATTGCCCATGCATTGGAATCAACAATACCAAATGATGTGTGTATCTTTAGATAAAAAAAATCGGAGGGCTCTGCCTCCTCACGCTCTTTTATAGCTACACCACCAATTGCTCATCGATTTGCCTGTCCTTGTTCCGCCTTATGCCGCCGTTCCTTGGAGGAGGTAGAATACCTGACCGAACATAGGATGCGGTCAACTGGAATCCATTGTTCTTGCTGTTCGGTAATGGATTGTTTGGCATCGTAGATTTTTCTTGTCTACGTTCTTTCTTTACTCTTGTACCCACCTATGACCTCATGGACTGCGTAAGACATGTCCTTCTGCAGGCACGCTATATCATTGTAGTGGGCTTGAAGATCGGCATCAATGGGAAAAGGGAGGGTATTATACTCGTTCAGTGTTCCGAATAAATCGATGTTTCTCGCAATACCTTCCAATAAACTCGGTCGTGCAAATAGATAATCACTCATTGTTACCCCTAACCTTGTACATCTACTGTGATAAGCATTCTCCCCATAGTCAACCCATATGATGGGCCGAAAACACCCAAGAATTGAGGCGTGGTACACCCATCTCACACTGTAATGGCAAAGAAAATACTGATAAACCAGTCTCCTCTTGGTGTACTCATGGGTATGGCTACGGCTTGAATACCTTCACCTTCTGTAGGTCTCGGATCAGATCCCTCCCCTCTTGGAGGCTTGCGATCTCTCCGGTCGCCCACGCCTGGATCATCAGGTTGCCCAAGGCGGTGGCTTCCGCCGGCCCTGCGTAGACCGTGAGTCCGGTCTCATCGGCAGTCCACTGGTCGAGGATCTCATTCTGGCACCCCCCACCGATGATGTAGAGGGATTCAAAACGGCTCCCGATGACCTCTTCGAGGTCGGCGATGGCCTCCTTGTACGCCCGGGCAAGGCCACGGTAGATGGCCACCATGAACTCGCCTTTGGATGCCGGGGCTGGCAGATCATGCGCCTCACACCACGCTGTGATGCGGTCGACCATCAGGTTGTCATGGGTATTGGGCTTGAGGAAGACCAGATCGTTGACGTCGATGTACCCCTGGTAGGCACTCTCGGCGACGGTCTCCTCATCAAGCTCCTTCCAAGAAATTTTCGCCCCCGTCTCATGCTCCCAATGGCGGACGCACTCCTGTTGGATCCACATCCCCATGATGTTCTTCAAGAAGCGGATGTTGCCGCTAGCGGCCACCTCATTGGTGAACCCACTCTCCATGGCGGTTTTTCCGGTCAACGGAGCAGGCAGCTCGACGCCGAGCAGCGACCACGTCCCGCTGGAGATATAGAGCGGGGTCTCCCCGTTCGCCGCCGGGACCGCAGCGACGGCACTGGCGGTGTCGTGGGCTCCGCTTGCGATGACCACCACGCTCTTGGGGGCGCCCACCTGGTGGGCGACCGCATCGGTGAGGGGGCCGAGGATTGTACCGCTGTCGACGATCTCGCCGAAGAGCGAGCGCTCAAAGCCCATGGCATCGATGATGGGCCATGCCCAGTTTCTCTTTCGGGGGTCGTAGAGCTGGGTCGTCGAAGCATGGGTACGCTCGTTCTTCATCACGCCGGTGAGCCAGTACGCCAAGAGGTCGGGCACGGCGAGGTAGCGGTGGGCGGCCGAAAGGGCCTCCCTTCGGTCACGCTGCATCGCGGCGAGCTGGTAGAGGGTATTGAACGGCTGGAAGGCGATGCCGGTCGCTTCGTAGAGCGGCTCTCTCCCTCCCAGTTTTGCACTGACCTCTTCGATCATGGAGTCGGTACGGCTGTCACGGTAGTGATAGCAGAGCGACACCAACGCACCCTTCTGATCGACAAGCACATAGTCCACCCCCCAGGTATCGATCCCGATCGACGCGATCTGGTCCCGGTATTGGTCGAAGGCCTTCTTCAACCCGACCTTGATCTCTCGAAAGAGACTCTGGATATCCCAATAGAACTCACCGAGGATCTGGTCGTTCTCCGTCACGAAGCGGTGAACGACCTCGAACTCCCGCAGATCCCCTACCAGGACCCTCCCGTTGGAGGCGCCCAAGTCGATGGCTATGTGCTTCTTCATCACCCTACTCCTTGATGCGTTCTGTGCAGTGAGTCAGCAGGTATGTCTCCGCCTCTGCATTCCACAGCCCGCCATGCTTCGCCACCAAGGTAGCCAGCTCGGCGAAGACCGGGTTCTCCTTCCCCTTCTCGGCCAGGTCGGTGAGTGCCACCAACGGGAAGTCGAGGTGGGTGTAGATCAGCTTCTTCGCACCGGGGATCTTCGGCAGGTTGTAGACCGTCTCGGCCACCGCGGAGATGCCTCCGATATGGGTCACCAATCCCGCTGGATTCAGCAAGCCCTGCTCCATCAAGGTCAGCGACTCGCGGATATCGTCGGTGTTCCCGCCGCTGGTTCCCACGATGTGGGTGGAGGCGTAGTGGACGTTGTAGAAGTTCATGCTCGCGCTGAAGTCGGTACGTTCCGGACCAGCGAAGAAGTTCAGACACCCGTCCCGGGCGAGGATCGCATCGGCCTGCTCGACGAGGGCTTTCACCGGTGCCATGACCAATACATCGTGGTACCCCACCCCACCGGTAAGATCCTTCAAGGTGGTGACCGGATCCGTGCAATCCTTGGTATTGAGGTAGGTCAGCTCGATGCCGTTCTTCTTGGCGTGCGCGACGGTATAGAGCTCGGCCGCCCGGTCGAGGCGCGCTTGGTCGATGTCGGTGACGACGATCCTGCCCGCCCTGCGGTCGGGGTTGTTGATCGCATAGTCGATGGCCGCAAGGCCCATCGGCCCCACCCCGGCGAGAATCGCCATATTGCCGCCTTCGACGATGCCCATGTGGTGCACGTAGCTGCCGTTGGTCGTATGGTACATCGCATGGTAGGTCCCCACCACACAGCTCACCGGTTCGGCGAGCGACCCGAGGAAGTACCCGTCCCCGTAGTACGGCAAGAGTGCATCGAGCTCCATCACTTCCTGGGGAATGATGACGTAGGTGGCGTTGCCGCCGATGTACTGGTAGGAGTATCCGGGGGAATCGAGGCTCCCCTTGTAGTTGAGCGCCGGCTGGATGGTGAACTTCATCCCCGCCTCAAACTTGTCCCGCCACTTCGCTCCCACCTCGACGATCTCTCCACAGAACTCATGGCCGAGCATGACCGGCTTCTTGTCCACATCCTTGGGGACGCGCTTGTGCGCCGCTCCCTGCTGCACCGCCTTGTAGTCGCTCATGCAGATCGAGTTGGTCACGACCTTCGCAAGAATCTCATCATCTTTGATCTTTGGCAGATCAAACTCCTCGAGCCTCAAGTCATTGGCCCCGTAGAGCCGTACTGCACGTGTCTTCATTGCTATTCTCCTAGTTCAACATTACCTGGCCGCCGGTCACCGGGACCGCCTGTCCAGTCTCATAGGTCTGTTCGACTATGTAGAGGATCGCCTTCATGACGTCAAGGGTATTGCACCCCCGACCCATCGGCACCTTCGATTCATAGGCCCGTCTCACATCTTCCACCGTCTTTGCCCCGCTGACCTTCCCCGCCTCCAGATACTGGACGAACAAGCCCTTCTCGGGATCTGACCAGAGCGGGCCATCGAGGAAGTTCCCCGGACAGACGGCGTTCACTTTTATATTGTCCTCGATCAACTCGAGGGCGAAGCTCTGCGTGAGCCCGATGGTGCCGAACTTCGCACCGGCGTATGCGCCGTTCTTGTTCGACCCCTCCAGCCCGCTCTTGCTCGAGATGGCGATGATGTCGCTGTAGTAGGCTCCGGAGGGGAGGTTCTGCAGCGCCATCACGGGGGAGGTGAACTTGGTGCAGATGAAGAAGCCGGTGTAGTCGACGTCGGTGACGAACTGAAAGTCCTTGAGGCTCATCGTCTTCACCGATCCACTGCGCAGCACCCCGGCGTTGGAGATGAAGAGATCCACCCCGCCGCACTCATCCACCACCGTCTCCATCATCCGGGAGACCGACGCCTCATCAGTGACATTCACCTTCACCGGCTTGGCCACCGTGATGCACGCCTCATGGTTCAGCTCATCGGCGAGTGCCGTGGCGCCCGCCTCATTCATGTCGGCGATCCAGACGAAGGCACCGTGCTCGACCAGAGAGCGGACGATCCCCTCTCCAAAGCCCTGCGCCCCACCGGTGACGACGGCGACGCAGTCGCGCACCACATCGTCGCGCGTGAAGGAGGCGGGAAGGCCGACGACCATGCTCACCCCCTCGGCGCGGACCGCCTCATCCCAGTTGGTCCCCAATCCAAACTGGATCTTCGGCTCCTCAAAGCCGATGACCGCCGGATAGAGCCGATGGGCCTTGGTGTAGTCGTCAAGCTGAGCGCTCCACCGCCCCACCGCCTCCGCGATCGAATCCCCCGCTCTCACCGAGCCGAGGTTCAAATCCACCGCCTTGCCGTCGCTGCGGCGGACGATCAAACCCTTCTTCCCGTCGAAGGTCAGACCCCGCAGCAGCGGGGCGATCTCCCTCTCCAGCTGTGTGCTGAATACGTTCATACCAACTCCTCGAATGTACCGATGATCGATGGCGGGTCACTCGGATCCATCGCCTTGCCCACCTGGGCATAGAGGGCGATCCGATCTGAGAGGCTCCGCCCTGCAAAGGGATTGTCTCTGCTGAAGAGTCCCCACTCCTCTCTGTGGCCGCCCAGCTTCTCGTGGGCCACCAGAGCCCACGCCGCATCGATGAGGTGGTGCGCCTCCGGCTCCAGGAGCTCGGGGCAGTTCATCGATTGTCGGCTGCTGTTGATGTCCACCCCGCTGATCTCCATCAAGCCGCGCTCCTGGACCAATGCCTGGAGGCGGGCCATTTGTTCTTTTGTGTTGCGCGGCGGCATATAGGTGACCGCCTTGAAGCCGATGTCAGCGACCAGGTCGAGCAGCTCCTCCAGAAACGAATCCTCGAACTGCTCGGCTTTCTTGTCCCCCGTGGGACTCTGTGCCACATCGCCGAGGTAGGCGTACGCCGCGATGGCGCCGATGCGGTTTGCGAACGCAACCGCTTCGCGCACATCGATGCACTCCTCCCGGCTCGGTTGGATGAAGAATCGATCGAGGAAACTCCCCTTATACACCCCCAAGAGGTCGTAGACGTAGTGAGGGTTCTCCGCATCGAGCAAGAGGGCCTCGATTTTGGACGAGAGCGGGATGGCGAGATTTCTCGTGAGGAAGGTCACCAACGCGTCGCCCTTCCCATACTTCTCGATGGTCTGTCTCGCCATCGCATAGAGGATGTGGCGCTCGGTGACCGAGCCTCCATCGGCATACCGGGAGAGCGGCAAGACATCACGGTCAAAGTCCAGATCGAAGCCGTACTGACCGATGAGGCCCATCAGGGCCCGCACTTGGGCCCGGTTGCGCTCGTTGCGCACCGCGGTGATCGGGGCGAGGAAGGCCTTCACCTCGTCGATGTGCTGAGCGGGCACCCCATGGATGCAGATGTAGGCGATGCCCTCGCTGTCGGGGTTGTTGATCTTCCGCTTCGCAAGCGGGGTGTCGAGGAAGCTGACGCGTACCTCGAAGCCCACCGTCGTGGCGATGCCGATGAGGGCGCCCGCCTCCATCATCTCCTCTGCAGCCCCGATGGAGTCGTGGTCGACCGACCCGACGATGCCCAGGCCGGCTTTGTACGCCGCCCAGGCCGCCGCGGCCGGTTCGTAGGGACTGAACGAGTAGGTGGTGTGCACGTGGTTGTTCACCTCTTGGCTCACCGGGCGCTCAACCTTGCCCGCTCGAGAGAGCTCTCCGAGCTCCTGTGCGGCCTTGAGCCGTAGTGTGCGCGAGCTGCCATTGATCTCTCTTTCCAAGCGGGCAATCGTACTCATCTAGACCCCCTTGGCACTGGTCCGCAGGAACTCACCATCGGTGTAGTTCAGAGTGGGAACATACCCTGCGATGGGCAGGATCTGCTCATGGATGGCATCCACGACGTTCACGGCATGGGCGAAGAAGAACTGCTCCATCTCCGCGGGAGGCGTGATCCAGTTCTGCGATCCCACCACGACGATCGGACCATCGAGGAAGTCGAAGGCGAGGCGCGTCAGATTGCTGGCGACGGTGTGCAGGTAACTGCCCCGCTCGGAGCTGTCGGTGACCATGACGCAGCGCCCGGTCTTCTTGACGCTCTCGATGAGGGTCTCGTACTTGAGCGGGTTGATCCACCTCAGGTCGATGACCTCGGCCGAGACTCCGTACTGGGCCAAGAGATCGGCCGCCTTCATCCCGGTGTAGAGCGAGGGCCCGAGCGTCACCAGCGTGACGTCGGTTCCCTCCCGCTTGATGGACGGCTCCCCTTCCGGGATCTCATAGTACCCCTCGGGGACCCCCTCCTTCACAAACTGCTCGCCGATGCCGTAGAGCTTCTGGCTCTCGAAGAAGACCACCGGGTCAGTGCCGCGAAGGGCGTAGTTGAGCATCCCCTTCACATCGTAGGGGGTCGCTGGATACATCGCCTTGAGGCCGGGCACGGAGGCGACCATGCTGGTCCACTCCTGGGAGTGCTGGGCACCGTACTTGTTGCCCACCGAGACGCGGAGCACCAGCGGCATCTTCAAGACCCCGGCGCTCATCGCCTGCCACTTGGGCATCTGGTTGAAGACCTCATCACCGGCACAGCCGAGGAAGTCACAGTACATCAATTCGACCACCGCACGGCCACCGGACAAGGCGTAGCCGACACCGCTGCCGACGATGGCGCTCTCGCTGATCGGGGAGTTGAAGAAGCGTGAGGGAGGCAGGAGCTCCGTCAAGCCGCGGTAGCAGGCGAAGGCGCCGCCCCAGTCACGGTGATCCTCACCGTAGGCGATCATCGTCGGATCGATGGTGAAGCGGTGGGCCATGGCCTCGAAGACCGCGTCGCGGTACTGGTACTGGCGGGCGGTCGGGTACTCCTTGCCGTTCTCATCGTAGGCATACCGGTTTCTCTTGGCGATCTGCTGGACACGGGGGTTCTCCTCAAGGCTCTGCAGGAGCGCCGGCTTGGCGTCATCGAACTTCTCGACCGAGCCGTTTGAGAACATCACGCGCTCAATGAAGGCGCCATCGGCCATCTCACTGATGGTGCTGTCGACGGTGATCTCGAGGGTCTTGAGCATCTTCTCCTCGAGGATCGCATCAAACTCGTCGAGCTCTCCCTGGCTGACGACCTTGTTGTCCATCAAGTAGGCGCCGTAGGCGACGATGGGGTCCTGGGCCTGGAACGCTTCCATCTCTTCCTTGGTGCGGTAGGTCATCGCATCACTGGGGCTGTGGCCGCTGTAGCGGTAGGTCAGCGTATCCATGAACGCCGGGCCTTCGCCCGCGAGCAGCAACTTCTTCTTGCGTGCGGTCGCCTCGGCGACGGCCAAGGGGTTGAAGCCATCGACCCGCTCGGTGTGCATCGAGCGCTCGTTGATCCCCGCACCCACACGGGCCGGCATCTGATACCCCATCGTCTCGCCGATGGGCTGGCCACCCATGGCATAGAGGTTGTCAAAGCAGTTGAGCAGGAAGGGCGGGTAGCCGGGGTTGTCATCCCACAGCGTCTTGTACTGGTCCATCGAGGAGAGGACGAGCGCCTCATAGACCGGCCCGCGGGCCAAGGCCCCGTCACCGATGTTGGCGACGACGATGCCAGGTTTGTGGTTGATCTTCTTATAGAGCGCCGCACCGACCGCGATGGTCCCCGAGCCGCCGACGATGGCGTTGTTGGGCATCGAGCCGAACGGCTTGAAGAAGGTGTGCATCGAACCGCCGAGGCCGGCGTTGAAGCCGTTCTTCTTGGCGTAGATCTCCGCGAGCGCCCCGTAGAGGACAAAGTTCTCAGCCAGGTCGCGCACGCTCTTGCCCCCCCGGTGCTTCTCGACCACCGCATAGGTGGACCCGCCCATGTAGGAGCTCATGATCCGGATCAGCTCGTCATCGGAGAGCTGCACGATGGCGCTCAAGCACTTGGCGAGGATCTCACCGTGGCTCCGGTGGGAGCCGAAGATCTGGTCTTCGACGGAGAGGGCCAGCGCCTGACCGACGGCGGCGCTCTCCTGGCCGGCGGAGAGGTGGGCCGGTCCGAGGTGTTTGTAGGAGACGCCTTTGTACGTCCCCTCTTTCTTGATGGTGTCGAGCATCGTCTCGAACTTGCGGATCAGGAGCATGTCGTAATAGGTGCGCACCAAACGCTCCTTGCCCCAGGCCTTCAGTTCAGCCTTGATGTTCGACTCGTACTGGTTCACCGGGATCGGCGGCAGGGCGACGGTTTGTTTCTCTCTGATCGTTTTTGGATCGAATGGCAGGTTCTTTGACATATATGGCTCCTTGTCTCTTTGGTCTCTATAGGCTGTGGTCGAGCTGGAAGCACGCTTCCTTGATGAGCTCGTTGACACTCGGATGGGGGAAGACGATCTCTTTGACGTCCTTGACCCGCAGCTCCGCCTCGATGAGGGCAGCGGCCCCCCAGATGATCTCACTGGCATAGCTGCCCAGCAGGTGGATTCCCACGATCACGCCGCTCTCCTTGTTGGCGATGACCTTCACCAAGCCGCCGGCACGCTTGCCCTCCTCGGCCAGGAAGCGGCCGCTGGCACGCATCTGCACCGTCTGGCTCATGGTGGGGATGCCCTTCGCGTTGGCCTCGCTCTCGGTCAGGCCACACCCGGCGACCTCCGGGCTGCCGTAGACCGCCCAGGGGATGGCGTCGTAACGCATCCGCATCTCTTTCGAACCGAAGATGTTCGCCACGGCGACTTCGGCCATCCGTGATGCACTGTGGGCGAGCAGGGAGCGACCGGTGACATCCCCCACCGCATAGACGGTGCTCAGGTTCGTCTGCATCCGGTCGTTGACCACCACGCCACCGCGGCCGATCTCGAGGCCGAGCGCCTCCAGGCCGGCGGTATTGGGTCTCCGTCCGACGCTGAGCAGGACCATCGGGGCCTCGATGCTCTGTCTCTCCCCCTTCTTGTCGCTGTAGATGACGCGCTCGGCGGTGATCTCCTCGACCTTGCAGCCGAGGTGGAAGTCCACATCCTTCAGCTCGCGGCGCAACAGCTTGGCGAACTCGGCGTCGGCCATCGGCAGGATCTCATCCATCATCTCGATCACGGTGACCTTGGTCCCGATCATCGAGAAGAACGAGGCGAACTCCACCCCGATGACCCCACCACCGATGACGACCAGCGAAGCGGGGGCTTCACTGAGGGCGAGGATCTCGGTGCTGGTCAGCACATGGGGGAGCGTGGCGCCGGGGATCGGGGGGACGAGGGACGACGAGCCGGTGGCGATGATCAGATAGTCACCGGCCCAGCTCTTCTCCCCCACCTGGACGGTATGGGCGTCCACCATCTTCGCATGGCCGAAGACGACATCGACCTTGGCGCTCTTCATCAGGAACTCGATGCCGCCGCGCAGCGTCTTGACCGTCTCATCCTTATGGGCGGCCGCCTGGCGGTAGTCAAAGCGCGCCCCGTCGACCACGAGGCCGAACTGGCTGCCATTGAGGGCGTGCTTGTAGAGCTTCGCCCCTCCCAAGAGACTCTTGGTGGGAATACAGCCGTGGTTGGTGCAGACTCCCCCGAGATGATCGTCCTCGATGAGCAGCACCTTCTTGCCCAGCTTCCCTGCGCGCTCAGCGGCGATGTAGCCGCCGGGCCCGCTTCCCACGACAATCAGATCATAGCGTTCCATATGCACTCCTAGAGGGCCAACAAGAGATCGATGCTCTTGATGTTTTCTTTGAGGGCACGCAAGAAGCGCGCCGCCTCAGCCCCATCGACCGCCTGGTGGTCGACGGTGAGCGAGAGGGAGATCTGGTCGACAAAGACGACGTCTCCATCCTCATCCTCGATCGGCTTGAGGGCCACGGCTCCAACACCGAGGATGGCGACCTCGGGGATGTTGATCACCGGGGTGAAGGCCTCGATGCCGAAGGAGCCGACGTTGCTGACGGTGAAGGTCGAGCCGGTCAGCTCATCCGGGGCCGCCTTGCCCTCCCGGGCCTTGGTGATGAGCACCTTCGCCTCATCACTGAGCTGTTTGAGGCTCATGCGGTCGCTGTTGCGCAACACCGGTACCAAGAGTCCCTTGGCCGTGTCGGTCGCAATGCCCAGATCAACGGCGGGGAAGCGGCGGATCGCATCACCCAAGAAGTGCGCGTTGTGGGAGGGGAACTCGACCAGTGTCTTGGCCACCGCATAGAGGACCAGGTCCCCGATGGTGATGCCGCCGAGCCCAAGCTCCGGGCGCGCTGCCTTGAACTGTGCCCTGAGGCGCTTGAGGGCCGTCGCATCGGCCCACGCGGACATGGTGAACTGACAGGTGGTGGAGATGGAGGCCATCATCCGCTCTGCGGTGATCTTGCGGATCCCCTTCAGCGGGATATCGGTGTATGCCACATCTGTGGCCACCGATGAGGCGGCTGCAGGAGCGGCCAAGTCGCGCGCAAGGACCCTCCCCCCGATACCACTGCCGGAGACGGGGGCAGAGAGTTGGCCCTGCAACGCGGCCTCACGGGCCGCCGGGCTCAACGGCTGGCCGCCGGAAGCCAGCACATCGCGCTCGATGATCCGGCCCTTGGGGCCGGTGGCACTGATGGTCGAGAGGGGGATGCCCCGCTCTAAGGCACTTGCGCGGGCACGGGGGCTCGAAAGCAACGCCTCGCCGCCGGTTGCCGCTGCCGCAGGTGCCGGTGCTTCGAAGACAGGGGGGGCGGAAGGCTCTTCGACCGGCGTTGGCGCTGCAGCCTGGGCCACCGGCACGTCAACCTGTTCGCCTGCTTCCCCGACGACGGCGATGGGGATCATCACGGGTACGTCGTCACCCTCGTTGTAGAGCAGGGCAAGGACCGTACCTGCTACGGTGGACTCCACGTCGATGGTCGACTTGTCGGTCTCGGCGGAACAGAGCACGGTGCCGACATCCACCGTGTCGCCCACCTTGACGTTCCACTCTACGATGATGCAACTCTCAACGGTGTTGCCTTGCTTTGGCATCAAGACTTGGTGTGCCATGCGTTCTCTCCTTACTCTGCGATGATGACCTCGACGCCCAGCTCCTCGAGCTGGCCGACCAGGTCTGTAGGAAATCCACTGTCCGTGACAATGGTATCAATCTCGGTGACCGGCATGATCCGGACAAACCCTCGGTTGCCGACCTTAGAGGAGTCGACACAGAGCACCCGGCGGGTGGCTTGGGCGCACATGCGCTGCACCACTTGGGCGTTCTCGACCAACCCGGTGGTCAAGCCATGCTCCACGGTGAAGCCGTCGGTGCCGAAGAAGGTGGTGGAAACGTGGTAATCCTCGATCTGGGCGATCGCCGCCGGTCCGACCAGTGCTTCCGCCTGACTGCGGTATTCGCCTCCGACGAGGGTGATGTGGAGCTGGGGATTGGCTCGCCCGTATGGCAGGAGCAATGTCGAATTGGTGACAATCTTCAACCCCCGCTTTCCGAAGAGGTAGCGGGGGATGAGGGAGCAGGTCGAACCGTTGGTGATCATGATGCAGTCGTTGTCTTTTGCCAGGGAGGCGGCCACGCGGGCGATCGCCTCTTTCTGTGCGGCATTGGCACCGTCACGGATGGCGGTCTGGGGGGCGCTTGCCACCACCACCTTGCCGTGGTGCCGTACCACCAGGCCTTTTGCATCGAGGTTACGGATGTCTGCTCGAATTGTTACGGCGGAGACTCCCAGCTCCTCACTGAGCCGGGTGACCGGATACTCCTCACCACTTCGAAGCTTTTGGAGAATGATCTCCTCTCGAGGGGAAAGTCCCAACATCCAATTCGCTCCTGCTTTCTATTCTCTTTCGTAACGCTTTCGATTCTATTATGCTTTGCAAATATAATCAAGCTATTTCGAAAGTTTTTTTCCTTAATCCATATGGAAAACTTCACGTAGCGGTATTGAGACGGGAGAGTTGTCTTCGTTGGTCTCCATGATGTCGGCCATGTATGCCCACCAGCGTTGCACGATGGGGTTGCTCCCGAGATCCTGTGAGCCTCCCTCCCCCTGGGTGCGCTGGAAGGCGAAGAGCTTTCCGCTCTCCTCCTCCAAGAAAATGGTGTAGTCGGAGACCCCGCTCTCGGATAAGAGAGCCTTGAGCTCATCCCAAATGGCCGCATGGCGCTTCTCATACTCCTCTTCGAATCCCTTCTTCAACTGCATGACAAACCCTTGGCGCATGACATCTCCCTCTGGGCCTGGATTCTGAGCTTGCGGTTGGCTTTGGAGAGGTCCAGCAGCCGGGGCAGGAGGACCGCACAGATCAACAGCGGAATGATGACAATCGTCATGAGGGTGCCGCTGAGTTTGAGCAGGCCCATGCCAAACTTCAGATACCCCACGACCAATGAACCGACGAACTAGGAGAAGACCTCCTCCCACTTGATGATGAACTCGATGAACCGACTGTTGCAGCTCCTATCGTACCCAGCGGTCGCTGTCGTGGCCAATCTAGGCATTGGTGACCTGGGCGCGGTAGCGCTCCACTTCCCAGTTTCGGATGAATTCGATCATCTCGCCCGTCATGAACTTCGGTCCCCCGAAGCTCTCGCTGTAGACAGCGATGGCCACGGTATCAAGGAAGAGGGGAAGCGGTTTCTCACCCACCGAGAAGACGCCCAGGCCCTCCACCGCGATGATCTTGGCTGCGCTTCCATGTTCCTTTTCGAAGGCGTGGTATGATCCCATCAGATCGTCACCCACTCCCACCCACAGCGGCTTGAAGCCGGCATAGACGATATGGTCAGGGGTGAAAGAGGACGCGACCGGACCAAACGATTCGGCATTGGCCACGAAGGAGCGCACCTCCACGTTGGTCTCGAAGAGCACCTTCTGCCCAATTGCCCCTTCGAGTGCCGTGGTGATTGAATCGACGGCCAACGCATCGTACGCAACCGCCCTGAAGTCCGGTTTCCTGACCAACGCGCCTTCAATGGTGGTCATCACATGATCGTAGATCCCTTCGATGCCCTCGATCGAATCCGAGCCGACAAAAATGCCGTGGTTCTCGAGAAAGATCATCGGATAGGAGCGATCGCCCATCCGGGTGCGCACCACGCTCGCCAGGGTGAAGCCCGGCTTGACCAACTCCACCCAGAGGGCATCGGAAAAGAGGCGCTTCATCGCCTCCTCCCCCTTTTGGGCGCAGGTGATGCCGTTTACCAAGGCGGGGTGGAGGTGCACTACGTAGGGAAACGGCAGGAGGGCGTGGAGCAGCGCCTCAACCGACGGACGACTCGTTTCGCCGGGGAGGCGGCAGGCCATCATATCGGCGAGCACCTCGTCCTCCCGCGCTTCATCATCGTCGCTGTAGGTCTTGTGCCAGATGCGGTCGAGCTTCGAGAGGTCCATCCTCACGAAGCCGCCCTCATCGATGCCCCCCAGTGCATGGCCACTGGCCTTCACGTAGAGGATCCCATCCTCCTTCACCGAGGTGTTTCCTCCGCCGAGGAGGACATAGGAGGAGTCGGCGCCGTAGCGGCGGGAGATCTCGATCAAGGGATTCAGGTTCATGCGCGCTCCCTGAGCACCTGCTCTTCGTACTCGGTGACGAGGTCGATGAGGTCCCCCTCCAAGGCGCTGCCGGTACGTCGGCAGTACTCGTCCCACACATCACCGAAGGGGAGGATCGCCTGCTCTTCAGAGAGCGCCATCGCCGCCCACCCGTTACCGGACTCCTCGTACTCCATCAGCAGGTCCATCGGCTGCAGGAGGGCCCAGAGGAGCGCCTTGCGCATCGAGCGGATGCCGGTGACCCAGGCACCGATCCGGTTGATCGATGCATCGAAGAAGTCCAGGCCGATGTGCACCTGCTCCAGCTTACCGCTGCGGACCAGCTCCTCGGCCACCATCTTCACTTTGTCGTTGAAGAGCACCACATGGTCGCTGTCCCAGCGCATCGGACGGCTGATGTGCAAGAGCACTTCATCATCGAAGAGGAGGATCGAGCTGAGTTTGTCGGCGACATCCTCATCGGTATGGAAGTGCCCCATATCGATGCAGAGCATCTTGCCGGAGCGGGCGGCGTAGTTCATGTAGAACTCGTGGGAGCCGACGACGAAGGCCTCGCTGCCGATGCCGAAGAGCTTGGTCTCCAGCGCATCGCGCATCTCATAGGCGGGGTACTCGGTCTCAAAGATCTCATCCAGGCTCTCCTTGAGGATCGAGCGGTAGCCGAACTTGTCCACCGTGTAGTCCTTCGTCCCATCGGGGATCCAGGTGTCAAGGATGCAGGGAGACCCCTGCTCGCGCCCCATCCAGGCGGCGATGCGCCGGCAGCGCTTGGCGTGTTCGATCCAGAAACGGCGCACCCGCTCATCCTTGCTGGCCAGCGTGAAGCCGTCGTCGGCGAGCGGGTGGCTGAAGAAGGTGCCGTTGAAATCCAGGTGCACCCCCATCTTCTTCGCCCAGTCGACCCACCCTTGGAAGTGGCTCTCCTCGATCTGGTCGCGGTCGACGAAGGCCGGGCCGAATTCTCCATAGGAAGCATGGAGGCTGAGCCGGTGGCGCCCACCGACGAGGGAGAGGACCTTCTCCAGGTCTTGGCGTAGCTCATCGATGGTACGAGCCTTGCCGGGGTAGTTGCCGGTGACTTGGATTCCGCCGCCGCCGAGCGTGGCGTCGGGCTTCTCGAAGCCCCCCACATCGTCACCCTGCCAGCAGTGGACCGAGATGGGCACTGTCTCAAGTTGTGCAAGAACCGCCTCGACGTCAACGCCGTAGCGAGCATATCGTGATCGCGCCAGTTCAAAGGATGTCATCGTTGCCTCCTGATAGTTTCCCTCAGTATATATACAGTGTGCCATGATTTGAATAATTTACCTTGACAGAATCACCGAATTCTAGCACGATTTTATCATGAAAGAGTATATTCTGCATGGCGAGATGTTCTTCCATGAGCCCCTCTTGCCATTGAAGGTACTTCACCGCGACCCGGAGATTCCCTTCTCTCTTCACTCGCACGACTTCTATGAGCTGGTCCTCGTCGTCGGCGGCGAGGGGATGCACCTGCTCGACGATGATCGCGTCCCCATCGGGGAGGGACATGCCTTCCTCATCCGCCCGGGCCGCCGTCACGGCTACGCTGAGATTCGGGACTTGGCGCTCTACAACGTCCTCATCGGTGAACGAGCCTTGGCGCTGCACCTGCATGAACTGAAGGAAATCGCCGGTTTCAGCGAGCTCTTCTTGCAACCGGACAACGAGGTACCCCACGTGAAGCTGAACAACTATCAGCTCAGCGATGCCGTGGCGATGGTCACCGCCATCAGGCTTGAGAGCGAACGGCAGGAGCACGCCTACGGAGCCGGCGCATTGGCCTATGCAAAGCTCCTGCAGCTCATCGTCCTCCTCTGCCGTGCCTACAGCGCCCACAAGGCCAGCACCGTCATCCCCGGCCAGCGGTTGAGACAGGTCATCGCCTACATGGAGGAGCACCTCGACCGCGCGCTCTCGTTGAAGGAGCTCGCCGACCATGCGGCGATGAGCACCTCGACGTTGAACCGCCAGTTCAAGCTCTCCACCGGCTGGTCACCGGTGGACTTCCACATCCACCGTCGGATTGCCTACGCGGCCAAACTGCTCTTGACCACCGACCTCTCGATGGAGCGCATCAGCGAACAGACCGGCTTCTCCGACGCGAACTACTTCGCCCGTCAGTTCCGCACCCATATGCAGATGAGCCCTCGGGAGTACAAGCAGTTGTGGACGACGGGCAGGGGGTGACTACGCCACCACCCCTTTCTTGAGGATGATGTTGGCGTACAGGCTCGTCTCTCCGGTCGCGATGACGGCATACGCCTTTCGGCTTCGCTCATAGAAGGCGAAGCGCTCGATCATCTCGAAGCCTTTGAAGCCCGCGTCTCCCGCCTTGGCAATCTTCTCGTAGGAGTCCCAGATCGGGGTCTGGACACCGTCGCCGGCGACCTTCTCCATCAAGAAGGCGTTGGGCGCATAGGTGTCGAGCGGAAAGAGGGTCAACAGCGCCTCCAGGATCGCCTCGATGCCGTGTCCATCGAGGCGGATGACCCGATCATTGATGCTGGCTGCGGGGAAGTTGCCGTCGCCGATGACGAGTTCATCACCATGGCCCATCTCCATGATGACTTTCAACAATTCAGGGCTGAGGATCGAGGGTATGTTCTTGAGCATGACCATCTCCTTGTTATTTTGATTGCCAAATAGGCAACCATGTGCGATACTGGTAGTGTCTGTAAACGATTACATTACACATCATATACCAAGGGGGATGATATGGCAATGAAGAATGTAGGGGCTGAGAAACGCTATGCGGCTGCGCTGCCGAAGATCGGTATCCGCCCCGTCATCGACGGTCGACAACGGGGAGTGCGTGAATCGCTCGAAGAGCAAACGATGAATATGGCGAAGTCCGCCGCGAAGCTGATCAGTGAGAACGTATTCCATGGCACCGGCGAGCCGGTCGAATGTGTCATCGCCGACTCAACCATCGGCGGGGTACGACAGAGCGCCGACTGCGCCGAAAAGTTCTCCCGCGAGGGAGTGGCCATCACCCTCACCGTGACACCCTGCTGGTGCTACGGCACCGAGACCTTCGACATGGATCCGATGACCGTCAAGGCGGTCTGGGGATTCAACGGCACCGAGCGCCCCGGTGCGGTCTACCTGGCCGCGGTCCTCGCCGCCCATACCCAGAAGGGATTGCCGGCGTTCGGCATCTACGGACGGCACGTCCAGGATTCGGACGACACCACCATTCCTTCTGATGTCGCTGAGAAGATCCTCCGCTTCGCCCGCGCCGCCATCGCCGTGGCGACGATGCGTGGCAAGAGCTACCTCTCCATCGGCGGCATGGCGATGGGCATCGCCGGCTCCATCGTCGACCAGGACCTCCTGCAGAACTATCTGGGCATGCGGAGCGAAGTCGTCGACATGTGTGAGTTCGAGCGCCGCATCACCGAAGAGATCTACGATCCTGAGGAGTACAAGCGGGCCATCGCATGGGTGCGTGAAAACTGCATCCAGGCCGAGGATACCGTCAATGCCCCCGAGTCGAGGCGGAGCGCCGAGCAGCTTGAGAAGGACTGGGCGTACTGCACCAAGATGACGATGATCGGCCGCGACCTGATGATCGGAAACAAGAAGCTCGAGCAGCTCGGCTTCAAGGAGGAGGCATTGGGGCACAACGCCATCCTCTCCGGCTTCCAGGGGCAGCGTCAGTGGACCGACCACTGGCCCAACGGCGACTTCATGGAGACGATGCTGAACACGAGCTTCGACTGGAACGGCATCCGCGAACCGTACTTGATGGCAACCGAGAACGATCACCTCAACGGCCTCAGCATGCTCTTCTGCAAGCTGCTCACCAACCGTGCATCGATCTTCAGCGACGTGCGCACCTACTGGAGCCCCGAATCGGTGAAGCGGGTCACCGGCTGGCAGCCCGAGGGGCTCGCCAAGGACGGCTTCATCCACCTGATCAACAGCGGCTCCACCACCCTCGATGCCGCCGGGCAGATGAAGAATGCGCAGGGCGAGAGCGAGATGAAGCACTTCTGGCAGATCAACGAAAAGGATGTGAAGAGCACCTTGGAGAATACCCGCTTCAGCGTGGCCAACGTCGGCTACTTCCGCGGCGGCGGCTTCAGCTCCACCTTCCTCAGCGAAGGCGGCATGCCGCTGACCATGGTGCGCCTCAACGTGGTCAAGGGCATCGGACCGGTGGTCCAGCTCGCCGAAGGATGGACCTGTGATGTACCCGAGGAGGTCTTCGACATCATCAACAAGCGGACCGACCAGACCTGGCCGACGACGTGGTTCGTACCGCGCACCGACGGCAAGGACGGCCCCTTCAAGGATGTCTACTCCGTCATGGCCAACTGGGGTGCAAACCACGGGGCCCTCGGCTACGGTCACTTCGGAGCGGACCTCATCACCCTCTGCTCGATGCTCCGCATCCCGGTGAACATGCACAACGTCGCCGACGAAGACATCTTTAGGCCCAGCGCCTGGTCGATGCTCGGCATGGACAAGGAGGGTGCGGACTTCCGCGCCTGCGCCAACTTTGGTCCGCTGTACGGCGCGTACTGAGTACCGCTTACTCGCTCAATCAACGACAGGGTCAATTGGCCTTGTCGTTTTCTATTCCCACCGATCTCAGAGGGAAAGAATTGTCTTCCAGACCCCCTCATCGGTGGGGATGCCCTCCCTCAGGTTCTCCTCGCGCACCTTCAGGCGGTTCTGTCCCGGCCAACGGACCTCACTTCCCGCTTCAATCGGCTGGCTTGCATTGACCGCCGCAAGCGAAGATGCGATGCGCGCCTCGATCTCAGTGCGGTCGGGGAAGGAGGCGAGATTCACCGCAATGAAGACCTGGCTCACGTCCCGCTCCTCCTCCATCCCCCTGATGTCGGCGGTGGTGTTCCCACCGCTGAGTGCCGCTGCGACGAGATCGAGCGCGAGGGCCAAGCTGGTCCCCTTCCAAAAGCCGACCGGCAGCGGTCGTTTGCTCTCCAAAATCGACTGGGGATCGTCGGTGAGGGTGCCATCTCTGTCCCACCCTCCGGGAACGGGAAGCGGTTTGCCTTCACGCACATACCCCTCCATCTTCCCATAACTGAAGAGTGACATCGCCATGTCCACGAGGAGTATCCCCTCCGGTGAGGGGATGGCGATGACCAGGGGATTGTTGCCGATCGTGGCGTCCAAGCCGCCCCAGGCAGGCATCAACGGCATCGTATTGGTCCAGAGGATGCCGATGCACCCCGCCTCGGCGGCCATGATGCCGTAGGCGCCGGGGCGCATCCAGTGGTTCGTGTTCTTCAGGGCCACGATGCCGACAGCGTGCGCTTTTGCCAGCTCGATGGCCCGGCTCATCGCGGCATGGGCGTTGAGGTTGCCCACCCCGCTGTTGCCATCCCAGCGCTCCAGAACCCCAAAAGAGGCGCTGAGTGTCGCCTTCTTGTGCACATCGACGATACCGCGGTCAATGAAGCTGATGAGGGCGGGGAAGCGATGGGCCCCATGCGTGTAGACCCCCTCCAGGGAGGTATCGGCAAGCAAGCGGGCACAGAGCAGCGTCTCTGCCTCGCCCATCCCCCGACTTCTCAGCACTCGTTCAAACTGGAATTTCATCTCTTCATATGGCACCCTGATCATCTGCTACTCCTATCGATAGTATACAATGCGGCTACAGTCGCGGACAAAGACGACCGCTGCGGTGACCGGCTTCTCCCAGATTTTGGCGGCCGCCTCCATATAGGTGCGCAGCTGCCCCTCGTGGGCGCGCTCATCCCACCAACGGTCGCTCTTGAAGTCGACCACAAGCACGCCCGTTCCTTGGTCGACCACCAGGTCGATGGCCCCCTCCACCGCGACGGGCCGCCCTGCTGTCTCACGCTTGAGGAAGAAACCGACCTCAACGTGGCGGGGATAGGGGGCGATCTCCTGCAGATACAGCTCACTCTCGAAAAAGGAGTCGACCAGAGAGCGGCCGTCCCTCTGCAGCGTCGCCAACTCACTGGCGCTGAGGTGTCCCACAAGCGCGGGGGGGATGGGGATGCGGCCTTCACCGCCTCCCATGATGCGCTCCTCCAGCAGAAAGTGGACCAGCGTACCGAAGGCGGTGACCTGCTCCTCCCCATACCGGGCCAAGATCTCATCACTCTCCAGGAGCGGCAGGGGGAGTGCACCCTCGCCCATGCGGGCGGGATAGAGGGTGGTCACCCCCACCCTGTTCACCTGCACTTCGATCGCTTCCCGGCTTCGCTCATACCAGCGTCTATTCTCGGCGAGGCGGAGGGCAAAGGCCTCCTCCCCCTCACGCCTGCTGCCATAGAGCATCCCCTCCTTGATCGGTTCGATGGGGAGAACGCGCACGATGCCACGCTCCAGAGCGGGATTGCTGATATCGAGGCCGAGCGCTTCGGTGAGCATCAAGAGGAGGGTATCGGCATGCCCATCCTTGGTGAGCGAGCGGTTGTTGCGAGTGAAGCTGCCACTGAAGACCAGGTGGGTCTCACTGCGTGTCAACGCGACGTAGAGCAGGCGCTTCAGCTCGGCTCGTTCGCGCAGCAACTCCTCATCCTGCCCCTCCAGTTGACCGGCGTGGCGGGCCCTCATGACCTTGGTGGGGCTCTCACTGATCGGTTCATCGAGGTAGTGGGGGATGGGGACATTGGCGTAGGTGGAGATCAAGGCTTCGGTGCGCTTCGCCTTGCTGCCGGTGTTGGCGACGATGACGATCGGGAACTCAAGCCCCTTGGACTTGTGGATCGACATGAGCTGCACCCCCTCCTCCACCTCCTTGATCACCTCCAGGTCCTCGATCTTCTCATTCTGGGCCAGATGTTCGCGCAAAAAGTCAACGAACTGACTCACGCTCTTGCCCTCGCTTTGGTGAATCTGGGCGAGCCGGTGGAGGAAGGTATAGTGCTCCACGTAGACCTGATACTCCTCGCTCTTTACCAGGTGGAGGTAGTAGCCGCTCTCATAAAAGAGGGCATGGATGAGAACAGTGAGCGGGGCCGTCCCGACCAGGAGACGCAGCTCCTCGTAGAAGAGGGCGCACTCGGCGTACCGAGCTTGGTCATCCGCGCTGAGATCCGGGATGGGCGTGAAGGGCGGATGCTCCATAACGGAGACGAGGGCGCGGTCGCTGAGGTTGCAGAAGGGACTTCTGAGCACCACGGCATAGGCGAGGCGATCCTCCGGATAGAGGATGAGCTGCAGCATGGCATAGAGGTCGCCCGCCACCGATTCGAGCATCAAGGAGCGGGCCGCCTGGACACTGTACGGTATCCGCCGCTGCCTGAGCGCCTTCTCAAAGCTCAGCTGGTTGGCGGTGGTACGCATCAGGAGGGCGATCTCCCCGCTCTTGGGACGACGCGGGCCCTCGTCTGAGGGAATGAGAAAGTGGTCGGTGGTGAGCATCTCCTCCACCAAGGCAGCCACCGCGTACGCCTCACTGTCGCTGGCCTTGGCCAGCTCCTCCTCTTCACTGTCGCTCTCGGTATACGGCTTGATGAGGGCGGTCACCGAGGCTTTGATCCCCTCGGTGGCCCCTCTGGTACCGAGCTCCTCGAAGTCCGCCTCCCAGCGCTCCCCGCTGTGGGCCATGATGGAGGGGAAGATCGTGTTGAACCACTCGATCAAGGCGGGTTCACTGCGGTAGTTGGTCGCGAGGTGGAAGCTCTTGCCGCCGCTTGAGCCCAGCTCATCACCAAGCGCTTTGAAGACCGAGACATCGGCGCCGCGGAAGCGGTAGATCGACTGCTTCTCATCCCCGACGAAGAAGAGCTTGTCACGCTCGAGGTCGCAGGGGGCGGGAATGCCGTCCCCTTCTCGGTCGAGGCGCTCGGAGAGGAGATAGAGCAGATCCTTCTGCAGCTCGTTGTTATCCTGGAACTCGTCGATCATGATGTAGCGGTAGCGCTCCTTGAAGCGCCTGCGCAGCGCCTTGTTGCGCTTGAGGATATCGACGGCGAGACTGGACACATCGGCGAAGGTGAGGATTCCGCTCTCCCGCTTCTCGGTATGGACCGCTTCGATGAAGCGGGCGGTGAAGTCGATCACGGCAGAGAGACGTTCCGGGTTGGTGAGCACCGAGAGGGCGACGCACACGTTCGTCCTCACCTCCAGGTAGGTCGGCCAACTCTCGTTGAGGATGAGGAGGTCACCCTTCTTGCCGGAGGGCTTGCGCCGGTGGCCGAACGGGGAAGCGAGGAGGGTCAGCTCCTCGTGGTATGAGGAGCAGGCGGCAAGCGAATCGAGGAGCTCTTGCGCCTCCGAGGCGACGGCGACGACCGTCGCGGTCGGATCACTGAGCGAGGCATAGCGGCCCAGGATGACCACCAGATCACCCATGAGGCGTGCATAGGCGCGCTCGACTTCGGAGAGGATGATGGGAGCTGCGCCGGCATCGACTTCTGCAGGCAGGTGGTAGTGCTGAGTGGCGAGCGGGAGCAGGACTTCGTCGATGAGGCGGTCGGGGGTGTAGAGGGTGCTGAGGATCCTCGCCCCCTCGCTCTGCGGCCAGCGGTCGAGCAGCGCCTTCGCTGCGCGGCGCACGCTCTTTTTGCTCGCCTCATCATCGATCGAGTAGTCACTCACGATGCCGTAGTGGAGGGAATCGAGCGTGACGATCGAGCTGCAGAAGCTGTCCAACGTCGAAATGGAGGTCGAACCGAAATCGGCGACTTGGGCGGCGATGGATGGATCATCACTGCAGGAGAGCAGCTGGCCGTGGATCCGCTTCTGCATCTCCCGTGCCGCCTTGCGCGTGAAGGTCAGCGTGAGGATCTCGTCGGCCTTCGCCTTCCCCTCCAGCACCAGGCGCAGGAAGCGGTAGCTGAGCACGGTGGTCTTGCCGCTGCCGGCCCCGGCGCTGACGACGCAGTTGTCATCACACATGACGGCGGCCATTTGATGTGCATCCAGTCTGGTGCTGCCGTGGCCAAGGAACTCTTCAAAACGCATCATGGGGTGGCATACCTCCTTCTGCAGAGGGGGCGATAGGCACACCCATCGCAGCTCTTCTGTGACGGGGTGGCCATCAGCTCACCGGCATCGACCGCCTCTGACAGCGTGGAGAGGCGCCAGGCGAGCACCTCGCGGGAGCGGGAGGCCTCCTCGCTTCCCTCGTCATCCCAGAGGCTGAAGTACTTCCCCTCCTTGACGCTGTAATAGGAGGCGTTTGCGCACCACTGCCCCTCCCGCTCCTCGATGAGGCGCTGGTAGAGGGGAAGCTGGTAGCTCTTCATCCGCTCCTCGATCTTCTTCATCGGGGGCGCCCCTTTCTTGTAGTCGATGACGCCAAGGCGGCCCTTCTCCCGTTCGACGATCCGGTCGATGCGCCCATTGAGGTACAATCCGTCCTTCGTAGCGTTGAGTTCTTCCTCAAAGCCAATGGAGCGCGCTCCATCGAAGAGGCGACGCTCAGCAGCGAGGATATCGAGCATGAGGAGGCGGTGCTCGGCGATGATCCACGCCCTGATGGAGGGGGTGGGGCCCCTTTCGCCGAAGACAGCATCCATCGCCTCATCGAAGAGGGAGAGCAGCAGGGGACGGTACTCCTCATCCTTGGACCCGTCGAAGACTTCGATGCCTTTGAAGAAGCGCTGGTAGACGAGGTGCTCGACCGTCCCGATGAGGCGGTGGTCAACAAGCGAGCTCTCCCACTCCACATCGTTGATTCTCAAGAGATATCGGGCGAGGAAGGCGTAGGGACAGCGGTCGAAGAGGTCGATCTTCGTCGCCGAGAGGGAGAGGAGCTCTGTTCCGTCCCGCTCCTCCTTCAGCCTTCCCACCAGCGAGGGGTGGATGGGGTGGCGGGTGTAATCGTCCGCCCGGAATTGCAGGGTCGTTGCCATCGCGCGCTCGAACCACCTCCGTTGACTGGGCAGGGAACGAATCGGCGCGTCCCGCTCCCCCCGCCAGAGGGCAAGCTCGGTGCGGTATGGGTCAAACTCCGCCCCATCGCTCGTTTCCCGCTCGTCGAGACGCCCCTGTTCGAAGAAGGCGGCGGGCGGCAAGGTCGCCCCTTCGTACCGGCGCAGGTGACAGGAGAGGGTGACCGAACCGATGGGCAGGCACACTGAGCGCAGATGGGCCAGGGTGGTGTCCCGCTCGGTCTGCTCCCCTTCGTCGGGGAGGAAGAAGAGAGGGCGCTCGACGACCGACGCCTCCTCTTGGTCGAGGCCGATGACGAAGAGGTGGTCGCTGTTCACGGTGGCCACCTGGGGCCACGCATAGACGGCGACCCCTCCCTCCTTCATTTGGAAGACGTAGCGCTTTGAATGCAGCGTGGTGATGAGCCAGCCGAAGAGCCGACGGAAGGAAGTGGTGTGGGCAGAGGCGAGCGCCTCCTCGATTTCGGCGATGGCATCGAGGCAGAAGGAGTAGACATCCTCGCCCGCACTCCCCCGCCACTGTTCGTCGATGAAATAGGCATCCTGGAAGTGGTTGAGGGCACGACGGAGGGCGGGGGCGTTCTCCGCCTCGACGATGCCGATGATGCTCTCCTTGAAGCCCCGGTACCAGGTGACGAGCTCTTTATCGTGCAGCCGTTCGATGAACTGGTCGCCCGTGTGGACCGAACCCTCGAAGATCGACTCTTCGATGGCGCGGCGGATGAAACGGTGAGCGATCTCACTGTCCCTCCAGGGCACCGAAGGATCGAGCAGGAGGCTCTTGAGGCTCTCCAGGCTGAAGGAGTCGTCATAGACCTCGCTGAGGCAGAGGAGGAATCGCCCGCCGGGGTAGGCGAGCGGGCTCGCCCCTTCCCGGATGGAAAGGGGGATATCGTAGTGGGCCGCCTCCTCACTGAGGGGCGGCAAGAGCGTATCGGGGCAGGCGCACCCGATGGTGATGGCATGCGTTGCCACCCCCTCTTCCAACAGCCCCCTGATGGCCCTGAGCGTTGAGCGGATCTCCTGGATGTGGTTCGGGTAGACGACAAGGGGTGTCAATGGGACCTCGGGAGTCGCCCAGAGTTCGATGTTGGCTGGCCGCCCCAGCTCCTCGACGAGGCGCTCGGAGGCGGCGATGGTATCGCTGTAGAGGATGATGTAGCGAACATCTTCGTCCCAGATGGCCGGCAGGTGGGCTCGCTCATAGCGCGGCTCATAGAGATCGTATTGGGAGAGGAAGCGCCGATACTCGCGGTAGAGCAGCACGAGGTCACCCTGCAACGCCCCGTCGAGGCGGGCGAGCAGCTCCTCATCACCCACCACGAGCTCCAGGGAGCCCAAGAGCGCGGCGATGGTGCGTTCCAAGCGACGGTAGGATTGCGGGTAGCGTGGGTTGATGAGGCGTGAGAGCGGCGGACCCTCCTCGATCAAGCGGTGGACGAAGAGCTGGCGGATCAGGGTGTTGGAGCTCTTCTTCTCGGGCGGTTGGGCCATGAAGCGGGCGCGGAAGGTGTCGAAGGAGATGGCGCGATCGCGCAGAATCGCAGCGCGCTCTGAGTGCAGGGCGTAGTCGACCAGTGCACTCCTGGCGGCGACCTCGGTGGGGAAGATGCAGACCGCCCCCGTCTCGAAGGCACTGAATACATATGCGCGCTTATCCATGGTCGTTGCAGTATACCATGTTTCAAGCTAGGATGATGAGCGATGAGACGCTCATTGTACGATATTCCCCACTGGCGCTCCCGTCTGGTGGCAAGCATGCTCTTCAGCCTCGCCTGCTGGCTGTTCTTGGGCCTGAACTTGGTGCGCATGGTCGACTCGTGGGCCCCTCCCTACCTGGTGGCGAACGTCCCCTTCTTCGCCATGGCCCTCGCCCTCTTCCTCTCCATCCGCTATATTTTGACCACCGACCCGCCCTCCTTGGTGACCGACCACCCGCAGGTTCGTACACGGCCGCTCCTCTTGGCCTTTCTCTCCTACCTGGGCGCCAACCTGCTCTTTCTCCTCATCACCGCCGTCACAGATCCCAGCAGTCTCACCGTCAACCGCGTCGCCTTGACGACGCGACTCCTCTTCATCACGGCGGCCGTGCTCATCACCCCCCTGCAGACCAGCTGCGAGGAGATCCTCTTCCGCATCATGCCGGTACGGTTTCTCCAAGGCTCGAAGCTGAAGCCCAGCACTCCCGTCGCGCTCTTCAGCGCCCTCCTCTTCGTCCTGCCCCACCTCTCCAACACGGAGGTCGCCGCCAGCGAGAGCACCCCCATCGTCCTCCTCTACTACGCCATCTTCGGTGCGGCGACCACCGCTCTCTGCCTCAAGAGCGGCGGCTTTGAGATCGCCTTGGGTGTCCATGCAGCCAACAACCTCTTTGTCGCGATCATCGCCAACTACCCAAGCTCATCCCTGCCGAGCCACCCCTTCTTTCTCTCCCTCCGTCCGACGGGGACCATCGCCGACTTGGTCCAGCTCTCCGTGAGCCTCGGTGTGGTGGCCGTGGTAACCAGAAAACGAAAAACGGCAAGACAGGTGACGCCACAACCGGACAGCACTGACCCGCCAAAGCCACCCAACGTGCTATCCGGGAGATGAAAACCCCTTTTGCACAGCTTCAGGCCACCTCTCGGTGGCCTGAAGTACTCGTATGTGAACGTCTCTGACTTAGAGAACCCGGAAGGCATCCCTGCCGGCGTACTTGGCGGTCTCGCCGAGGTAGTCCTCGATGCGAAGCAGCTGGTTGTACTTGGCAAGGCGGTCGGAGCGGCTCATCGAACCGGTCTTGATCTGTCCGGTCTCAAGGGCCACGACCAGGTCGGCGATGAAGTTGTCCTCGGTCTCACCACTGCGGTGGCTGACGACGGCGGTGTAGCCGTTGCGCTTGGCCAGATCGATGGCCTCGAAGGTCTCGGTGAGGGTGCCGATCTGGTTGACCTTGATGAGGATCGAATTGGCGACCTTCTTCTCAAGGCCCATCTTCAAGCGCTCGACGTTGGTGACGAAGAGGTCGTCGCCGACGAGCTGGACACGATCGCCGATGCGGTCGGTGAGCATCTTCCACCCTTCCCAGTCATCCTCATCCATGCCGTCCTCGATGGAGATGATCGGATAGCGGTTGGCCCAATCCTCCCAGAGGTCGACCATCTGGGCACTGGTGAGCTTCTCACCGGTGGTCCACTTGAGCGTATAGGTCTTGCTCTTGGAGTCGTAGAGCTCGCTGGCCGCCGGGTCGAGGGCGATCATGAAGTCGCCGTCACGACCGGTGGTGTAGCCGGCTTTCGTGATGGCCTCCATGATGACCTCGAGGGCCTCTTCGTTGGACTGCAGGTCGGGGGCGAAGCCACCCTCATCACCAACGCTGGTGTTGTATCCCTTGGCTTTGAGCACCGCCTTGAGGGCATGGAAGACCTCGGAGGTCCACCTGAGCCCTTCCCTGAGGTTCGGGGCGCCGATGGGCATGACCATGAACTCCTGGAAGTCGACCTTGTTGTCGCTATGTGCCCCACCGTTCAAAATATTGGCCATCGGGACGGGGAGGACGCAGCTGTGGAACGCGCCCAGGTACTTGTAGAGCGGGAGGCCCAGATACTCTGCGGAGGCCCGTGCGACCGCCATGGAGACGCCGAGGATGGCGTTGGCTCCGAGCTTTCCCTTGTTCTCGGTCCCGTCAAGGGCGATCATCGCGCGGTCGATTTCGACCTGGTCAAGAGCATCCATGCCCTCGAGCTCAGCGGCGATGATGTCATTGACGTTGCCCACTGCCTTCAGCACGCCCTTGCCACCGTAGCGGCTCTTATCCCCATCACGCAACTCAACGGCTTCGTGGACACCGGTGGAAGCACCGGAGGGGACTGCTGCACGGCCCATCGATCCATCCTCGAGGATGACATCCACCTCTACGGTGGGGTTTCCACGGGAGTCAATGATCTCTCTTGCCTCGATAAACTCAATAATGCTCATGAATATACTCCTCATTTCGTAATGCGAATCACATCGATAATAGTCGTATCTTTTGCCCCCATTGTCAACTGAGCCCTACCGCCCCACCGCTGGACACTAGCCACGGCAATGGTGCTCAGGTATACTGAGGTCATGAAAGATTCAACATCCTTTCAGTTGCCCCATCTCAGCGAAGAGCTGCTTGATTCGATCATCTTTGCCATGGAAGACCAAGTAACCTTTCACTACATCGACCTCAAGGACGGTACCGTCCTCCAGGAGGAAGAGAAATCCTACATCATGGATGAAGATGAGGATGTATCGGATGACCGCTTCCTGCCGATCCCCGATTGGACCCCCTCCGATGGCTTCCGCCTCATGGAGAAGTTCACCGCGAAGGTGAGGAACCAGAGCCTGCAGCAGCAACTGTATGAGGTGCTGCAGAGCGGCAAGGGGGTCTTCCGCAAGTTCAAGGATGTGCTCTCCCAGGAGCCGATCATCGAGCGCAAGTGGTTCAGCTTCAAGGACGAGCAGCTGAAGCGGGTCGTCGTCTCCTGGTACCGAAAGCAGGAGGGCGCCTTGGATCTCGAACACCTTCCCGAGGAGTACGAGGAGTTCTTTGAGGACATCCTCCTGGAGGACTTCACCTATGATATGTACGAAGGGCCTGCCACCGATGAGATCGATGAGATTATCCACGCCACGCTCCACGAGATGAGCGAGGGATCGGAGGAGGACAAGATCGGCTCGCTCTTGCTCACCCGACGCTTGGAGAGCGAACAGCCGGAGCACTATCTGCTCGCCCGCGCCAACGACGGGACGCTGGCCGCCATCCTCATCTACACGCCCTTGACCGAGGAGGTGGTGCAGGTCCCCTTCTTCACCGTGGCCAAGCAGTACCGCGGCATGGGGCTCTTTCGGCTGCTCTTCGACGCCTTCAGCCGCCAGATGGCCCGCTTCCACTACAAGAAGATGATCGTCAACCTCGCCGGTGAGTCGGTGGGCCTGGAGAAGTACTTCTCCCCGTACAAGGCGCGCAACGCCACCAAGCAGGTGACCCTCTCCACCGAATCGTGGAACTCGATGCACCCCAGCTTGGAAGGCGCCTTCCTCTAGGCTAAGGAGCTCGCATGCGTATTACCATCTGTGACGACAAACATGACCTGGGCAATGAAGCGGCCAAACTCGGCATCACCCTCATCAAGCAGGCGATCGAGGAGCGCGGTGGGGCGACCATCACGATGGCCACCGGCCTCAGCCAATCCTCCCTCTACACCCACCTCACCGCATCCGACCTCGACTGGTCGGCGGTGACCGTCTTCGGTCTCAACGAATACGTGGGGATCTCATCGGCCCACCCCTCATCGTTTCGCCACTACCTGCAGACCCGCTTCATCGCGAACGTCCACGACCTCAAGGCCTACCATGAGGTGCAGGGCGATGCCGCTGACCTCGACGCAGAGGTCGCCCGCCTCAATGGCCTGGTCAACGGGAGAGAGATCGACGTCGCCTTCCTCGGCATCGGGGAGAACGGGCACATCGGCTTCAACGACCCCCCGGCCAATTTCATCACCACCGATCCATACATCATCGTGGACCTCGATGAGCGCTGCAGGCGCCAACAGGTCGGAGAGGGGTGGTTTCGCACCCTCTCTGAGGTGCCGAGAAAGGCCATCACGATGTCGGTGCGCCAGATGCTGCACTCCCGCCATGTGATCTGCTCGGTGCCCGACCAACGCAAAGCCCGGGCGGTGGCGATGTGCATCTACGACCAGATCTCCCCCTACTCGCCCGCCTCGGTGCTCAGGACCAAGCACGAGTGCACCCTCTTCCTCGACCGGACCTCCTCCATCCTCATCATGGGTGACCGACGGTAAGGGGTTGCTCAAACGAATAAAAAGGGAGGGTGCATCCATTGCGTCTAATATATTAGTATGTTAGATTAGGGGCATACCACCTATGGAGGACCCTACCATGATGCATATGACCCTGAGATGGTTCGGCTCGAAGCACGATACCGTCACCTTGGAACAGATCCGACAGATTCCCGGAGTCGAGGGAGTCATCACGACGCTGTACGACATCCCCGCCGGCGAAGTCTGGCCGCGCGAGCGCATCAAGGCGCTCAAGGATGAGGTCGAGGCCGCTGGCCTGAAGATCCTCGGCATCGAGAGCGTCAACATCCACGACGACATCAAGATCGGCAACGAGAAGCGCGATCTGTGGATCGACAACTACATCGAGACCCTCGACGCCTTGGGAGCAGAGGGCATCACCACCGTCTGCTACAACTTCATGCCGGTCTTCGACTGGACCCGCACCGACCTGGCAAAGGTGCGCCACGACGGTTCGACGGTGCTCGCCTACGACCAGAAGATTGTCGACACCATCGACCCGAAGGCGTTCTTCGACCAGACCAACGCCAGCAGCCAGGGCTTCGAGATGCCGGGCTGGGAGCCGGAGCGCCTCGCCAAGGTCAAGGACCTCTTCGACGCATACAAGGAGGTCACCGAGGAGAAGCTCTTCGACAACCTCGTCTACTTCCTCAAGCGCATCCAGCCGACCTGTGAGAAGTGGGGCATCAAGATGGCGATCCACCCCGACGACCCCGCCTGGCCGGTCTTCGGCCTGCCGAGGATCATCACCCGCCTCGACCGCATCCAGAAGCTGATGAAGGCCGTCGACGCTCCGTTCAACGGCGTCACCTTCTGTGCAGGTTCCTACGGCACCAACCCGAACAACGACCTGCCCGGCATGATCAGGGCGTTGAAGGGGCGCGTCCACTTCGCCCATATCCGCAACCTCCACCACTTTGAGGATGGGGTCTTCGAGGAAGCCGCCCACCTCTCCAGCGATGGTTCGTTCGACCTCTATGAGATCGTCAAGGCGCTCTACGACATCGGGTTCGACGGTCCGGCACGACCGGACCACGGACGGATGATCTGGGGCGAGGTCGCGATGCCCGGCTACGGTCTCTACGACCGCGCCCTCGGCTCGCAGTATATCCTTGGGCTCTATGAGGCGATCACCAAAGCCGACCAGAGGAAGTGATATGCCCCCCTTCACCCGCACCACGGTCAGTGAGGAGATCTACCATACCCTGCGCATGGAGATCCTCTGTCTGCGCTTCAAACCCGGTGAGGAACTGAATCTGCAGCTGCTCGGTGAGCAGCTGCAGGTCAGCCGCAGCCCGGTCCGCGATGCGCTGATGCGCCTCGCCGGCGACAACCTCGTCGACATCTTCCCCCAGCGGGGGACACGCGTCTCCCTCATCAACCTCAAGCAGGTCGAGGAGGAGCGCTTCTTGCGCAAGAGTCTGGAAGAGAGCGCCGTCAAGAAGTTCATGTACCAGGGCAGGGAGGAGGACTGGCAGGCCATGGAGAGAGCCATCGCCGACCAAGTGGCGGCGATGGAAAAGAGTGACTTCGTCGCCTTCCTTGAAGCCGACGATGCCTTCCACCAAGTGATTTTCGAAGCCATTGGGATGGGACGGATCTGGAGGATCATCAAGGCGCAGGGCGGCAACCACCACCGCATCCGTCTCCTCTCCTTCTATGAGAAGAATGTCATCGCCAACATCATCGATGAACACCGTCGGATGTTGGCGGCCCTGCAGGCCAAGCAGATGGACACGGTCTTGGCCCTGCAGAACAACCACCTCTCCAAACTCCTGCAGGAGACGGAGAGCATCGTCGCCCGTTACCCCAACTACTTCACCAAACAAGCCGCCCCTCGCCTCGGCAGTGCGGCACATAGGAGCACCCCATGAAATTGACCGATGCTGGACTACAACAGAGAGAACTGTGGGAGAGTTCTTCCTACACCCTCCCCACCTTCGACCGCGTCGCGATGATCGAAGAGAGCGCACAGAACCCCACGTGGGTCCACTTCGGTGCGGGCAACATCTTCCGCGTCTTCCCCGCCGCCCTGCAGCAGCGCCTGCTCAATCGCGGCCTGGCCACGACCGGCATCGTCGTCGGCGAGGGGTTCGACTACGAGATCATCGATGAGGTCTTCACCAAGCACGACAACCTCACCTTGATGGTGACCCTCAACAGCGACGGGTCGATCGCCAAGGAGGTCATCGCCTCCGTCGCGAGCGCCCACAAGTGCGATCCCCACTTCACCGAGGAGTGGGAGTTCTTCAAGGATCTCTTCAAAAAGCCAAGCCTGCAGATGGCCAGCATGACCATCACGGAGAAGGGGTATGGCCTCACCGGAGCAGACGGCTCCTACTCCCCCGCGGTGGCCAACGACCTGGCAGCGGGCCCTGCAAAGAGCTCACTCTTCATCCCCAAGCTCACCGCCCTGGTCTATGAGCGCTACCGTGCCACGGTGGGGCCGTTGGCTCTGGTGAGCATGGACAACTGCTCCCACAACGGCGAGAAACTCGCCAACGCGGTCAAGACCGTCGCGAGAGAGTGGAAGGAGCGCGGCTTCGTCGATTCCGGCTTCCTCACCTACCTGGACGAGCAGGTCAGCTTCCCCTGGTCGATGATCGACAAGATCACCCCGCGCCCCGATGAGGCGGTCAAGCGGATGCTCGAGGCCGACGGCTTTGAGGATAGCGCCCTCATCGTCACCGAGCGACACACGTACACCGCACCCTTCGTCAATGCGGAGGCGCCGCAGTACCTGGTCATCGAGGACGACTTTCCCAACGGCAGACCCGCCCTCGAGGAGGCCGGCGTCTCCTTCACCGACCGCGACACCGTCAACAAGGTGGAGCGGATGAAGGTCACCACCTGCCTCAACCCCCTCCATACCGCCCTGGCGATCTACGGGTGCCTGCTCTCTCACACCTTGATCAGCGAGGAGATGCGGGATGGGGAGCTCAAGCGCCTCGTCGAGCGCATCGGCTACGACGAAGGCATGCCGGTGGTCGTCGATCCGAAGATCCTCGACCCCAAGGCCTTCATCGAGGAGGTCCTCACCGTCCGCTTCCCCAACCCCTTCATGCCGGACACCCCCCAGCGGATCGCCACCGATACGAGCCAGAAGCTCGCCATCCGCTTCGGGGAGACCATCAAGGCGTACCTCGGTGACCCCACCCTCGATGTCGCCAACCTGAAGATGATCCCGCTGGTCTATGCCGGGTACCTGCGCTACCTGATGGGCCTCGATGATGACCTGGTCCCCTTCGCGTTGAGCCCCGACCCGCGCCTCGCAGAGCTTCAGCAGTTTGTCAAGGACATCACGATCGGTGATGACGGTCCCTTCCCTCAGCTGGAGGCGATCCTGCAAGACGACACCATCTGGGGAGTCGACCTGGTCGCCATCGGGATGGCCCCGCTCGTCCGCTCCTACTTCACCAGCTTGATCGCCGGCAAGGGAGCGATCCGGAACACCTTGCGCGAGTACGTCTGGTAGGAGATACTCTCTCTATGAGTCGTCCAAACGCACGGTACATCAGTAAAATTCTCTATCTCATGCTCGGGACTGCGGTGGCGGGATTCGCCATCGCGGTCTTCATCACCCCGGCCAAGATCGCCTCGGGCGGGGTCAATGGCATCGCCACGATCATCTACCACCGCACCGGATGGGATACCGGGGCGACGATGCTCATCATCAGCGTACCGCTCTTTCTCATCGGTATGAAGGTCTTCGGGAAGACGTACGGAGCCACAAGCCTGGCCGGCACGCTCCTCCTCTCCGCCTGGGTAAGCCTCTTTGGCCAACTCACCGGCTACCAGGGCATCCTCCCCTACGTCGACCGCATGGATACGCTGCTCTCGGCGATCTTCGGTGGGGTGCTCTTGGGCAGCGGCATCGGCATCGTGATGCGCACCGGCGCCAACACCGGCGGCACCGACATCCTCACGCAGATCGTCAGCCGCTACACGCCCCTCCCGCTCGGGACGGCCCTCTTTCTCGTGGACGGGTTCGTCATCATCCTCGGGGCCCTGAACTTCGGCCTTGAGCGCGCCCTCTTCGCCGTCATCACCCTCTACCTCTCCGGTCAGATGGTGAACTACATGGTGATGAACCTCGGGACCAAGTACGCCAAGACCGCCTACATCGTCAGCGACCACCACGAGGCCATCGGGCGGCGGATCATCAGTGAGCTGCGCCATGGCGGCACCCTCATCTCAGGAGTGGGGATCTTCACCCAACGCGAACGCCCCATCCTGCTGGCGGTGGTCCATAACCAACAGATCAACCTTCTCACCCAGATCGTCCACGAAGAGGACCCCAAGGCGTTCATGTTCGTCCACGAGACCTATCAGGTGCTTGGAGAGGGGTTCGTCCCGATGGGACGCATCGTCTCATCAAAAAAACAACGTAACCAGCAGCACGGTCCAAATCGCACTCAAACTGATCGAGATTGAGCTCATCGCCCCCTGCACCTGGCCGATCTCCATCGCCTTGCTCGTCCCCAACGCGTGGCTTGCACAGCCGATGGCCACCCCTTGGGCGACCGGGTCCTTGACGGCGAAGAGCGTGATCAACAGAGGGGCGAAGAGATTGCCCGCCAGGCCACTGATGATGGTGCTGGCGATGGTGAGGGCCGAGATGCCCCCCATCTGCTCGGCAAGCGCGATGGCCACGGGAGTGGTCACCGACTTGGGGATGAGGGAGGCGGTGACCGCCTCATGCAAGCCCATCAACCTGCTGAGGAGAACGACGCTGCCTATGGCGGCAGCCGAACCCGCCAGTGTGCCGAGGACGATCGGGAAGAAGGTGGAGAGCAACACCGCGCGCTGACGATAGACGGTCAGGGCGAGGACGGCGGTCACCGGGGCGAGGAAGAGGAGGATGATGGAGGAGCCCGCCTCAAAGTATTCATGGGGGATCCCAAAGAGCTTGAGGGTGGCCACGATGATGATCAAGGCGATGATCAGCGGGTTGGCGAGGGGGTGCTTCACCTTCTCATTGATCGAGAGCCCCACCTTGAACGCGACGATGGAGAGCGTGATGCCGAAGAGCGGGGAGGAGAGGATTTCACGCACGGCGACCTCCCACCACACGCTGCTGGATCCGGATGACCAGGGTGACGGTCCACGCAGAGACGGCGAAGCAGATGACCATGCTGACGAGGTTGACCAAGAGCAACTGCCACCAAATCGAAGAGATGACGTCGAAGTACCGGATGATGGACATCCCCGGGGGGATGAAGAAGAAGGTCATGTTGCGCAGCAGGAAGTCGGCGCTCTCTCCCAGATGCTCTTCCTTGAGCACTCCGGAGACGAGGAGGAGCAGCACCAGGAGCATGCTCACCACGCTGCCGGGAAGGGTGAACGGCAAGAGGGCGGCGATCATATCCCCGACAAGGCAGAGGGCGAAGATGAGGGCGAGCTGACCGAGGTACTTCATTACAAAGCACCATACTCCATCGCTCGGGCTCTGTGAAGTAGTTTTGGTTCACAGACCCCGCTCCTTCGGCTATACTCAGCTCCAAGGAGCAAGGATGGCAACCAAGAAACAGACGACGACACAAACACGCAAGGTCACGAAGGCGAAGAAGCGGGGCAAACGCCTCCTCCTGCTGCTCGCCCTCGTCGTGGTGCTCTGGCTTCTCTCCCTCGTCTTCGCACCCAGCGAAGATGAGTATCTGCAGAGCGGCGCTACCTACATCGTGGACCTCGAGCTGCCCGCCTATGATGAGGGAGAGATCGTGGTCCGCCACCCGGGCTTCACCCTCCTCTACGACGAGGAGCATGAACAGGCCCGCTGGGTCGCCTACCACCTTACCCGGGATGAACTGTACGGGACGGCGAAGCGAAAGGACAACTTCCGCGCTGACCCCTCCATCCCGACCGGGTCGGCCGAGCTGGCCGACTACCGCGGCAGCGGCTACGACCGCGGCCACCTGATCCCCGCCGGGGACCTCACCTGGTCGGATGAGGCGATGAGCGCCTCCTTCTTCCTCAGCAACATGAGTCCGCAGGACGGCTCCTTCAACCGAGGCATCTGGTCCCAGCTGGAGGCAGTGGTGAGAAACTTCGCCGACACCGAGGGTGCCGTCTATGTGGTGACCGGCCCGGTCCTCACCGACGGACCGTACCAGACCATCGGGGCAAACGAGGTCTCGGTGCCGAACTCATACTACAAGGTCATCCTCGACTACGAGGAGCCGGAGTTGAAGGCCATCGGCTTTGTGCTGCCCAACGAAGGCTCGAAGAGCGACCTGAAGAGCTTCGCCACCACCGTCCGGGAGGTGGAGGATCTCACCGGGCTCGACTTCTTCCACCGCCTCCCCGACATGCAGGAGGAGCTGCTCGAGACGCGATACGACACCGAGGCGTGGGACTTCTCCCCCTTCACGGCCAGTGAGCAGGCGCGGCAAGCCTATGAGAGCGGCACGGTGCACCCAGCCCAGACGGAGAGCGGCACCTACCGCCTCATCAAGGGGACGCTGGACACGGTCTTAGTGACCATCAAGCGGGAGAGCCGCTCACTCATCGAGCTCTTCATCCCCCGCGCCCAGCTGAAGACTGCGGTTCCGTTCCTCTACTGAGATACTACAGGCCGCCTCTCGGCGGCCTGCACTCCCATCATGAGAAATCTCCTACTTGGAGATCAACATCGTCTTTGGATCGAGGGAGACGCCCATCGGCTTCTCCATCATGGCCCCTTGGGCCTTGACGGCGGTCATCTGGCAGGACGACTGAGCGCATCGTCTCCTCACCACTGTCCATCTGCCAATTGTCTTTCGGCTTGTTGCCCTCATGAATCCTCATGAGGGGGTGAAGGCGACGAATTCCGCCCAACTGATGAGCAACTCCTTGCTGCGCTTCATCCCATAGAGGGTCGTGTACCCCCGATGTCGCTGTGGTGGAGACCCATGCCGCTCATAGAGGGCGATAGGGCGGCGGTGATGACCGTCGGTAGTCCATCGTCCTCTAACCAATCGACATTCTGGTCGCCCGCCCATATCATCCGGCAGTACTTGAGGCCCACCGTATTGCCGGCACATATCAAGGAGAGGATTACGTTGAAGAAGCGGCCGAAGAATGAGCAACCGTCTATGACGGCTGCCTCCTACAACTCCTTGGGTATGGATTTCATGAAGGCGGTGACCAAGAAGATCAACAGCGGAATATTCACCGCGGTATATAGCTATATCAGGGCAAGGAAGAAATTGTATAATTCGGGTTTTATGATCAGGGAGAAGTATGGCACCATGATCATCCTCCCTAAGGGAACTAACGAGGTGTTGGAGGAAGCTGACCTTTTGGTTAAAAGCAGAAGCAGCGACGGCGTATTGCTAGACTCCGATGCATGTTTCCATCAGTACCCAGGAGGAAGAACGTCCCGTGGATACTATCCGAAAATCGGGAAGCATGAATTGCAAATCGTTTCATTCACCTCGTTTACGTTAGTCCAAATAGCATCTAATTCTTTTTTACATATTAACTTGTTATTCTTCTTGACAACCCCTTTTGGACGCCTATACTGAGTGTAGATTCTAGTTGGTGCAAAAACAAACAAACTAGAATCAGGGGGTATCGATGGGCACTCCTCGGAGAACCAGACTCATTAATTCCTCTCGCATCATTCATCGTCTATGGATAGAGGATGAACTCAGTCGTGCCGATCTAGCTTCCCGACTCGGACTTAACCGATCCTCGGTCTCCAATATCGTCGCAGATCTTATGCAACGTGGTATCGTCAGAGAGAATAAGATCATAGACCCCGGCCCAAAAGGTGGCAGAATCAGCTAAGACCTCTGTCAAGACAGGATAGCTAGAAAATAAGGAATTTCATGCTACCTGTTCTTTAATATCGTCTTCCCCAACGGGGAAACATCCTTTGTTATAGACTTCATTCGGTATCTGGTAATCCAGTCCTTGATGAGGTCGTTCGCTATTGAAAGAAACGATGAAGCTTGACAGTCCTGCTTCCAGTTCTTTCATCGTCCTCCAGTCGTGAAGGAATATGCACTCATACTTCAGAGTCAGCCAAGTCCGCTCGATATAGACATTGTCCAGACATCTGCCAATCCCATCCATGCTTATCTCAATCCCATAGCTCTGCAATGCCTCGATGAACTCATTGCTGCAGAATTGAGATCCGCAGTCGGTGTTGAAGATGGCAGGGACCCCATACCTGGCTACAGTCTCATGCAGGCAATTGAGGCAGAACTCGGTGTCCATAGACTCACTGAGGTTCCAGCTCAGGATCTTTCTGCTGTACAAATCAATGATCGCCGTCAAGTAGACCATCCTCCCGTCAAGCTTTATGTAGGTGATATCCGTAGCCCAGACCTGATTGACATAGGCAATGGTCTTTCCTCTCAGCAGGTATGGGTACTTCTTGAATTTCCTTTTCGGAGGCCTGGTGGTCTTAAACCTGGGCCTAAGTCCTTTGAGACCCAACCGTTGGTACATGAGCCTGACCCGCTTCTCCGTGGCTTCCGGATGGCCGTTCCGCATCATATAGTGACTCATCTTCCGATACCCGTAGGTAGGATGGGCCTCCCATGCATCCAATACAGCTGAGGCAAAGGCCAGTTCGCTCTCCTTCTTTGCATCAAGCTGTCTCTGTCGCTCTTGCCTCGCATCTTTGTCCTGCTGCGCTTTCCACCTGTAGTAACCGCTACGGCTTATCTTCAGCAGCCTGCACTGGTCGGCGATGGAGAGCCCAATTCCGGTACCCTGGAGCTCGTGGGCGATATCCTCGTCCACGAGCTCATACAGCGTCAGTCCTC
>LVBF01000090.1 GCA_001604325.1 Spirochaetales bacterium Spiro_04
TAATAAATCGTCACTATCTGAATCTTTTGATAGCACAGAAAGTCAAATAATGCAGAGCATCTTCGAGGAAAAACTGCGTAATGGAACACTTGAAATTCAAATGGCCTCTAAAATTAACCATGCCAAGTTGTTCATCCTCACCAATAAACCAGAATATTCAGCAGGCGGAGACTCAAAAGGTGTAGTTTTTATGGGATCTTCCAATTTCACTTATTCTGGATTAACAGGACAGGGAGAATTAGTTCATAGATTCACCGACAACCACAACTATGAAGATTATCTACAGTACTTTGAGCGTCTTTGGAATGATTCCAAGAATATTGACATACAAACAAGTGATAGTAATGATGATTTCATAAAAGTGATTAGACAAAGATTATGGTTTCACTCTAAACCCGATCCATATAATATTTACATTCGCATATTGCATGAGCTGTACCATGAATCAGATGAAGTTGATATTAAGACTCCGGCTGCTATTTCTCGAGGCAAATTTATTAATTTACGATATCAGTTAGATGCTGTCAGGGATGGTATTGATTGCATCAAGAAAAACAATGGGGTAATTGTTGCCGATGTAGTTGGTTTGGGTAAGTCAATTATCGCAGCAGCAATAGCGCATAACCTAGACATTCCGCGAACTTTTATCATAACCCCGCCTCACCTTATTCAGCAATGGAATGATTATGTTCAGGACTTTGGCATCCGTGGAGCAATCGTTGAAAGCGGTGGTAAAATCAATCATTTACATCAGCGCTATGCAACAAATGAGAAACCCGCATTATACATCATTGATGAAGCCCATAGGTATCGTAACGAGCTTACAGACGACTATCAACGTCTACATCAACTTACACGTTCAAATGCTGAAAACAAGGTTATACTTCTCACTGCAACACCCTACAACAACAGGCCTCAAGATCTATTTGCCATGGTAAAGCTTTTCCAAACCCCGAGTAGATCCACCATTCATTCAGTGGACAATCTCAGCCTTAGGTTTCACGAACTCATAGCTGAGTATCGCAAGTTGGAGAAACAGGGTAAAAAGAAAATGACTGAAAGAGTTAAAGCTGATTTACAAAAACTTAGCAAAGAGCTTCGTATACTCATTGAACCAATAATAATTCGGCGATCAAGGATTGATTTGAAGGAGATTGGAGAATACGCGAACGATTTAAAAATGCAAAAAATTTCGTTCCCGGAAGTAGAAGGCCCATTATTGGTCGAGTACGATTTAGGACACATAAGAGAGCTATACATCAGCACTCTGGTCAAATTAACAAAGCCTGAAACAGAAGGAGGTTTTATCGGAGCTCGTTATATGTCCGCAACGTACCTATGCAATCCCAGCGATTTCGTAGAGAAATACGTACATTTCTTTGATGAATCTGACTTACAACAAGCACAGAGAAACTTAGCTGACTTCATGAAACGATTGCTTGTAATGCGTTTTGAAAGTTCAAAATTCGCATTTAAAAAAACGCTTGAGACCATTATCCTATCCTACCAGAATATCATTAAATGGTGGGACAAAGGCTACGTTCCCATCCTCAAAAAAGGCAATTTGCAAGATCCAGAAGATTTAGATTTAGAAGAATTGCTTGAAAACATCGAATGCGCCAATAACAATGAATTTGATGTCAACATGATCAAGAAAATTGCCATTCCTGTACCTATCACTATGTTTAAAGAAAAATTCATCAAAGATGTGCGTAATGACCTAGGCCTTCTAAACGAAATCAGGAGTGGATGGTTTTCAGATAATTCAATTGGCGACGATCCAAAATTCACTAAAGTTGCAGACGAGATATCAACTCTTTTAGCAGAAAACAAAAAAAGAAAAATCGTTGTGTTCTCTTCGTATGCTGATACAGCAAAATGGGTAGCAGCGCAACTGAAAGCACACGGATTTGAACGAAGCATGCTTTACACTGGTTCATCTAAACTAAGGGAAAGAACTATAATCACTCAAAATTTTGATGCATCACTTAAGAAATCGGAGCAAAGGGATGATTACGATATCATCGTTGCTACCGATGCTCTTTCCGAAGGCTTCAATCTACATCGGGCAGGCATTGTGATCAATTACGATATCCCATACAACCCTACTCGTGTTGTCCAGAGAATAGGAAGAATTAATAGAATTAATAAAAGAGTCTTCGACAAACTTAGAATTTTGAATTTTTTTCCAACTGACATAGGCGCAAACATAACCAATATCAAAAATATTGCAACCCTTAAAATGTTATTGATAAACAATATTGTCGGGAGTGATACCAGAACCCTCACTCCTGATGAAGATCTCCAGAGCTATTTTATTAGAACCTATACTGAGGCAGAATCCTTAAATGATGAAGCTTCATGGGATAATGAATTCAGGAATCTCTATAATAGCATAAAACATAATACGCACTTGCTTGAAGAGGTCATGGAGATTCCAGAACGTACGCGTATCATTCGAACTAATAAGAATTCTGATGTATCAATTTCATTTGCTAAGCGTGGCAACTGTGTGCTTTTTGCTGTCGCTTCCGACTGTGACGCAGAAGCGAGAATTGTGTCAGCGGAAGAGGTATTGGCGTACTTCAAAGCCGAACCTGAAGAAAAATCATTGCCAGGCGATGAAAAGCTAGATGCAAAGTTTGAAATTCTGAGGAAGAAAATCACTGCACCACATAAATTGCCAAGGATTGAAGGCAACCGCGCAAAGGCACAAAGAGCAATACAGTATTTAATTGATAATTTTCGAATTGAGCGAAATTATTTAGAGGATGTGTTTGAAGCCATTAATAAATATGATGACCTATCTGAAGGTGAATTAAAGTTTATTACACAACTTGACCTTAATGATGTTAGAGTAGCTGTTGAAGAATTGAAACTTACAATTACTCCTCATTATCTCGGTGTTATCAAGGAACGTGCAGAATCAATTGATCGTGTAACTGAAGTTATTATGTTTACGGAGGATTTGCGAAGATGAGTATATTTGACTTAGGTAGACCGTATGATAAAGTTAACTTTGTCAATTATCTCAACGACATTTTGTTTCCAGATTTCCTACTCGAAGAACGCCCCATAGAACTTGATAGCGGATCAATTTTCGTCCAGATGAATTATTTAGGTTCGTCTACGGTTGGAAATGTGTCAATATTTGAGGCAGTATGCGATGAACGAGATAGTGGCAAACGTATTACTATCACTCAACACGCCTTCAGAGTCCTGAGGCAACATGGCATCTCAAATGCACTCGTTGCATTTACTTATGGATCAACGCAGTGGCGTCTTTCACTCTTGACTTCAAAATTAGAGTATGAAAATAACAAACTCATCATAAAACAAAATAATCCACGCAGATATTCTTATCTACTTGGAGTAAATACTAAAATACATACACCACATAGATATCTTATTG
>LVBF01000091.1 GCA_001604325.1 Spirochaetales bacterium Spiro_04
AACCGGTACGGGGCGATGGGGACATTGGCGTAGACCACATCAAAGAGCCCGTCATCGACCACAGCGTCGGGGGCCATGATGAATGACGACCCCATCCGCCTCCCATTGCACACCGACAGCTGCTGGCTCTTCGCATAGGTGCTCACCCCGTCGAGGATGATCTCAAGATCGTAGGGACGGGGGTAGTTGATCATCACCTTGATGAGGGCCATCACATAACTGGGGACCCCGCTGATGCGTTTGAAGGAGCTCGCCGCGAAGGTTACCAGCGGCTCGAAGCCCACCCCGAGACCGTTGATGAACCACCGTCCCTCGGGAAACTTCCCCCCCTGCATGAGGGCGACATCAATGGTGCGCTGTGGCCCGGTCTTGATGGCCGCGACCGCCTCCTCGATGGAGCGGGGAATCTTCATCGCCCAGGAAAAATCATTGCCCCTGCCCACCGGGATGATCCCGAGCTTTGGCTTGGGCACCCCGGTCATGGCTGCCTTGCAGATCCCATTCACCGTCTCGTTGACCGTCCCGTCCCCACCGGCTGCCACGACGACCGGCCAGCCGTCAATGGTCGCCTGATAGGCCAGCGCCTCTGCTCCCCCCGGTTCCGTTGTGGCCACCAACGTCAGGTTGCCACCGAACGCTTTACGAATCGCCGCTTCATGCTGCCCAGCCTTCCCTTTGTCCGCGTGGGGGTTCAGTATCACAAAGACATCATGCTCACTCATTCCGTACTCCTACGTTGCTATGTACACCCAATGGGCAATATCCTATCATGGCGATGTGAAAACCTACGCCCCACGATCAGCCTTCCTTCCCACGTCGCAAGAGGACCTGAGCCGTCTGCGTTGGGACGAGATCGACATCGCCCTCATCTCCGCTGATGCGTATGTCGATCACCCCTCCTTCGCCGCCGCCCTGCTGGGCAGGCTGCTCGAGGATGCCGGCTACCGTGTGGGTATTATCGCACAACCTGCATACAACTCAACAAAAGATTTCCTGGTGATGGGCAACCCTCGTCTCTGTGCCATGATCAGCGGCGGTACTGTTGACAGCATGGTAGCACACTATACCGCAAATCTCAAAATTCGCAGCACTGATTCGTACAGCCCCGGTGGAAAATCTGGCCTGCGCCCCGACCGCGCGACGCTCGTCTACACGAACCTGGCCCGCCAGGCGTACGGCAAGGGTGTCCCCATCATCATCGGCGGCATCGAGGCCTCGTTGCGCCGACTCGCCCACTACGACTACCACAGCGATCTGGTCCGCCGTTCCATCCTCCTCGATGCCAAGGCCGACCTCCTGGTCTACGGGATGGGAGAGCGGCAGAGCCTTGAGATCGCCCGACGCCTTCATGCGGGCGAGTCGATCAAGGAGATGCGGGACATCGCCGGCACCGTCTGGGTGACCTCCCGGGCAGACACCCTCCCTGAGCGGGCCGTCACCATCGCTTCCTATGAGGAGGTCTCTGCGCGTGACAAGCGCTCGAACACCCCGACCGAACGCGGCAAGCGCGCATACGCCCAAGCCTTCTCTGAGCATCTGAGGGAGGAGAACCCCATCAAGGGGAGGGCGGTCATCCAACAGAGCGGGGCGCGCTACGTCGTACAGAACCCTCCGGCCCTCCCACTTGAGAGGGAAGCGTTGGATGCCCTCTACGAATTTCCCTACACACTGGACGCCCACCCCGACTATGAGAAGGAGGGCGG
>LVBF01000092.1 GCA_001604325.1 Spirochaetales bacterium Spiro_04
GCTGAGCAGGTCGACGTAGGGGCTCGAGCCGATGGTCTGGTAGTGGACGAGGCTGAAGTACGGCTTGTACATGTTCAGCTGACGGCGGATGACCAGGTCGAAGGAGGACTCGGCCCCCTCGAATTGGTACCCCTCCGCTTCGAGGCGCTTGAGCTCATCCATCAGGGAGATGGTCACCAGATCGTCCTTGTCCAGGTCGGGGGCGACGCGGGCGATGCGCTTCAGCATCAGGGCGCGGCCGGCGACCTCGCTCATCAGGAGCCGCCGTTCATTGCCGACCACAATCGGGTCGATGTGCTCGAAGGAGAGCGGGTTCTTCTGCACCCCGTCGATATGCATCCCACCCTTGTGGGCGAAGGCGCTGCGCCCGATGAACGGCATCCGACCGCTGATGCGCACGTTGCTGATCTCAGCGACCTTCCGGCTGACGCGGGTCAGCTGGTCAAGCGACTCTCCATTGAGGCACTCGATGCCCATCTTCGTCTCGAGGATGGGGATGATGGAGCTGAGGTTGGCGTTGCCGCACCGCTCGCCGAAGCCCAGCAGCGTTCCTTGGACCTGGGTGGCCCCACCCTCCACCGCAGCGATGGAGGTGGCCACCCCACAGCCGATGTCGTCGTGGGCGTGTATCCCGATCTCGACATCGGGAAAGAGGGCCTTGGTCGCTTCCGTGATGGAGCGAACCTCTGACGGGATCATGCCGCCGCGAGTCTCACAGAGGATGAGGGCGCTGGCCCCACCGCGCAGCGCGGCCCTCAGCGTCTCGACAGCGTAGGCGCTGTTCGCCGCATAGCCGTCATAGTAGTGTTCGGCGTCGAAGAAGACCGCGCTGCCCGCAGAGACGATGAAGCGCACCGAATCCTCGATCATCGCGAGGTTCTCCTCCAGCGTGGTGCGGATGATGTCGGTGACGTGGAAGTCCCAGCTCTTGCCGAAGATCGAGACGACGCGCGTCTTGGCGCCGGCGAGGCTCTGGAGGTTCACATCCTCGCTCGCCTTGATCCCCTTGCGCCGCGTCGAGCCGAAGGCGACGAGAACAGCGTGCGCAAGCTCGAGCCCCTGGGCTTTCTCAAAGAACTCCAGGTCCTTGGGGTTCGAAGCGGGGTTGCCCGCCTCGATGTAGGAGACGCCGAGCGTATCGAGGGCCTGGACGATCTTCAGCTTGTCCGAGACCGAGAAGCTGATGCCCTCACCCTGACTGCCGTCCCGCAGCGTGGAGTCGAAGATCGAGACCTTAGACATCGCCGCCCTCCTTCTTCTTATCGGAGTGAGAGCTGAGCATGTCGTTGGCGAAGTTGGGCACCGAGGTCGGCTTGAGGGAGCCGTGGCGCGAGAGCGAGGCGTCGTCGAGCATCCGGTTCACCGCAGCGAGGCAGGAGAGGATCGACGCCTCGATGACATCGGTGGAGACGCCCCGGCCACGGTAGATGCCGTGCCCGTCGCTGATCTTCACGAAGACCTCCCCAAGTGCATCGCGGTGCTCGGTGACCGCATGCAACGTATAGTCCTCCAGACTAAAGGGGTGGCGGATGATCTTCTCCACGGCCCTGAGGCTCGCATAGACGGGACCGGTGCCCCGGGCGACCTCTTGGTACTTCTTCTCCCCCTTGAGCAGCGTGACACAGGCGGTGGAGGTCATCATATTGCCGCTGTTGACGACGAAGTTGTCCAGCTCCCAGACCACCGGAGAGGATTGGGCGGTGCTCTCCACCAGCGCCATGAGGTCGCGGTCACCCACCGTCTTCTTGCGGTCGGCGAGGTTCTTGAACTCGGTAAAGAGGGCCTGCACCTCCTCCTTGGAGAGGGTATAGCCCAGCTCGACGAGCCGCTTCTCGAAGGCGTGCATGCCGCTGTGCTTGCCCAACACGAAGCTGGTGTTCAGCACGCCCACGCTCTCGGGGGTCATGATCTCGTAGGTGAGGCTGTTGGCCATCATGCCGTGCTGGTGGATACCGCTTTCGTGGGCGAAGGCGTTGGCGCCGACGATCGCCTTGCTCGGGTTCGTCTTGATGCCGGTGATCTGGCCCAGGAGGCGGGCACTCTTGCTGATCTCCTCGGTGACGAGACCGTAACGAAACGGCAGCTCGTCGCCTCGGGTGCGGATGGCCATCACCACCTCCTCGATGGCGGCGTTGCCGGCCCGCTCCCCGATGCCGCAGAGCGTGCCCTCGATCTGGCGTGCCCCGGCCTTGAGGCCGGCGAGGCTGTTGGCCACCGCCAAGCCCAGGTCGTTGTGGCAGTGCACCGCAATGATGGCCCGGTCGATGTTGGGGACCCGGTTCATCACAGCTCCCACCATCCGCGTCATGTCCTCGGGAATCGCGTAGCCGACGGTATCCGGCAGGTTGACGACGCTCGCCCCCGCCTTGATGACCGCCTCCACCATCCGACAGAGGAAGTCCAGGTCGGTGCGCGTCGCATCCTCGGCGCTGAACTCGACCTCAGGGCAGAGCGAGCGGGCGTAGGCGACCATCGCGGTGGCCTGCTCGAGCGCCCGCTCACGGCTCATCTTCAGCTTGTACTGCAGGTGCAGGTCGCTGGTGGCCAAGAAGGTGTGGATCC
>LVBF01000006.1 GCA_001604325.1 Spirochaetales bacterium Spiro_04
GAGCAGCATCGAGATGAAGGAGATGTTCAGGAGGTGGTAGACGATGTCACCGAGAAAATCGTTGCGCAGTCCCCAGAGCGGGGCGATATAGTTGTAGAAGATCAGGAGGAGCAGCCCGCCCATGATGGGGGCGGGTATGAGGAAGCGCTGCAGGAAGCGCACCCGGGCCCTGAGCAGCGCGGAGAAGAGCAAGGCGATGGAAATGATGCCGATGTGGTAGAAGAAATTCCAATTCATGGGGTGCCTCCTGTCTCTGTCTTTGCCCACTGCTGGGCATACTCCAGATACTTTACAATTGACCTGTTTCGCCGGATCCGAATCCGGTAGCGGACGCCACTGCTGGTGATCTCAAGGGTGTTCTTGGCGTTGATGACCGTCGATGTGATGGACGCGAAGGGGAAGAGGATCGTCTCCCCATCCCGCATCCCGATCATGAAGCCATCGCTGCCAAGGGTGAGGGTGAAGCGCCGGCTGATGGTGCTGAGTCCCTTGCCCTCGATCCTCTGCAGGAGTACTCCCTGATCGGGGGGGAAGGAGAGGGTGCGCCCCTCCTCGGTTCCCAGGAATTCACGCTCCCACTGGTGCCACTGGGCAACGTCGTCGAAGGGGAGATCTGCACCGACAAGGCGGTCGTGCACATCAAGGGAGACGCTGAGGGCGCACTCTGAACAGGAGATTGTCCGCCCATGGGTACCTATGGTGCTCGCATGCAGGCAACCGGGACAGAGGTAGAGCAGTTTCTCCAACCCCTCGGCTCCCCGTCTTGAAGTGAAGGAGAGGGGCGCTCTTTCCTGTTGGTTGCGGTAGGAGTAGTTCAGGTACTCGCCGAGCTTTTCGAAGAGGGCGGCGGTGGAGAGGGCCCGGATCTCCTCCTTGGAGAAGGTATGGACCACCCGTATGGAGGGTGTGCCCCTGCGTCCCTCTTCGGCCCATCGGGGCTTGAGTGCGTAAAATCCCTCTAGGTTGAGCACCACGACCTGGACATCGTAGATCTTGACCAGTTTTGCCACCGCCGCCTCGAAGCCGACGGGCTCCCCATCCCAGGTACGCGTCCCCTCGGGAAAGAGGCCGACGACATCACCGCCCTTCAGGGCCTCGCCGATGGAGCGGATCGTGTGCATGTCGCTCCTGCCCTGGATCTTTGAGATTGCGCCGATCCACGTCTCCAGGAGGGGGCGCAGGCCAAAGAGGTTGAAGAGGTAGGAGCCGGCTACCCAGCGGATATGCACCGGGGAGGCAGAACTGATGATGAAGGGGTCCATGGCGTGGGCATGGTTGGCCAGGACGAGGAAGGGGGGCTCGATATGGGCCAGTTGCTCCATCTCTCCTGTGTTGATGGCATTGCGCCATATGAGCCACCGCCCATAGGTCGGCTGGGCGAGGCGGATAAAGCGTGGTTTTCTAGACACAGCAACCATAGTTGTATGAATGTTACTGTGCTTCCTGGTCGCTGTCCACGTGAATCGTAGTGAAATACTAAGAAATCTGATGGAAACGGGGAGAAAAATCTCCCCGTTTACCGATGATCACTCTCCTAGAGAGAATCGACGTAGGGGCGGGCCACCTCGGGGTAGTTGGTGAAGATGCCGTCACACCCCCAGCGGTAGCAGTTCTCCAGCGCCTCCATCGTGTTGACGGTCCAGACGTTCACGCCGATCCCGTGTCTGTGACACTCGGCAACCTTCTCCTCGTCGAGGGAGGAGTAGGCGGGGTGATAGTACTCGAATCCAAAGTGCTTGATCCCATACCCTGCGTTCACCAGACCGGGGTTGGGGACCAGGACACCGCAGGGGAGGGCGGGGGCAAGACGCTTGGACTCGATGAGGCTGAGGTGGTTGAAGGAGGAGATGAGGACCCGCCCTTCAAGGTGATGGGCCTTGATCAGGGCGAGGGTCTTCTTCTCCAGCTCAGGGTAGTAGATGACGCTGCTCTTGATCTCGATGTTGGTGATAAGGGGGGTGGAGGCAACCCACGAGCAGTACTCTTCAAAGCTCGGGATCGCATGGAATGCGCTCCCATCTCCCCAGTGAGCTGCTGCATTGAGCTTCTGGAGCTCTGCGAGGGTATAGTCGATGACCCTGCCGGTGCCATCGGTGGTACGCTCGACCGTCTCATCGTGGATGATGACGACGTGTCCGTCTCTTGTCAGCTGGACATCGAGCTCGATGCCATCACTGTTGGCCTCGAGCGCCTTGTGAAAGGCAAGCATTGTGTTTTCAGGAAAAAAGCCGCATGCGCCACGATGAGCATAGATCTTCATGATATCTCCCTCTACTTCCTTGAACGTGATGATAAAGCATGTGAATGTGGATGGTCAATGCGTGATTGCCGGGACTCACATCCGTCTGTACGCCCATCGGGTATGGATCTCATAAAAAATAAGCAAAGTTCATCACATATTCAACAAAAATCAACATATATCTTAGTGTATGGGAGGATTAGGCAAATGTCAAAAGAAATATTATTTTGTTATTTTTTTCTGTAAGAATATTATAATTGTTAGCTTAACAACAAATTAATAGGAATTTATCAGAGATGTATCATGCTCTGTCTATATGGGCCTGATTTTGTGTCATTTCTCTATAAAAGCATATAAATCAATATAAAATATACAATTAAATTCTTTTAAACA
>LVBF01000093.1 GCA_001604325.1 Spirochaetales bacterium Spiro_04
GTGCATATCGTCGCCCATCGAGCCCCGGTCACCATCTGCAACTCCTCACCGCTGAGGCCGACGGCGCTTGCGCTGTCGCCGGCTGCCGGGTAGACGAGGTCAAAGCGCTCGAGCGAGCGGTCCAGCACGATCTCGATGTGGTCGCTTTTCACGAAGGGGCAGACCCCGCCGACGGCAAAGCCCACCTCAGAGAGCGCTTCCTCGCCGGTGAGCATCTTCGCCTTGGCTCCGAACTCAGCCTTGAAGCGCTTGTTGTCGATCTTCGCGTCCCCGGCTGCACAGACGAGCAGCACCGACCCGTCTTTCTTGCGCAGCGCGAGGGTCTTGACGATCCTCGCCTCCTCGACGCCGACGGCCAGAGCTGCCAAGCTCACCGTCGCGCTGCTCACCGCAAAGGTCTTTATCCGATCCTCAAGCCCATAGGGGGCCAAAAATGCTCTCACTGCTGCTACCGACATGCTGGAGAGTATAGCTGAAGGAGGGGAGGGAGGCAAACCAGTGCACAAAACGCATGCTCTCCTTTCAGGCGGTGTAGATCATGATGGCGTCATGGAAGAACTCGGCGCACCCCTTCCCCAGCTTCTTATAGGTGGCTGCAAAACGTTCATCGCGTACGGAGAGCTCAGTAGCCTGAAAGCCATCTGCGGTGGAGATCGCAGGCTTTCTCTGCCAACACACCGGCGGGATCGCCGTGGGCGAAGGCGGCCTGCAACGCCTCTTCGTAGTCCCTTCTCAGCTCCTCCAGATCCTGGTACTCCGCTTCGCTCGTGTCCGCGAGCTTCGCGTTGGCCGCATCGATGACCTCATCCCCATACCGAGATCGGATCTCCGCAGCGTAGTGCTGTTCGTTCTCTTCGATCATCTGATCTTTGAACGCGTCAAATCGCTCTCGATTATCCATCGCTGTCTCTCCTCTGAACACCGATAGGGGATGGGCGACGCTCTCGATCAGACGATCGCGACGGACGCGTCGCTCCTTCAGGCAGTGGAGGTGCTCGGGAAAAGCCGCTTCCCGGTCGAAGTGCCGCTCATACACGATGCCCTGGATCTGGGCACGCGGGAAACCGAGCTCCCGGTAGAGGAGGATCTGCTGAGCAGATCGACTTCATCCTGTCCATACAACCGATAACCGGAGGCCGCGACCCGCGCTGGCTTCAAGAGACCGATCTCATCGGCTGGGCGCAGGGTACGGGCGGTCACCCCTGAGAGGGTTGCAAGCTCATCTACGGTAATCTCCTCGATGGAGGCAGTATGAACGCTTCCGTTACGGCAGAGTCAAGAGGGAGTTTTACCCAGTTGTATGAGAAAACCTGCTACTGCTGAGGCAAACGTGTTGAGATCCCCCACCCGGCGTTTGCTTGTACTCTCTCCCTCGATCCAGGGCATGACGGACCACTACCACGGATAGGTGGAGCTCGCTGCCCCTTTGGCGAGGGGAAGCGGTATGGGGGTGCGTAGGTTGGCAGCCAAAGGCGGCAACCATCGCCACTCCTTATCGACTTGCAGGGCATACCGTTCTGCACTGAACAGCCGTATGCTCATGGTCTCTCCCAAATGAAAGGCTCGGTTGTCATTCCCACTCTCTGCAATCAAAGAGGTGGGAAGATCCTCCCATACAGGAAACTGCTCTTGCCTCAGGGTCCTTGCAAGATCGATGGTATTGTCGACCATCTTCGACAATAGACTCAGGTTCCAGATGCTCTTCCCTGCGTCTTTCAATTGCTGTTGGGCTCGTGTACTATCTCTTGTAGTTCACTTCTCTTCATCGGTTCTCCTTGTGCGATGTAATGGGTATATCAGCACGATAGAGTAGGATGAAGGGAAGTGACAATCTCTTTTCAAGAGTGGGAACACATGTTCCGACCAACGGTGGCAACAGTTCAACTGACCCTAACAGACCGACGGCACGGTGTCATTGTATAGAGGGCGGAGTGCCATCTCCTGGCTATGACATTGCCCAGCCGAGCACCTTGCTCGTGCGCTCTTTCCCCATCTGTGGGTGGATTGCTGCCACGCGGTAGAGAGTTTCATGGGGTTCTATCACATCAGCTCTCATAGAATTTGCTGATGTGGTCTCTGACCATGTCCGTCTCATTGAGTTGGAATGAAAGCTCGTAGATACGGACGGCTTCATCAAAGAGGGCAACTTCATAACGGTCTTCGAAGACTTCGATTTCTAACGATCTTCTGCCGTTCTCATATTCAAATTGAATGGATGTACGGCCAGTAGGGAATATTTCAAGTCGTTGAGTCTGGATACATTGAAGCAGGATTTCGGCATTATGGATTACGCTGTCAGGAATTGGTTGGGCTTGATCCCCGTTCCATCCCCTTTCAAGCGAATGAAAAGAGTGCAATACTTGGGTGAGGTGTGTTCTTGTATTGTCATGCACATCCGCAGATGCACTGGCGTGATGATGGGGCATATAACCTCTTCTCAGGCATATTTGGATCGCAGGTTTCGTTCACCGTGGCTCTCGATATCCTAATGGTACTCAGATAGTTGCAAAAAAGAATAGGGTCCGATGAAACGATGGTAGGAATTCAATTGACACAGCGATCAAGAGAGGCGTGGAACGTCACATATCGCTCTTTCGGCCAAGGCCTTTCAATGTTCACGATGAACAAAATACACGCTGTGCTGCTTCAACGGTATGCATGAGATGGGTGAGATTTTCACCAGCTCATGGCAAGGAGCCAGCGCGGTATGGCGGTGGCGGTGGGGTAGTCGATATCATCACGGATGACGAAGTCGGCGCCCCTTCGACTTTTCTTCTTGCCACCTACCTCCAGCGTGATCCGTCTCCCGTCTTTCGAGATGACAAAATCTGCCTGAGCCTTGTCACGACTGGTCGTGACATCCCAGCCGGCATATTTCGAGCAGGTTGCCACCCACGCCTCTCGTACGTTGCCGACCAGAGCTCCGAGCACCTCGTAGTAGACCGGGTCGGCGAAGAAGAGTTTGTCTCCGGCGCTTTTGGCCTTGCGATCGTTCTCTTTGCGGATGATCTGCAGGATGCCGACTGCCTCCATTATGTTGAGCAAGGTGTAGAGCTTATCAGCTCCAATTTTCCAATCAGCGCAGAGCGACTGCACCTGAAGGCGTGGGATGGTGGCCATACCCAGGGTGCCGACAATGGCATGCATCAACCTGAGGTTGTCATCCACGATACGGGGAATGAAGAACGGCACATCCGAGTGAATGCTCTTGTCCAGGGCTGCGAGCATCCGTTCATTGAAATAGCCTTCACCATAGAACGGGCGGGTGCCGTGTCTTCGATACTCACCGAAGGCTGAAAGGATTGCAGCCGTTGGTTGGACCGGGAGTGCAGAACCTTCAGAAAATGGTACATAGCGTGGGTGAATAACCCCGGTTTCAAGGAATAGGTACTCGCGAAAGGACATGATGGGCATGTCGAGATGGACAAATCGCCGTGATAGGTCCCCTTTGCCACTTCTCAGCAGTAATGATGATGAGTCACTGATCCAAAACGATGCGGCGGGGTAGGCGTCGTAGAGGCTCTTGAGGTGAAGGCTCCAATCTTGGGCATAGTGCACTTCATCAATGATGACCCCCTCATACCCCGCCATGAAGATGCTCTGTACCACCTCGCTCAAATTGAGTGCCATCACCAATGGGTTGTCAGCGGAAAAGTACAAGAACCTGCGACCCCTCCCATGGTGGAGGAGGAAGGTGCTCTTACCGACGCCGCGTGGGCCGGTGAGCAGCAGTGAGGAGGGGAGGCGAGTCGCTTCCTGTGTAAAAAGGCGCGATTTCTCTGGAAGCGCTGCGATTCTTCTTGCCATGATGACTTCGAGTGCAGGAACGATAGAATTGTTCATACAGGAATAATAAAGTGATTCAATGCAGTTTCAGTATCTTGGTACCATGTTGATCATGAAATCCGTAGCTGTCCTTCACCAAAGTACAAGGTCGCCTTGACCACTGAATCATCGGGTATCCTTCGTACACAATGGTGATGTGAAGTATTGACAATCATACAAATAAAGTAAAAATATATAGTATGAAAGTAAATTTTGGTCATTCATTGAAGCAAAAGGACCGTCTTCGCATCTTATTGAATGTATATGGAGGAGCAATCACTACAGCACAGGCACAAGAACATGGCATTCATCGCCAAACCTTGTCCCTTTTGATGCAGGAGGGATTGATCACCCGTATTGGTCACGGCATCTATTGTGATTCTGCCGGTGTGGAGGATGAGTTGATGGCACTACAGGCGAGGAGACAGCGGATCGTGTACTCTCACACCACCGCACTGTATCTTCATGAATTGACCGATCGTGACCCTTCAGTCTTTGATGTCACGGTTCCCGTTGGATACAACTCGGCGGTGTTGAGAGGAGAGGGTGTGCATGTGTATACCACAAAAAGAGAGTGGCACGAGCTTGGGGTGATGAAGATCTCCACCATCTTCGGGAATACGGTGAGGGCTTATGACAGGGAACGAACAATCTGCGATATCTATAGAGACCGGAACAATCAAGACCCTGCCGTCCTTGTAGATGCGTTGAAGGCGTATATGCGTCTTCCTGATGCAGATCATCATCGTTTGATGGAGTATGCCACGATTCTTCGCATCGACCGGATCCTCAGACCATATCTAGAAGTGTTGCTATGAGGAATTCAATGCAGTTGAACGCTTTGATTAGGAATGAATCTCTGAAACGGAATGTCAAACCACATATTTTGCTCAGATGGTATCTGTTCGAAAGGTTTCTTGAACGGTTATCAAAATCATGCTTTAGACGCCATTTCATTATTAAAGGAGGATACTTGGTTGCGAGAATGGTGGGAGTTGGGGTTAGGTCAACGGCAGATTTGGATATTACCGCAACAAGCCTCGATCTTTCAGAGGCTGCTGTTCAGACAGCAATGGGGCAGATTCTTGCTGTTGCTCTTGACGATGGTGCTGAAATGAGTGTAACGAGAATTGAAGCAATTCGTGAAGCTTCTAATTACCCAGGGTTCAGAGTTCATGTTGCAACAGTTTTCGGAACAATTAATCAAACCTTGAGACTTGACATTACAACAGGGGATGTTATTACTCCAACAGCAATAGAATCACAAATTGATCTTATGTTCGAAGATCGCTCCATCAACGTATTGACGTACAATTTGGAAACATTGATTTCAGAGAAACTGGAGACAATATTGACCAAGGGTATTCTTTCTACTCGTATGAGAGACTACTATGATGTGTATATATTGTATGAGTTGTTCTGTGAAAAGATTAACGAACCAGTTCTGAAACGTGCATTTCAAGCAACGTGTGTGAGAAGGAATTCCCGAGAATTTCTTGCTGCTGGAAAGCGAGCAGAGCGATTGGTGTTGATTCAGGAATCGGTTGCGTTACAGGGGCTTTGGGAACAGTTTATCCTTAAAAACCCGTATGTAGCACAACTCTCTTGGATTGATGTAATATTATCTCTCGTTGCAATTTGCAACGACCTTACCTAATAATTCAACCATGACTATATCGTGATATCCCACCCGACTGGTCAGCAGGATATGGCTACTCATGTTTCTGGTAGATCACAGACCAGCCCGTCATGGATTCAGTAGATTGGGTTGTGAAAATAATCCTGAAGCGGAAATATTCAATGATAGTACAGCCCGTTCCCCTACGGGGTGCTGAAGGTATGGGTATCCTTCGGCAGTACATCGTGCACCCCGCCCTCGACGATCGAGGTCGAGGAGACGACCGTCAGTGTGGCGTTTTCCCGCAACTCTGAGAGGGTGAGCGCTCCGCAGTTGCACATCGTTGAGCGGATCTTGGAGAGCGTCACTCCCACGTTGTCGCGCAGCGGTCCGGCATAGGGGACGTAGGAGTCGACCCCCTCCTCGAAGACGAGCTTCTTTTCTTTTGTGGCGGTGTAGCGTTGCCAGTTGCGCGCCCGGTTCGAGCCCTCTCCCCAATACTCCTTCATATAGGTGCCGTTGAGGAGGATCCGGCTGGTGGGGCTCTCATCGAAGCGGGCGAAGTAGCGCCCGAGCATGATGAAGTCGGCGCCCATCGCCAAGGCGAGGGTCATGTGATGGTCGTGCACGATGCCGCCGTCGCTGCAGATCGGCACGTAGATGCCGGTCTCCTCGTAATACTCATCGCGCGCCGCGGCCACCTCGATGAGGGAGGAGGCTTGGCCACGTCCGATGCCCTTCGTCTCGCGCGTGATGCAGATCGAGCCGCCCCCGATGCCGACCTTGACGAAGTCGGCCCCCGCATCGGCGAGGAAGCGGAAGCCGGCGCGGTCGACGACGTTGCCCGCCCCGACCTTCACCCGCTCTCCGTATCGCTCCCTGATGAAGGCGATGGTGTCGCTCTGCCATTGGGTGAAGCCCTCGGAGGAGTCGATGCAGAGCACATCCGCCCCGCTCTCCACGAGGGCGGGGACCCGCTCCTTAAAGTCGTGGGTGTTGATGCCGGCTCCCACCAGGAGGCGCTTGTCCTCGTCGTGCAGCTCCAGCGGATGCTCCTTGTGGTTGTCGTAGTCCTTGCGGAAGACCAGCGACACGAGCTTGCCGTCCGCAGCGACAATCGGCAGGGTGTTGAGCTTGTGGTCCCAGATGAGGTCGTTGGCCTCGGTGAGCGTGATGGA
>LVBF01000094.1 GCA_001604325.1 Spirochaetales bacterium Spiro_04
TGCGTCGATCAGGGAGAGCTGCCCAAGAGCGCCATCACGCTCTTCATCATCCTCTCCTTCCTGGGTAACTTCGTCGGCTACATGATCAGCGCCATCCTTGACTTTTTCATCTTCACCGAGCCGCTTGACAAGGTCGTCACCCAGCAGCTGCTCGTCGCCTTCACCAATACGGTGGTCATCGCCATCCTCGGCACCCTGTTGCTGTATTTGGTGGTGCGGCGGAACAAGAGCAAGCAGAACCTCACCAAAGACACCGACGCATAAGAGAGATGCCTGCAGCTTCGGCTGCAGGCGGTTGCAATGGGCCACCCTCTCATTACGTTCAAGGATTTCAGCTTTACCTACCGCTCCCAAAGCGAGCCGACCCTCAAGGACCTGAACTTCACCATCGAACAAGGTGAAAAGGTCTTGATCGTCGGCCCGTCGGGTAGTGGGAAGTCGACGCTCGGCTACTGCATCAATGCCCTGATCCCCAACGCGTTCGAAGGGACGATTGAAGGGAAGGGGGAGATTTGCGGCTTTGAGGTCGGCAAGAGTTCAATCTACGAGGTCAACAAGAAGGTGGGGACGGTGATGCAGGACACCGATGCCCAGTTCGTTGCCCTCACCGTCGCTGAGGACATCGCCTTCAGCTTGGAGAACCAGTGCACCCGGCAGGACGAGATGCACGACCGCGTCACCGCGATGGCAAAGATCGTCGACATGGAGGCGTTCCTCGCCCAGAGCCCGGCCGACCTCTCGGGAGGGCAGAAACAGCGGGTGTCGCTTGCGGGGGTCCTGGTCGACGATGTCCGTGTCCTGCTCTTCGATGAGCCGCTTGCCAACCTCGACCCGGTCACCGGGAGGCGGGCCATCGCCCTGATCGACGAACTCTCGCGCACCACCGACAAGACGATCATCATCATCGAACATCGCCTCGAGGACGTGTTGGCCGCTCCCGTCGATCGGATCATCGCCATCGATGAGGGGAGGATCGTCGCCGATGCGACGCCACGACAGCTACTCGGGACCACCACGCTCACCGACCTGGGGATCCGGGAGCCGCTCTATTTGGCGGCCCTGAACCTCGCCGGGTGTCCCATCGCTGAGATTGATGACGTCAGCTGTCTCGATGCCATCCCCCCGGGCTCCTGCGAGGAGCAGGTGAGGGCGTGGCATCGAAGACAGCGCTCTGAGGAGCGGCAAGAGGTGGGGGCGATCCTGCTCGAGACCAAGGCCCTGGGCTTCTCCTACGACGGCATCACCGAGGCGCTCGACGACGTGAGCCTGACGATCCGAAGCGGGGAGATGATCTCGATCCTCGGCTCCAACGGAGCAGGCAAGTCGACGCTCGCCAGTCTCTTGATGGGGGTGCTCACCCCCGACCGTGGAGAGATCATCATGGATGGGGTGGACCTCGCCGGCTACTCGGCAAGCCAGCGCTCCTCGCTCATCGGCTTCGTCATGCAGAACCCCAACCATATGATCAGCTGCGATGTCGTCTACGACGAGGTCGCCTTCGCCCTGCGGCAGCAGGGGTATGGGGAGGAGGAGATCCGCGACCGCGTGATGGACGTGCTCGGCCTCTGTGCGCTGCGCGAGTATCATCGGTGGCCCATCAGTGCCCTCAGCTACGGGCAGAAGAAGCGGGTGACCATCGCCAGCATCCTGGTGACGAACCCGCGCCTCTTGATCCTCGACGAGCCGACGGCGGGCCAGGATTGGCGGCGCTACACCGCCTTGATGGAGTTCCTCGCCGACCTGAACCGGAACCTTGGCCTCACCATCCTCTTCATCACCCACGACATGCACCTCGCCCTGCAGTACACCCATCGCTCGGTGGTCCTCGATGGAGGGCGCCTGATCTGTGACACGCGTACCAGTGAGGTCTTCAGTGATGAGGCGATCCTCCAGGCGGCCAACCTGGAGGTGACCAGCCTCTATCGCCTGGCCAAGCGCTGCGCGATCGAGGACATCCCCTCCTTCATTGAGACCTTCGTCGCTGAGGAAGCGCAGCGTCGGGGGAAGGGGACGACGGTCGCTTCGATCCCGTTCAAGGCGGCTTCCTTGAGCGGTGCGCCGCGGACGAAGAAGAAGAAGCCGGAGAGCAAGGAGGGACGGAAGTTCGGATTCTCCTTGTGCTATGAGGAGGGCGACAGCATCCTCCATCGCCAAGGCGGGGTGACGAAGTTCGTCGCCTTCATCGCGTGGGTCATCTTCTGTCTCACCACCTTCGATATCCGCTTCCTCGTCCCCGCGACGATTTTCTCCTTCGTGTTGCTGAAGATGAGCCGGATCCCACTCTCGAAGTTCAAGCCGTACATCATTGCGATGCTCACCCTCATCGCCTTCAACACCCTCTTCATCTTCCTCTTCTCCCCGGATCAGGGGACGATCTACCTCTCCAGTCGCACCATCCTGCTCGGCTCGCCCGACATGCGCTACGCCCTCTCAGCTGAGACGCTCTTCTACCTCGTGGTCGTGAGCCTCAAGTACTTTGCCATCTTCCCGATGGCGCTGCTCTTCGTCACCGTCACCCACCCGTCGGCGTTCGCCTCCTCACTCAACCGGCTCGGTCTCTCCTACCGCATCAGCTATGCGGTCGCGCTCGCTCTGCGATACCTGCCCGAAGTGACCAAGAACTATCTGCACATCCTCCACGCCCAGATGGCGCGGGGGGTCAGCTTATCGGCAGACGTGCCGCTGAAGAAGCGCTTCTCGTCGTTGGCCCGGGTCCTCTCCCCCCTCGTTCTCTCCTCCCTCGACCGCATCGATGTCATCGCCAATGCGATGGTGCTCCGTGGGTTCGGTCGTCTGAAAGAGCGTACGTGGTACATGGACCGGCGCCTTACCGTAAGCGATTTTTTGACCATGGGAGGCTTTATTCTCCTGCTTGTGGCGAGTCTCTACAGCCGCTTTGTCAAAAATGTCATGTTTTGGTACCCTTTTTAAGACATTATAAAATTCTACACTTGAATACCACGGCTCAGAGCTTGACAGATGGCATTCTTATCCTCATCTTATATGGAACGAAATCATGAGTTCGCTCGATGGTGATTGCAGGAGGTTCGTTGTGTCTGACACGTTTGTACAAGAGATGGAGACGCAGTTGCTTGCAATGCGCAGGGAGTTGCTGGATAAGCTGAGCGAGGACAACAGCGACTTTCGTGAGATGGTCAATGCGATGGGAATCAAGGACAGCATCGATGTAGCGGCCGATGACATCGCGTTTAAGAAGATGGAGGCGATCAACAAGCATGAGGCCACTCGTTTGCGCTCGATCGAGAACGCCCTCTCGCGAATCGCCAACGACAAGTATGGCCTCTGCCTCCGCTGTTCCAAGACAATACCTGAGGAACGGCTGCGGGCCATCCCCTATGCCGTGCTCTGTATCGACTGTAAGAACGCCGAGGAGAGTCCCGGACGGCGATAAGCTCCATCGGTAGAAAAAAACAGGCAGCCTCTGTCCAGGCCGCCTGTTCTTTTTAGTGCTCCTCAGATGAGGAAGGGGTTGCTCCGCTCCTCTTCGATGGTGCTGGTCGGACCATGTCCCGGCAGCACCTGGGTCTGTCCATCGAGGGTCAGCAATCGGCGGCAACTGGCCAAAAGGTCCACCATCGAGCCGCCGCCGAGGTCGGTGCGGCCGATGGAACCGGCGAAGAGGGTATCGCCGGTGAGGACGAACTGCCCAGCCTCGTGGTAAAAGCAGACTCCGCCGGGGGTATGCCCCGCTGTCTTGATGACGGTGAGCTTGCTGTCCTCCAGCTCTTGTCCATCGGTGAGAAAGCCGGTGGGCTCGGGCAGAAGCTTCAAATCCTCGTCATAGAGGGCGAGGAAGCGGCGGTCGAAGCAGACCGACTTCACCTTCTCATACCCGCTCTTCCCCAGATAGGGGGCATCCTCTTCACTGACCAGGACCTCCAGATCGGGATAGCGGACCTTGAGCGGTCCGGCGGCCGTGATATGGTCCCAGTGGGTGTGGGTGAAGAGCATGGCGACCGGCTTGACCTTGCGGCGTTCGATCTCACTGATGATGAGGTCGCTGTCGTTGCCCGGATCGACGATCCAGGCGCTCTGCGTCTCCTCATCCCCGAGGAGGTAGCAGTTGGTTTGATAGGGGCCGGTGACCAGGCGTTGGACGAACATCGGTTACTCCTTGTTCGAATAGGTGATGGAGGCGGTGCGTCCCTTGATCTCCTTGCCGTTGAGCGTGGCGATCGCCTTTTCACAGTTGGGCTCGCTCATGCTGATGAACGAGTATTTGTCGTGGATCCGGATTGAATAGATATCATCCCGTTCAATGGAGAGCTCGTCCTGGAGGATCTGGCTCAGCTCCTTGGTGTAGAGCCGCTTCATCTTGCCGATGTTCAGATAGAGGGTGCGTGCGCCTTCGGGAAGGGGGCGCTCTACGCGCGCCTTTGGGGCCTCAGCGGCCTCTTTTTGGGGTGCGCTCTCGCTCTTGGCCGGCTTCTGTGCGGTGGTCCTGGTCGCGCGCTTCGGGGTGTTCGCCTGGAGAATTTCCCTGAGCAGGTAGGCGGTGAAGTAGCCACGCAGCATGAAGGGAACGTTCTTCTTGATCAGTTTCTTAAGACTCTCCAGTTCATCGGGGTTTGGGTCAGCCTTGGTTTTGCCACTCAATACCTGAATGGTCCCGATCACAAGGTCTTCGTTTGGCTTGCTCTTGTTGTTTTTATCCATGAGCATGTCTCCTTGGTGGTGTTTTGCCCCCCGCGTGCCAGTGGGGGCTTGGGTAATGGAAATACGGAAGTGGAGATCCCCAAAGCCGGGTCGGCGCTGGACAGAGCGGGTATTCTCCACGCATGAGGGCGGGATTTCTCAATGCTGGCACACACAAGAGAGTCCCCCGCCTTGGGTTGGGAGGAACAACTGCGTCTGGAATGCAAAATGTCCCATCTCAATACATGCTTCAGGATACTCAACCTCTTCTCTCTTTGTCAAGGAAAGCGAAACTGGGCTCCATACTTTGCCCATCAGCGGGAAGCTGTGGTATCATCGCACTATGGTGAACCCGCAACGAGAGATCGCATACAAGAGACGACAGATCACCACCCATGAGGAGGATCTGGGTTCCTTGTATCGTGAGCTCGGCCAGCTGGGCCTCCAAAGCGAAGACGAGGGATCGGATGCGCTGCTTTTCGAGCAGCGCATCCGTTACCAGGAAGCGCTGGAGGTCTGGCAGGAGGCGGAGCACTCCCGTCAGCAAATCGCCCTCTACCTCAGCCAGATCGAGGACCGCTCGCGCAAGATCGGGGAGATCGAGAGCGACATCAAGAGCCTCTCTGCCGAGGAGGAGCAGCTCTACGCCCAACTTGGGGCCATCGCGTGGGAGATGTACACCTTCGATCGCCTGACGGAGCGGACTCGCGCGCTCTGCGACCCCATCTTCGCCTCGCGCGCACAGAAGATCGAGCGCCTCAACAGCTGGGCGGCCGGCCAGCGCGGCACGCTGATGCGGAAGATCGCACTCTCGCGCCTCCACGCCCTTCGCTCATCCCTGAATGCACTCTTGGAGCAGGCGGGCCGCGCCATCAAGGCGGCGGGGTTGGAGGAGGAGCTCAACCTTGAGCGCTCCGCCCACCTGCTCTCCTCGCTTGCCTCACTGCAAAAGAGGGGAGAGGAGCTGGACGAGGAGCTCGGTCTCCACCAGAGCGCCATGGCGAAGCTGAAGAGCGAGGAGCTCTCGAGCCCGAAAGCAAAGCTCGCCCAGAGTGAAGAGCGATCGGAGGTGGCCAAGGCGGCCTGCCAGGTGCAGGAGCGGGAGTATGGGCGACTGCTCTTTGAACGGAAGGGCGCGCTCCGACAGGAGTGGGAATCACAGCTTCGCCAGATCACGCTGCACAAAAATTGCATTCTCAAGCTCCAGCAGGAGATTCGCCAGCTCTCAAACCAGGTCAAAGCCGAGGAGCTCCAAGCCCAGATCGAGGTCGAGCGACGCAGGATCGCACACCTCAGAGACTCGATGGAGAGTGCGCACCGCCAGATCATCAGCCTCGATGCCTCGATCGCCGAGAAGGAGCGGCGCATCGAAGTGCTGCGTGACGAGGGGAGGGCGCTCATCGATGGCTGACAAGAAACCGACCACCACCTCCTCGATGCGCGTTGCGGTGAAGAGCCGGGAGAAGGTGGCTGAACCTGCACCGCGCAAGAAGCCGACGGTCAGCAGCCGCTCGATGAGCATCTCCATCGGAGGGGCGAAGCGCCCCACCGCCAAAAAGAAGAAACGCATACCGCTTACGATGAGCGAACCACGGGTACTCCTCCCCTTCGCCGCAGCGATGATCGTCCTCTTCTTTGCCATCCTCTTCATCAAGCCCCGTCCTACAGCAGGCGCTCCCCACAGTGATGCGATCGTGGTCACCATCGAGGCGGGGATGAGCGCGACCCAGGTCAGCGCCCGCCTCTTTGAAGCCGGGGTGGTGGACGATGCCTCCCATCTCCTCTCGTACATCGTCGGCGAGGATCTCGCTGCGAAACTCCAGATCGGTTCCTTCGTCATGCATAGGGGCATGGCATATGAAGATGTGGTGGCCACCATCGCTGCCAGGGGCTCCTTGAGCGCCCTGACGGTGAGTCCCGCCCTCACCAATGCGCGTATCGACGCGCTGCTCGTCCAACGCTTCAAGATGGAGCCCGGCTCATTCGAACGGGCGGTCAACGACCTGGTCCACGCCTACGGGCTCGGCTTTGGTGAAGGGTGGCTGCTCAGCGGCAGCTACGAGGTGCATACCGCCACCCCGGCCGTAGATCTCGCACGCCAGATGTACGACGCGATGATCGGGGAAATACAACGGAATCTGGGCTCGCCGCTGCTCTCGCTCTACTCGATCGAGGAGCTCTTGATCATCGCTTCCCTCATCCAGGCGGAGACACAGAATCCCACTGAAATGGCCGGGATCTCAGCGGTGATCCACAACCGCCTCGCCATCGATGAGCCGCTCGGCATCGACGCATCAACCCGCTATGAGATCGGCGATTGGCACTCCCCGATCCCCACCATCGCCTTGGAGACGCAATCGCCGTACAACACCCGGCGTAAAAAGGGCTTGCCCCCCACCGGCATCTGCGCCCCGTCACCGGAGGCGGTCAAGGCCGCCTTCTATCCGGAGGCGAGAGACGACCTCTTCTATCTGCACGGGGTGGACAAGCAGATCCACTATGCCCATACCTACGACGAGCATCGGGAGAACATCAGACGCTATCGCTAGCTTCTTCTCTCCGGTAGAGGAGGTAGGAGTAGGCGACCGGGATGATGACGATGACGGCGGTCACGACGAACAAGAGGGGGAAGGCGGACAACCCGACGAGGATCAAGATGATCAGGATCAGGCTGGAAGCGGACCATACCCAGCCGGCGAGGCGATGGGTCCGGTTCCAGTTCTCCTCGCTTGCCAGCGTCCACGGCACCTTGATGCCGATGGTATAGCTCTGCTTGCACTTCGGCAGGTAGTTGCCGATGATCAAGAAGAGGAAAGAGATGGCCAGTGGGATGACGCGCTCGATTTGGATGGGGACGGCGAGGGCGATGAGGAGGGGCGCCCCATTGGTCAACACGCTGATCGGTGCGAGGATCCAGCGCGAGAGGATAAAGATCCGGCTCCCGGGATTGCGCTTCGGGTCGGTGAGCAGGGCGAACTGCATCACCAGGTTGACGAGCGCCAAGAGGAGGGGGAGGCCGAGGATGGCCATGGGACGACTGGCCCATCCATCCGCGACCCCGTGGGCGTTGAAGTGGATGGCGATCTCCTCGGGGAGTCGATCATAGAGGATCAAGGCGGGTACGATGGGCAGGAGGGTGACGACGGTGGTCCAGAGTGTCGTCCGGTCAAAGATTCTCTTCTTCATCTGCGCCTCCGGTGAACTGACCGACCCAGAGCAGGAGCTGCTCGAAGACCGAGGTGTTCAATTCATAGTAGATATGGTTCTTCTGTCGCTCTTCGCGCACCAAGTCCGCCTTCTTGAGGATCGAGAGATGGTAGGAGACCGTCGCCGCACTGAGATCGCCCAGCTGCGATACGATCTCGCCGGCTGAGAGGCGTCCGCCCTTGAGCAAGATGAGGATGCTGCGTCGCTGATGGTCGCTCACCGCCTTCATCGTCTCAGCTATCCCCATCACTCCCTCCAATTTCGAAAAGCATCTAAATAGATTGTAGGGGAGAGATGCCGGGCGAGTCAAGCGACGGATCAGGGCCAGCTTGAAAGCGTGCTTGAAGAAGGTCTTTGTCCGTACGCCGATCTCCTGCTTCCCGGAGCATCGAGGCGGGACGGATGGCACGGATACGTACAGCTGCCAGAAGAGGCTCAACGACACCTACCAAAGGGTGGGGAAGGGGCACTTCCATGGTCATGATCCGGTTGGTGGATGGAGGGGCCGCCGGGCAGCCCCTCCATGTACTTACAGGGCGAGGCGCAGGATCTTCTCCACATCATCGGCCGTGAAGGTCTCGAATGAACCCAGTCCGGTTTTACCGAGGAGGGCGCTCTGTGCCATGACTCGGATCTTCTCATCGCCGATCTTGGCATCGCTGAGACGAATGGGCATCCCGATCGATCGGTAGAAGTTCTCCAGCTTGTCGATCGCCACCTCGACCATCAGATCCTTGTCGTCGAAGGTGAGGTCGACATCCCAGACGCGGGTTGCGAACTGGACGAATCGGTCGATGTGCTTCTTGTAGACGTACTTCATCCAGGCAGGGAAGACAATCGAGAGCCCTGCTCCGTGGGCCAGGTCGTAGATGCCGCTGATCTCATGCTCGATGTCGTGGCTGGCCCAGTCTCCCACTCTCCCTTGGTCGAGGAGGTTGTTGTGGGCGACGGTCCCGGTCCACATGATCTCGGCGCGGTAGCGGTAGACATCCGGGTGCTTGAGCGCCAACGGCCCATAAGCGATGATGTTGCGCATGGCGCTCTCCAAGAAGCGGTCACTCAAGTCGTTGTGCTGCTCATTGGTGAAGTAGCGCTCGAAGAGGTGGGCGAGGATGTCGGAGACCCCACAACCGGTCTGGTAGGCCGGGAGGGAGTAGTTGGTCTCGGGGTCCATGATGGCGAACCTCGGGATGATGGTCTCGCTGTTGACCGCCCGCTTGAGGTTCTTGTCCCAGTCGGTGATGACGCTTCCCGTCGAGCTCTCAGAGCCGGCCGCCGGGATGGTGAGGACCACGCCCACCGGAATCGCCGCCTTGATGTCGCCGTTGCCCCGCAGATAGTAATCGTCCCAGATGTCCTCATCATCACGGAGCCTGGCACCAAAGGCGATCGCCTTGGCCGAGTCGATGGCGCTGCCGCCGCCGACGGCGAGGATGAAGTCGATCTTCTCCCGCTTGCACACCTCGATCCCCTCCCTGACGAGAGAGAGGCGGGGATTGGGAACCACGCCGGGAAGTTCGACCACGTCAAGATTCGATTCCTGCAGAGAGCGGATCACCTGGTCGTAGACCCCGTTCTTCTTGATCGAGCCACCACCGTAGTGGAAGAGGACTTTTTTTCCGTATGCAGACGCGAGACCTCCGACTTCCTGTATGGTCCCGGCCCCGAATACGATTCGCGCTGGATTGTAATAATTGAAATTCAACATATCTATGTTTCTCCTTGAAATGTTGTGCACTGAATAGTGAGCTACCCAGGTCTCTCTCACGGAGATTCTAAGGGAGTCACCGTCATGAAGGCAAGAGACTGCAGGGCAGTACGTCGTATTGTATCATAATCGATACAAAGTATCTTGTGGTATGAGGAAATCTCACAAAATCGTGCGATCAGCTTCATCCCGCTGAGACCGACTATGGAATCCAGCCGTCGAGGACGGTGGTTTCACTGTGATGCTCTTAAAGAATCGGAATCAATTTGGCCGTATGAATGAGATGGGTGATAATTTTCTGACAGAATCAGATTGAGATCCATCAAGCGCAACCGGTGATGAGCTCATGAAGCAAAAGCCCCCCTCTTCGCCCTTAGGAGGTGAACACCCCAAGAACGTACCCTTGATGGACAAGGCCTGTGCCTTGCGGGGATCAGAAGAGGGGGGTGGTCGGAGGTAGAAATGAACAATTTGAACTCAGTGCTGCTTGAAGGGAATCTGGTAAAGGATCCGGAGTTGGCGGTCATCGGCGAGCAACAGGTTGAATTGACGAAGTTCACCATCGCGGTGAATCGCTACTACAAGGGCGCCGATGGCAAGCCCAACCAGGAGGTCCTCTACATCGGTGTCGATGCCTGGGGGACGCTGGGGAAGAACTGCCTCTCCTATTTGACCAAGGGAAGGGGAGTACGGGTGGTGGGGCGACTGCGTCAAGATCGCTGGAACGACAAGGACGGCGCCTTTCGTGAGCGCATCTTCGTGGTGGCCGAGCACGTTGAGTTCAGACGGGGGAAATCGGAGCGGAACACAGACACTCCTCTGGGTGAGGAGTGGGACGATGAGGAGGAAGAGGAATCACTCGTCCTCTGATGACCGGCTGCCCCCTCTCTTTGGGGAGGGGGCTCATGAGCTGAGGAGGCTTCGATCCAACAAAAATTGGTAGAGTCCTATATGAAGGATCCCCATCTCATCGGTCCACGGCTTGGCATGGGTCTTGGTGATGACGATCTTCTTGAAGTTGTCCTTGATGGTATGAAGCGGCCTGAGCTCCTGTCTCTTCTTTTCTTCGGTTTCCATGGAGAGCGACGATTGGATATACAGTTTCTCCGCTCCTCTGTTGATCACGAAGTCCACTTCCAGCTGTTTTTGCCGCTGTTTTCCCGTTTCTCCTGATTCAATGACCTCAACAACCCCGACATCGACCTGATACCCTCTTGCTATCAGCTCATTGAAGATGATGTTTTCCATGATGTGCCCCTCATCCTGTTGCCTGAACGAGAGTCGTGCGTTTCTCAGTCCGATGTCGGTGCAAAAGAATTTGGAGGGGTAGTGGAAGTATCGCTTCCCCTTGACATCGAACCGTTTGGCTTCCTTGAAGAGGAAGGAGTCGGTCAAATATCCAAGATAGGTGGCGATGGTCTCTGAGGAGACCGCATCTCTTCCACCACCCGATAGTGTCCTTGCGAGTTTGTTTGCATTGGTCAGCGATCCTACCGACGAGCAGAGGAGATCGGTCAATTGTGAGAGGATGAGGGGGCGGGAGACGGTGTGTCGCTCGCTGATGTCCTTGAAGTACACCTCAGAGAAGAGTTTGCTGAGGTAGTGAATTTTCTTCTCCTCGCCTTCCAACGAGATGAGATACGGCATACCGCCGAAGCGGGCATACTCTTCATAGGCCTCGGTGGTCTCAAGCCCGGCCACCGCATGAAATTCCGCAAAGCTCAGCGGATTGACATGGATATCGTCGCTTCGCCCCCGAAACTCGGTCATGATGTCAGTGGAGAGAAATTTGGAGTTGCTGCCGGTCACATACACATCGACATTGCCGAGGCGCAAGAGACCGTTGAGGATCCCATAGAGGCGGATGGGACGGTCACTGTTGCGCATCTCTTCCCGCGTGATGGCATATTGGGCTTCATCGAGCAGCACATAGTACTGTTGGTGCTCATCAACGATCCGACTCCTGATGTAGGTGGAGAGCTTCTTGGGGTCGCGAAGCTCCTCATGTGCATCGTCATCGAGGGCGACCTCGATGATGTTCTCTGCCTTTATTCCATCAGCGATGAGATAATCACGGTAGATCTTGAAGAGGAGGAAGCTTTTGCCCGACCGCCTCAGGCCGGTCAAAACTTTGACCAGATTATTGAATCTCCTCTCAATGAGCTGTTGCAGATAGGTATCCCGAGGAATCAACATATCACCTCCAATCGAAAGTGAGTCCATTTATTGACCAACTTTCGATGTATTGTACCGTGTTATGCGCATTCCTGCAATAATATTCGAAAGTTAGTCCATTCATCGACCAACTTTCAATTCTTTTCTGTTCGATGAAGCAAAAGCCTCCCTCTCTTCCCTTAGGAGGTACATGAACGTACCCTGATGCATGGCACGGGTTGTGCAGCATCACGGACGAGGGGCACTGGTTAAGAACGAGCTCTTTTCCCTAACGAAAGGAGGAGCTCAGGAATGGATTGTTTTTGCCATGTGCTTCTTGAGCTATTGGGTTTCATTATATACTACTTTCACTATCAGAGTGAAAGTAGGTGATATAGTGAAAGTAACTGAATCATTCCTGAGGAAAGCGATCATGAGATGCACCCATACAATGGAACTCTTGCCGGTCGTCAAAGAGTGCGCGTGGGTGAGCAATACTCCAACGGGGTTCATTGCTGAAGCGGTCTTTGAGGATCGGTCAACCGTTGTCTTTGATGTCGTTGTCCTGCCGAACGCCTATCCTGCCTTGATTGATGCCCAATTTCGGTCTCAGCGCGCTGAATCCTTGGATATGGTTCCTCTTGTGATGGCACCATTCATATCGAAGGAGAGTGATGAACTCTGCCGACGACTGAAGGTTGGCTACATGGACATGTCTGGAAATTCCATGATACACACCCGGTGTATCTACATTCGTGAACATGGAAATCCAAATTTGTTCGTGCAAAAGCAGAGGTCGTCCAAGAACATCTTCAACCCAACCTCACGCATCTCTTCCTTGATCCTCCGAGAAATTCTCAGCGATATATCACGGTCCTGGAGGTTGAGTGCATTGGCTGAAGAGCTTGGATGCAGTATCGGACAGGTATCCAAGGTGAAAAACCATCTCTGTGACCAACTGTGGGCTGAGATGACGGGCGAAGGTTTGAGAATTCTCGATGCAGAGGCGATCATGAGGGCGTGGAGTGATGTATATGGTGCACACCTGCCTCGAATGGAGAGCCTCGATTGTTACACCCTGCTTCCGCTGGCGGAATTCGAGGCTCAGGTCCAACGAGCCATTGAACAGAACGGGTTCATGGCGTGTTTGACCGGGCACTCGGGAGGTGTGCGCTATACGTCGGTTGTCCGATACAACAGGGTGGACCTCTTGGTCCATGAGAGAGACACCGACGCATTTCTTGTGTCCATTGCCTGCAAGCGGGTGGACTCGGGAGCCAATGTGCGCATATGGGTGGCTGAGGGCGAGGAATATTTCCACGACGGCAGAATCATCCGCTCTGACCACGTGGCTTCCCCGGTACAGATCGTCCTTGATTGCATGAACGACAAAGGAAGAGGTGAGGAGATGGCGGTTGCGGTATTCGAGAAGGAGATTGCACGATGAGGGCAGTGTATACCTCAGAGGTGAGTTCAGATTATGGAACAGGGCAAGCAGAGGCTGCATCACGAACGTTGATCGAGTTATGTTCCTTGTTCGAGCAGTACGAGGATGATATCCGAATTATCGGAGGCTGGGTCCCTGACTTGATGTTTCCCCACTCTGGTCATGTTGGGGAATTATCAGAACAACACTATTTTTTTGATGCCGCGCATACTCCATGTTTGATCGGGAGGATGCACGGAGTGGGTGGTGTCCATGCGCCCATTTCATAGGGTGTAGCAGAGGCATACACCCACTGAAAGAGATAAGGAACAGCGAGTTGGTTGCAACCCACGGATTGTGTGGTTTTGCGCAATCTGTGTCGAATTTGACCGGGGTGGTATCGGTGCGCTTGGAATCGGTGTACTATTAATTGGGTCGAAGGGGAGAAGAAGAACCTGATGAACAAAAGAATATGGACAATTCCAAACATCCTATCGCTGTCCAGGGTCTTCTTGATCCCCGTCATTGTCTGGCTCTATTGCTTTAGACACGCATATGGATCAGCTGCCATCGTCATCACCATCTCGGCGTTGACGGACATCGCTGATGGCATGATCGCCCGGAAATTCAACATGATCACAGACGTGGGTAAACTTCTCGATCCAGCGGCGGACAAATTGATGCAGGTAGCGATTGTGTCCTGCTTGTCCACTCGATTTGCATCGATGAAGGTTCTGCTGGTGGTTCAGGTAGCCAAGGAATTGGTAATTCTTCTGCTTACGTATTTTTCGGCACGAAAAAAGCATATCCACAACGCCCAATGGTATGGCAAACTCTGTTCGGTGGTTTTATTCTTTGTAACGGTAGTCCATGTTCTCCTCCCGACTCTTTCACAAGCGGTCTCATGGAGCCTTACAGTGATGGTCATGGGTTTCTCGATGTTGTCACTCGTGATGTATATACAGCTCTATAGGAAACTTCAGAACAATCGCTGATGCAAGGCGGGGAACGGGAGAGAAAAAATCAAAGGGTGTATCTTCCGTAGCTGATGGGATACTGGGGGAAGAGAGATGGACAGGAGAGAGAAAGAGAAGTACATCGTCGAGAAGATGATCCGGATCCACTGCAAGGGGAAGAAGCACAGCAACAATGGGTTGTGCCCGTCGTGCAGTGAGCTCGTAGAGTACGCTCAGACGAGGATCGACCGCTGCCCGTTCATGGAGACGAAGAGCTTCTGCAGCAGCTGCCCGGTCCACTGCTACAACACAGAGATGCGGGAGCGGATCCGGGTGGCCATGCGGTACAGCGGGCCGAGGATGGTGTATCACCATCCAATCCTCTCACTCCAACACCTGGTGGATGGAAGAAAAAGGAAGCGGAGGAATTGAATGCAGGCCAAGCGTGATACCCAGCTCGTCATCGGTCCCTATGAGGGCGCCACCTTCTCGAGAGAAGAGATCCTCGACCGCATCAAGATCTACATCGAGGCGGTGCCCACCCGACGCTTGATCATCTGGAACAACCAGGGTGATGCATGGTTCGAGCGTGTGGTGAAGCTCTGTGACGAGTATCATCTTGAGCCGTACCTCTGGTATCCGGTTCTGGGCGACCGGATGGACCGGAGCCTTCCATCGGACAGCGAGCTGGTATGCTCACCAACACTGTAGAAAGGGTATGGAGCGCTGGGGCTCTGGGATGGCTTTGCAGAGAGTGATGAGAACTTCCTCTTCCGCTGCCCTGAACACGCATTTGATGGGAAGGGAGAGGGGAGGGAGATCGGCGCGGCGCTCTCCCGCTTTGGCTTTGCCGGTGTCTTTCTTGACCGGATCCGCTACCCCTCTCCGGCGAACGGGCTTGAGATGCTCTTCTCCTGCTTCTGTGAACGCTGTCTTGAGGCAGGCCATGGTGAGCAACGGGTTGGCGCCGAGCGTGCCCTCTCGTGCCTGGTCGAGTGCTGCCTGGAGGGGCGTGTGCTGCCGTGGTCTGCTTTTATCAGTGAGAGTGGGGTGGGTGAGTTGGCAAAAAGGCGATCTGCCGCCATCACGAATCTGGTAGATGCCATCACCGGCGGTGTGGACCGCTCCCGGTTCTGTGTCGGCCTTGACCTCCTCTCTCCCGCCCTCGCCCCGCTTGTCGGTCAAGACTATCGGGAGCTCTCTGCTTGCTGTGATTGGATCAAGGCGATGACCTATACCCGGGCAATCGGGCCGGCGGGCCTGCCGCTTGAGGCACGCTCGCTGGTCAGGGGCTTGGAGCAGGCCCACCGCGAGATTACCCGAAAGAAGGCTTCATTCTTCGTCGAGGGCTTGCTGGGGCTCCCTATCGGCTCGATGGAGGAGCTGTATCGTACCGGTGGATTCTCGACCGATGTGCTCTCCCATGAGCTCGGTCGAGCTGGAGCGTACGGGGTGCCGGTCTTGGCCGGCATCGAGCTGGTCGACCACCCCATCTTCCCGACTCAGATCACCGCAGTGCAGGCATCTTCGATGCTCGCTGCAGCGAAGGCGGCGGAGAGCTCCGTCATCAGCTGTTGGAATCTGCTCTATATCCCGAAGGAGAACTATCACCTCTTGGTGGGGTGAAGATCGTTTGTTCTCAATGCCGCTGGTCGCTCATCTCGTAGGTCTCGCAGAAGCGGGCGGCGAAGGAAGGTTCGAGATTGGCGGCATACAGGTGTGGGGTGGCTCCGAAGGAGAGCATCCTCATCGAGGCGTACCCCTTGGTCCGCTCTTCAGTCACCACGGTGGTGATGGAGGAGGGGGCCGCACACATTGTGTGCCACTGCAGCATAGGGGAGATGTGGAGCAGATGGGAGAGCAGGATCCCGATGAGCCCGAGGTGGCAGAAGAAGACATAGGTGTCGTTCGTTCCTTGTTCGGTGCGGTAGAGTCCCCCGCTTCTCGTGTAGCCCTTCTTGCTGAGGAACTCATCGAAGTGGCGGCACACCTCGCGGTGGTGGAGAGCGATATCGCCGTCTACCATCTCGGGGGCATGGACCCACGCATCCTTGTCGAAGAACTCTTCGCGATGAATCCAATTGATCGGCCGCCAGTCCCACGGCACATCGGCAGAGTCCGGATAGTCGGGCTTGAGCGGGGTGCGGTGGGTGAACTCAGTGAGCCAGGGGAGGACGGTCGCTTCGCGGCCGACCCGCTTCAATGTCAGTGAAGCGGTATCGCGCGCCCGTCCGAGCGGGGAGGTGTAGTACTCGGTGACAGGGATGCCCTCCATGTATCGGGAGAGCGCCTCTGCTTCGGCCCACCCTTGGCTCGTCAGTGAATCGATTTCGTAGTCAGGGTCACCATGACGGATGAACAACAATCTCATAGCGCTACAACGTCACTTCCTTATTCCCCGTCACCCTCATGTACAGCAGCAGCGAGATGATCGTGGTGACGGTCAGGATCGTGGCGTACGCCGCCGCAACTCCATAGCTGCCCCGGCTGACATAGGTGTAGACGGCCAGCGTCAGCGTGATGGTGTTGGCGTTGTAGAGGATGACCGCGGTCGAGAGCTCGGTGATGATGGTGACCCAGCTGAGGATCGCCCCGCTGATGATGCCGTTGCCCATCATCGGGACAGTGATGGTGAAGAAGGTCTTCATCTTGCTCGCCCCCAGGGAGAGGGCGGCTTCCTCGATGCTCAGCGGGATCTGCTGGAGCACCGCGACCGAGGATCTGATCGTATACGGAATCCTGCGGATGATGAGGGCGATCACCATGATGGTGACGGTCCCGGTGAGGAGCAGCGGGCGCTTGCTGAAGGCGAGCACCAGCGCGATGCCGATGACCGAGCCGGGAATGATGTAGGGAACCATCGAGAGCGTGTCGATGACCTTGTTGGCGAAGTTGCTCCTCCTGACGACCAGGTAGGCGATCAGGACGGCAAGGACAATCATGATCGCCAGCGCCGTGATGCCGATCTTGAATGTATTGGGAATCGCCTTCTTGAGGTGCGTGAAGGCGAAGCGATAGCTGTCGAGCGAGTATCCCGGTACGAACAGCTTGCCGCTGGTCTTCTGGAACGAGGAGTAGATGACATAGACTTGGGGCATGAAGGCCAGGGCGACCACAAACCAGCTGTAGACGTTGATCAGCACGTTCTTGAGCCCGTGCGCCTGCTTGCGCTCTATGGTGTGCATGGCGTTCATCGTGAACTTGTGGCGGTTGCTGAAGTAGTTCTGGATGAGGAAGATGCAGGCGGTGATGATGATGCCGATGATGCTCACCGTGGCCCCGAACATACGGTTCCCGCCTGTTTCCGCAAAGTATGCATCGTAGATGATGACGGGGAAGGTCTTGTACCCCTCTCCGATGAGCAGCGGTGTGCCGAAGTCGGCGAACGCCCGCATGAAGACGAGCAGGGCCGCGGCGATGATGGTCGGCATGCAGAGTGGGATCACGACGGTGAGGAACATCTTTGTGCCGCTGCGTCCCATGTTGATGGACGCCTCCAAGAGCGAGTTGTCGATGTTCTTCAGCGCCCCACAGGTGTAGAGGAACACCAACGGGAAGAGCTGGAGGGTGAGCACGAGCAGGATTCCTTTGAAGCCGTAGATGCTCCCCACCTTGATGCCGATGCCTCCCAGCAGTTTGGTGAAGATTCCACTGCGCCCCATCAGGACTATCCATGCATAGGCTCCGATGAAGGGAGCGGACATGCTGCAGAGGATGATCAGGACCTGCAACAGGGATTTTCCCTTGAGTTCGTACATCTGATAAAAATACGCAAGGGGAACCCCCACCAAGAGCGAGATCACGGTTGCCGCTACGCTTACCTTGAGGGAGTTGGAGATGGAACGCACGTAATAGCGCTGTCCAAAGAAGGCCCTGAACCCATCAAGGGAGAAGTGTCCGTCGGGGGTGATGACCGATACTTTGAGAAGCCGTGCGAGCGGGTAGACCAAGATGACGGCATAGAGTACCAAAATAAGGACGGAAACCAGTCTCCAGACATCTCCCTTCTTGGACAAGGTGGCTCTCATCATAGTGCTCCACTGTAGGCGTCGAGGTCGTTTACGACCCCCTCGACCAGATTCCGCTTTCCTTCTGTATCAAAGACATTGATCTTGTCCGTCTTTACTCCGAGCGAAATCTTCGTACCCTTCTCGATGATGCTGTCGATCTGGGATTCCTGGATGATCTCAGCCTTCTCACCGTCCTCGAAGTGGATGAAGTAGTGGGTGTTGAGACCGAGGAAGACGGCATCATCCACGTAGGCGGCGACTCCGTCCTCTCCAAATGGTTTGACATAGAGCTCTTCGGGGCGGATCGAGAGAATCACGTCCTGCGCTCTCCGCTCCTCTTTCCTGATGGTATCGAGGGGAATCTTGTACTCGCCGGGCAGACAGATATAGGTCTGGCCATTGGAAATCTCCAGGCGAGATGTAATCAAATTGGTCAGCCCGATGAACGATGCGACAAAGAGATTCGCCGGTCGTTGATAGAGCGCCTTGGGAATTCCGATCTGTTGGATGTCGCCTTCGTTCATGACCGCGATGCGATCGGAGACGGCCATGGCCTCCTCCTGGTCATGGGTGACATAGACCGTGGTGATCCCGATTTCGTTTTGGATCTCCTTGATGACGGTACGCATCTCGACGCGGAGCTTGGCGTCCAAGTTCGAGAGCGGTTCATCCATCAAGAGGACATCCGGGGTGATGGCCAAGGCCCTTGCGAGCGCTACGCGCTGCTGCTGGCCTCCGGAGAGCCGCTCCGGCATGCGGGTGCGGTACTCCTCAATCTTCACCAACTTCAAGAATTGATCGGTCTTGGCGGCGATTTCTTCCTTGGGAAGGTTTCGGTTCTTCAGTCCAAACGCGACGTTCTTCTCAACGGTGAGGTGCGGGAAGATCGCATAGTTCTGGAAGACCATGCCGATGTTTCTCTTCACCGGATCCATGTCGTTGATCCTGACATCATTGAAGAAGAAGTCTCCGCCTTCGATGGTGTTGAAACCAGCGATCATGCGCAGCAACGTTGTCTTCCCACAGCCTGATGGGCCAAGGAGGGTGAAGAACTCACCCTCCCTGATATCCAATGACAGGTCTGGGATAATGGTGTTATCTCCGTATTTTTTTACGGCATTACGAATCCTGATATCAACACTCATCAATACAAACCCTTATATTACTATTATTTTGAGGAAGCTTCAAAAATCCTTGTCCACCTGGCACCCCACGCTTCCTTGTTGACCGCGCAATACTCGAGGTCCTCATATGCAACGTTGATCTCGGAGAACGGCTGCATGACGGGCGTCGTGTTGTTGATGGTGGGGTTGACCGGGCGAGCCGTCGACTTGGCGACTTCACGCTGTCCGGTATCGGAGATCAACCAGTCCATGAACAGCTTCGCGTTGGCCATGTTCTTCGCGTTCTTGATGACGGCTGCACCGGCGGGGAGCCATACGGCGCCTTCGGCGGGGTAGACGAGCTTGACGTTCGTGGCCCCATCGACCAGCAATCCGACACACGGGTCCTCATAGGAGACGCCAACTGCATACTCGCCGCTTACCACACCCTTGTAGATGGCGGAGGAGGAGTTGATCATGATCCCATTCAGCTGTTTGGCGAACTTCTCGACCCACTGCCACGCGGCTTCGTCGTACGGTTCGTTGCCCATGACGAGGAGCATGTTGGTCAGCTCTGCCCAGGCACTCGACGAGGAGGCGGGGTTGCCCATCGCGATGCGGCCCTTGAGCGCCGGATTGAGCAGATCCTCATACCGGGTGAACTTATCCGGGTCGAGTCCCAGCGTCTTGAATACATCGAGGCTGAGCAGCAGGGCCGCCGATCCGTCGAGGCAGTAGCGGGTGACCACGCCATTCTGGTTCCGGTAGGCTTCAGGAAGCAACTCGTTGCCTGCGGCCACGTGTGGCTCGAAATACTTGGCGTAGTTCATGCCGTTGGCATAGTTCACACCACCATACATGACGTCGGCCTGCGGGTTTTCCGCCTCACTGACGATTCTCTGCAGGCACTCTCCGGTTCCCATGGAAAGGACGGTCACGTCGATTCCGTACTGGTCGCCGAACGCATAGGCGGCATTGGCCAAGGCGTCGGTGTTCGGGGAGTAGATGATGAGGCTGCCACCACCGACTTTCCCTGCTGAGTCCTTGGTACCTTGAGCACCCACCATGGCCACAGCCATGACTAAAACCATAAGAAACATCAAAGTTTTTTTCATTTCTTACCTTTTCCTCCTGAATGATTATATCAATTGATTG
>LVBF01000007.1 GCA_001604325.1 Spirochaetales bacterium Spiro_04
CTGTGACGCTTTGAAGAAAGGGAGAAAGAGACGTGGATATTCGTCGTATCAAGGTATGGGAAAGTCGCAACGCCACCATCATGACCAATGACATCATCCGGGTGGTCATCGAGGACCAGGGCGGCATGACCCTGGAGCTCAGCGCCGCCACCGCCCAGGGGGGGATGGTGAACGCCCACCTGCTCCCATACTACCGGGGTACCGGCACCTCGGTGTACAGCGACGAGAACGGGTCGTTCTGGCAGAACAGCCCGTATCTCTACCAGAAGGCGGGGTCGCACTTCAGCTTCCCGAACTTCGGCCCGGAGCTCTTTGACGAGTTCAACCAGAGCGAGGAGCACGGCGGCTACACCGCCTCCTCCTACTGGATGGTGGAGCGCTACGGCACCGACCCCGAGTTCGGCGGGGTGTGGTTGTTGTCCTCCATGAGGGACAAGAAGCGCGGGTGGGCGGCCAAGAAGATCGACATGCTGCTGCCATCCCATCCGGTGCACTACAGCGCCATCTTCATCACCAATACCAATGAAACCCCGCTCATCGCCAACGCGGTGTGGAACAACGAGGTGGGCCCTCCCTTCCTCGAGGCGGGGTGTGTGCTGAACGCCAGCGCCGAGAGTTGGATCACGGCGCCTCAGACCATGCTGTCCTCAGTCCAGGGGCGCCTTGCAGAGAACACCCAGTTCAACGACCTCAAGAAGGCGCCGCTCAAAAGCGGGGGGACGGTGGATATCAGCGAGGTGCCGTGTCCGACGGGAAAGACGGACTTCATCACTGGCCGGATCAAAGAGAAAACAGAGCTTGGCTACAGCAGCATCATAAACCCCAGGATGCAGATGATCTACTTCACCTTCTTTCAGGGGCCACAAAACCGAGAAGAGCATTCCATCCCGATGAACTTCAACAGCTACGCGCTGGACTTCGGAGGACGGACCGAGTCACCATGGGCGCTCTACAACGGAGGCATGAGCCAACAGTACTCCGTCAACTGCGCAAGCGGCACCCACAACCTCTTCCATGGGCTCAAGGATACAAGCCAGCTTCTGGAGACTGACACCACCTTCACCATCGAACCGGGACAGACGAGACACCTCTACTACGGCACCGCCTTCGCCCCCTACGAGAATGCCCGCATCGGAGGAAACTTCTTCTCAGCCGAACAACAAGAGCAAGGCATCATCCTCAAGCGGACGAAGTCGACGGCCATCATAGAGGCAGACTCCACGTTCGCCGCACTCAAGGGGCTCTCCAAGCGGGTATTGCGGGGGGAGTGAGATAATAGCAACGCTACCATCTACACCGGTCTGAGGTTCTCCCACTACTTCGGGATGGGTGAGATGTTCTTCATAGACATACAAACAAAGGTGACCTTCGAGAGAGAACGAATCAAAGTCCTTAAGGAGATAGAAGGGCTGCCAACATACAAAGAGCTAGAGCAACAAAAAGACCACCCGTAGGTGGCCTTTTGGACAGACAAGGTTGCTGGCCCTACAGGGCGGTGTAGTTGAATGTTACGGTGCCTGTGTAGCTTCCTTCAACAGCAGCGGCATATTCGTCCGCATCAACAGTAATTTTAATTGGGTATGATTTCTCAGTCAATCCACCAAGCGCTCCCTGCTCAATGACATCAGATTTGGTCTTTGCTGTTCCATCATCTGTTTTTTGTCCAACAGTGTCGGCACCGAGGAATATTGTATAGTTGATATAAGAGACAGCTCCACTAGTCGGGGTGCTTTTCATGGCAGTAACTGTAAGGGAAATCTTATATCCATTCCTGTTGTTCGTCTGAGTAGAAAGGTAGGCGATAGGGGCCGAAGGGCTCAAATCACTGGCGCTATTAATCGCATAGTTAGAAAAATCTGCTAGCTGAGAGTATGTCTTATTTTCAGTACCTACTGCAGTCGTTGTCACTTTCATGTTGTTGATGCCACAAATTGAGGTCGTGACAGTAAAGGAGTCATTTGCAGTGACAGGATCAGCAAACAATCCAACACTAACCAGGGCAACAATCAGGAGTGCAATCAAATTCTTTTTCATCTTTTTCTTTCCTCTTAGGGCTTCTGCCCCGGTGCAAGTATTAGTGCCTTTTCCTCAGCACATTTGTATGATACATAGAGAAGAGACTTATGTCAATAGGTAATCGTGAAAATGTATGATAAATTTGCTGTTTCAAGGTCATATGTAGAGATAAAATATATAACTCTAAGTAATATAAATATTTATAAGATATTAATAATACACCCTACTTATGACACTAAAAAGAATTTATAAAAAATATCAAAAATATTCTATTTGATAAGAAGCTGCTTTTGTTCTTTGAAACCAACCATACGTCCCAAGTGTGTGATAGGCTGCCCGTTGAGGCAGCCTGTGGGAGGGAATAGGGGAGTCTCTTATGTCGTTGTGTAGGTGAATGTGATAGTCCCGTTGTAGGAGCCCTCTGCTGCTGACTGGAAGCTTGTCTGGTCTATCGTATGTGATTGCATTGCTAAGGCCATCAAGCTGGTGATGACATCGATCGATGTGGGTGGAAGAGGTATTGTTGGTAACAATGGACTGTTGCCGTGTCGTTGATGTAGCAGAGTACAGCAGCTATGGGCATTAAAGAGGCTACCTGAAAAGGTAGCCCTGGATAGATGGCGTATGTTCGCCTTAGATGGCGGAAAAGGTGAAGGTGACGGTACCGGAGTAAGAACCTGCAACAGCAGAATTGAAGGTGGCTCGATCGACAGAGAGGCTAATCTCATTTGACTCAACAGAAAGTTGAGAGAGGTCAGAGACGGAGATAACTACAACTGGTTCTGGACTTGATGTGGTATTGTCAGTCGTGATGGACGCGCCGTTCACCGTCACCGTGTAGTTGCTATAGGCATTCGCTAGCTCGGTGGTGGTGCCCTTCATGGCAGTGGCGCTCATGCTCACTGTGTAGCCTGCACGATTGTTGCTCATGGTCGAGAGCCAGGCGCTGAAGGTCTGCGCTCCGGCAGATTGGACGGTAAGCGATCCGAATGCGGCAGCTGTCTCGATAGCGTCGGGATCGGTTGATGTGTATTTAGCTGCGGTGATCTTCATCTTGTTGACACCCTCGACTTCGGTATCGACATCGAAACTGTCGACCGCATTGAGGGCAGCAAGGCTGGTGAGTGCAAGAACCAGAATTGCAACGATTGTCCTTTTCGTAGTGACAAGAGTACTCCTTAAGGATTTCCCAACCCAGGATTGGTATCGAGGACCCAGGCAATGGGTCTATCAGTATAGTAGCCAAGGAAGGCACTTGTGTCAATAGGTAATAAAATATTTATTTGTTTATGGTGGTTTACTGTATGACACACATGAATAGATTATTATAAGTTGTTATATTTTAATAAAATATAATTATTAAAAATAATATTAACATATGACATGTAAGAGTGTGTAGGTGTTGGTAATGAAATGAGCCAGGTGATTACCTGGCTCATTGATGGGTATGGTGTTGATCAGTTGGCTGCTTTGTACTCGAAGGTGACACTGCCTTCATAGGTGCCCTGCACAGCACTGTCGTATTCGCTTCTCGCCACCGTTACCGCAATGGGGAGGGATTTGGCATCGAGTGCACTGAGGCTCCCAACCTCCAGGACGGTTAACGCAGTGGTGTTTGTTTTGGTGGCATATGGGACTTCATTGACCGTCACGGTGTAGTTGATCGTTGCTCCATCACTGGTAAGGGGGGTGGCACTCATGCTGACGGAGTAGCCACTGCGGTTGTTGGAGAGGGTGGAGATATAGGCAGTGAAAGTGACGTTGCCACTGCTGTTCATATTGGCGCCCTCGCCGCTTCCAACGATGGCTACGGTTCCTGAGAAGGAATTGTCGTCATCACCGAATGTGGCTGTAGTTACTGGTTTGTTGGTGATCTTCATTTCGTTGATAGCGCCGATCGATGCAGCGACGCTGAAGGAGGCAGAGGGATCATCTGCAGCAAGAGAGAAGGTAACGAGTATGGCCAGTAGGAGTGTTATGATCAGGTTCTTTCTCATGCTATACATCCTTTCAGGGTGAGAGGCCCTGGTGCAAGGTGGGCTCTGTGTTCTTCCCAGAACACACTCATACTGTAATAAAGAATAAAGCTTGTGTCAATAGAAAGAGATGGGGGGAGAGGGGAGTGTTGGATATTGTGTGATACTGTATCTTTGAGAATATGTAAGTATATAATATATAACAAATAGGCAGTATTTTGATTTTGTGTAACTTATGACAGTATGGGGAGAGATGTGCGGTTTGTTATGATGGTGGGAGATGATTATTTCACGATTGACGAGAAGCTTTATGTATCTCTTTCAAGAATGTTGATAGCTTTGCCACAATCTTGGGGGTATTGAGTGTACAAAAGGTGGCAAGGACCAGTTGATTGGCGTTTTGGAAGATGTGATACAATCCATCCGGGAGCTTTGTAAACGTATCCACCCGGGGGAAGATAAGGGGCTCATCTTTACGATGGCTGATGGGAATCCCTATACAAGAGATTGCTGCTACAGGATTTTCAGAAAACAGCTTTGGAGGGCAGGAATACCACATGGAGGCAAGGACAAGGGGCCAAGACTTCATGATCTGCGCCATACCTATGCAACCTTGACCCTTAGGCAGCTGGTGAACTCTGGAGTGCGATTACAAACGGCTTTGCAATATCTGGCAGCCCAACTTGGCCATTACAGCTCCTGTGTCACTGAGCGATACATTCATTTTTGCCCCGACCTTCTTCCGTTTCTTGCCGAAGCCATAGAAGGAATCGCTTCAAGGGTTATTCCCATGGAGGTCAAACATGAACAATAACGCTAGCCTTCAGCCTTCGTTCACGTACTACCTCCAGAGCTTCCTCTCTGAATATGCCGTGGGTCGGCTAAGCCCCAATACAGTGGCAGGATATGCAGATACTTTCAGGCTGCTGTTCTTCTTCTACAAGGATGGAACTGGGGCCAATCCTCAGGAATTCAGATTTGATGACTTCAACAGGGATTTTGTTCTTCGTTTTCTCGAGTGGCTGAAGGTTTCCAGGCATTACTCAGATGCAACTGTAAACCAAAGGATGTACGCTCTGCATGCTTTTTGCAGATACATGCAATACAAGCGACCGGAGTATCTTGCATCTTTCGACGCCATTCTTTCAATACCGAAGCGAAAGTGTCATCCGAAGATCCCTAGGTACCTTGATGAATCCCAAACCAAAGCATTGCTGTCCGCCCCCGATACTTCGACGCCTGAAGGTTACCGGGACATGGTCATGCTCTGCACCCTCTATGAAGCGGCGCTACGGGTTTCTGAATTGACTGCGCTCAACGCAGAGGATGTAAAGTTCGGTCACTATCCTTTCATCGATGTGATAGGGAAAGGAAGGAAACCACGGAGGGTGTTCATTAGCAAGAAGCTTGAAAAGCTCTTGAGTGAATATCTTGTAAGGATGGGTTGTGGAACCGCCAATTTGGATGCCCCTCTTTTTCGGAACCAATGGGGAAAACGAATCATCTGGTTCGGTGTCGGCTATATTCTGAAGAAACACTGCTCAGCTATTGGCAGTGAGGACTTTCCGGATTCTTTGTCTCCTCATGGACTCAGACATTCGAGAGCAATGGCCTTGAAAGCTAATGATGTCGACCTGTTGGATATCAGAGACATCCTAGGGCACTCGAGTACATTCACTACCGAGATTTATGCAAGAATAGACGGCAGGACAAGAAATGAGGCCATCGAAAAGTGTAGCTCAATTCTGGATATCAACGCCGAGGCATGTTGGGAGGAAGATGATGAACTGAGAAAGTACCTGAAGACTTTGAGCAGATCCTAGCTTTGAAATGTGGAGAACTATGAGTATGAATAGATGAATTCAATGCTTCTGATTGCTATTCAATGAGTCTACTCAACATTTGTAACTTCCCCACATTCTCGGTATATCTGGTCGCGTACGACGGCATAGCCGGCCAGCGAGAGGAAGGTGGGGTTCTCTTCGGCTTGGTGACGGCCTTGCTGTACCTGCCGCTCTTGGGAGGTCACTTCACATTGTTGAAGCCCGTTTAAATTTCATAACGGGGATAACCATTACACTGGCTATATATGGTCACAACACCACTCTTACCGCACTCTGGACAATATGGTATCATTCATGTCTGAAGTTCCCTATTTAGACAACGGAGAATACTGTCTTGATGTTACTTGACTGCATGCGTGGTCACATAAATAGGAATGGCCTTACCTCAGGGGTGTTTCTGGACGCAAGAAAAGACGTTAAACGCACAGTTTTCCAGCCGTGCCTGTTTCAATATCATAAATCGTGGAGTCTAGCGCATGTCAATAGCGACGAAAACAATTAGCGAGCTGAAAGATTTAAGTTTTTTTGTGCCTTCGTACCAACGTGGATATCGTTGGACCAAGAACGAAGTTATTGCGTTATTGGACGACGTGAATGAGTTTCGCTCCGAATCAGGGCAGCGGTACTGCCTTCAGCCCCTGCTTGTTAAGAAGCGCGATGATGGCTCATACGAGGTTGTCGACGGCCAGCAAAGACTCACCACTGTCTATATATTCATGAAGGTAGCTGAGCAGGAAATCCGCTCCGCTACGCCGCCATTTCAGATGGAATATCAGACGCGTAGCGGCAGTAAAGAGTTCTTGATGTCGTTGTCAGATGATAAAAAATTGGACAATGATAAATATATTGATTTTTCTTACATGGCAGATGCGTACAAAACAATGAATAAGTGGCTCGATAACCAGCCAGACAAATCTGTCGCCATCCAGGAGCTAAACACGAAATTTCGCAGCAAGGTTTTTTTCATCTGGTATGAAGTGTTGCCAGAGGTAGACCCGATTACAATGTTTACGAAAGTCAACCTTGGAAAAATTCCGCTTACCAATAGCGAGCTCATCAAAGCACTGTTGCTGAACAGGGACAACTATCAAATTGATAACAATGAGGTAATCCACAGGCGCCAGACCGAAATGTCTGTTGCGTGGGACAAAATTGAACAACGTCTGCAAAACGATTCTTTTTGGTATTTTCTGAATGCGAACGATCGTAGCGGGACACGTATAGACTTGTTATTTGAGCTATTGGCAAGAGATCGTCATTCAAAGCTACCTACAGCAATCGATGAGAGTCAGAAATATTATACTTTTTTGGTTTTTTCTGCATTGCTAGCTACAGCGGAGAATAAGGAGCATTTCGTAAAAGAACTTTGGAGTGAGGTAGAAAAACTGTTCGCAGAATTCGACGATTGGTACTCGGATTTAGACAAATACCACATCATTGGATATCTCATTACTATGGGTGTGAGCATAGAAGAAATTTTTGCTATCACGCGTGGTAAGCGAAAATCTCTAGTCACAAAGGAATTGCTCCGCAAAGCTGAATTAACCCTAAGTGGGGGATATGATGACTTGGGGGAACTCACATCCGGGGTTTCTCGAGATAAAGAGAAGATAAGGAAAGTGCTTCTGCTCTTCAATATCGCGACACTAGTGTGCAAGGGTGAGAAGCAATACCGATTCCCGTTCGATATATTCAAAGGTGAGACGGGTGAAAGGATGAAATGGGATATCGAACACATCCATGCAACCGCTGATGAGACAGATGACCCGGATGATTATCTAGGCAACCTCACGCTTCTGGATGCAAGGACGAACCGAAGCTACCAAAATGCGCCTTTTGTAGAAAAACGACGAATTATCATCGATCGAGAATCAAAGGGATTGTTTGTCCCTCTATGTACTATGAACGTTTTTTTAAAAGTATATTCGGATGACTTAAGTAATATGGAAAAGTGGAGTGATAGTGACAAGGAACACTATGTTCAAGCAATCGAGACAACCTTAGCGACTTTTTTGCAGGGGGGGGTATTAAATGAGTAATAGTGCAACGTTCAGCACCCTGTTTGGATTGCTCGAGAAGTATATTGTTGAAGTACCAAAGGTTCAAAGGGACTATGCACAAGGCCGCGTAGATGAGACAACAAACCTCGTGCGGAAGAATCTGTTATTGGATATTAAGGCTGCCATTCTACGTGAGGAGCCTCCCCTCGATCTGAACTTTGTATATGGTAAAGTCAACAAAGAGGGTAACTTCATTCCAATAGACGGTCAGCAACGACTTACGACGTTGTTCCTGCTTTATGTGTACGCCTACTACACTGATGAGGATAAGACACCGTTGTTACAAAAATTCACCTATGAGACTAGAAAAAGTTCAAGGGATTTCTTAGAACAACTGGTTGCGAATCGAAAGAAAATCTTTTCATCTCCAAACATGCCTTCCTATGAAATTGAGGACTCTGAATGGTTTGTGTCAGGCTGGAAGCATGACCCTACAATCCGATCCGCTCTGGTGATGCTGGATGATATCAGGAATACCTTTGTTGATATATGTGATCTTGCTGATCGTCTTTCAAGTGAGGATTATAAGCCAATAGTATTTAAATTCCTCGACATCAAAGATCTTGGCATGGAAGATAGTCTGTACATTAAATTGAATGCGCGTGGCAAGCCACTGACATTATTAGAAACCTTCAAGGCTCGGTTACTCGGCAACTTGAAAGAGCTAAGATTAAGCTATAAGGATGAATTCGAACATCTCTTCGATGGTAAATGGACAGACTTTTTTTGGGATGGCCACAAGGGGGATTTCGACCGTATGTTCCTGGCATTCTTTGGTGTTCTACTGAGGAACCACGGTATCATATACTCAGATTACTCCAATTGGTCGAATACGTTCGAATTTGATAAATTCGATGAGGAGTTGTTTTCGACAACGTATCACACACTCAATTATCTCAGCGATAATCCTAGCAATACGCTTGCGCGCAATCTTTTTTTCAACGCACTGTCTAAATACTGTAGGTATCAAGATAGAGTGCTTTTCCACGCTGTCACTACCTACCTTCACAGATCTAAGGGAATCGACAACGGTAACTTCGCTCAATGGCTACGTATCCTTAAGAACCTTACCTTGAACACACAGATAGACGATGTTCGACCATACAAACGAGCAATTGAAAGTATCAATCATCTATCAAACGATTGGGATGATTTACTTTCCTATTTTGCAGGTGATGGGAATGTGTCGGGCTTTTCTGTAGAACAGATATCAGAAGAAAAGATAAAAGCGCGATTAATCCAAGGAAGTAGCGACTATGCTTATGCGATCTATGAAGCTGAGAAGCACCCCTATTTTTCTGGCCAAATTCGCTCGGCCCTTTATTATGCCAAGGATTCTAATGATAATTATGATTTGGGCATCTTTAATGCCTACTGGGAAAAAATTTCCAAGCTTTTTGAGAAGACAAAACCTGTACACGACAATCTGCTACGTCAGGCGCTGTTGACGATTGGGGATTACACCCAATCTGTTGGTGACTATCAAACACTTAGTGTTAATGATCCCAACGAGGCGGAGAGCACACCAAGTATGAAAAGGCTGTTCTCGGATAATGAAGAAATCGTACAATGCTTGCTTGACTCTATTGTCGCTAGTCATGATATAGGCCAACAGCTAAAAACAAAAATTGCCATGTCCAATGTCCCACAAAATGATTGGAGATATTGCTTTATTAAGTATCCTGAACTCTTTAAGTTGATGAGTGCTGCAAACCTCCGGCTACGTAAGGTGAATAATGAAATGCTCATCGTGCCAAACAAGTCAACTCGAGGCTATACTCACATGGTATTTCTTGCAGCGCTATCTGAAGCCCTCAAGGAGAATGATATTAAAACGAGCATGGAAGCAGAAAGAGGGACGTGGGCAGAGCATTGGATGTGGATAGGCAACACGGAGGATGCTATCTATGCTAAATATAAAAATGGTACGTTCACTATTTTCTGCGGAATGAAAGACAAGGACGATGACAATGAGAAGCTGTTTTCTACCGAAACCGACAACCCTATCGACGAGGCTGCAAAATACGTTGTCGATGAGTTGATCTGATCTCCAGGAATCAGCTTGTGGCTGGTATCTTCAAATGCAAGAGATAGTTGAGGAGAAGATGGTTGAGAAGAGCGGTGATGAACTGCTCAATTCGGAGAATGTGTTGTACGGCCAGTAGTCAGAGGCTTTCGAACGCATAGATCCGACTGTTGTTTTCGAGGCGCTCCAAGATGGCGATCACTTCATCTTGGTTTCGGTATTGGCCATATACCATATGGCAGTAGAGGCGTTCATACTCTGATCGGATGTTGGTGGTGAAGATTCCTGGGTCATCGGAGCCAACAACAATGGGAGGGATGGCCTTGCCCTCCTTCTCCCATTGGAGCCATGTCCAGAGGTGATGGGTTCCCAGTGATTTGTGTGGCCCGATCATGACGTTGCTGGTGGGGAGCGTCTCGATGACAATCTCTTTGGCATGCAGGTATGAGAGCATCTCCTGTTGGAGGATGCGGATCGTATGGTGGTCAATCAGTTGGTTGACGGTGGTGAGCTGCTTCGCCCTCTCTGAGTGGAGGAAGAGGTCGTGATAGGCGAGGGTGAGGGAGAGCGGAATATGGCGATCCTCCTCTCTACATGCCTTGATCTCTTCCTCCGTGATGAGAAGAGAGTGGTCCAAATCGGTATTGGGAGAGAGGACGATCAGAGGATGGAATCTTCGCAGCCTCCAGGCTCCGATCAATTGGGAGATCGGCCACTCCTGGTCGTAGAGTGAGACCGAACATCCCCTGATAGCCTCTGCCAGATGGGGAACCATCGCTGTCAGTTCTTTGATGTTACGGGTGTTGATGAACTCATAACAGAAGAGGAGGTCATCGAGGTACTCAACCGTTGGAATCTTGACCGTCTGCCCTGTGAACAGATCGGGGTCGATGGCTGTTGCACACCCATGCCCTATCCGATCCCCTCTGCCAAGCTCACAGAATTCGACCGCTTCATAGATGGCCCTGAGCCCTCCGGTGATGGTGAAGAAGTCCTCTCCTGCATGGTAGGTGAAGTGATTGACTCCCTCGCGCCGCAAGGCGCGATAGAGGGGAGAGAGGACATAGGGAGGGGTGTGGAATCTGCAGATAAACGGATATATTCGGTGTTAATTCTATGCGTTGCTACTGTACCTTGACTATTTGCATTTTGATGATTTCTCATTTTGATTCACTATATTTATTTCTATATTGTCAGACATTTTATCTTTCTCTCCATACCATTCTCCACTCCATTTAATCTCGATTCCTGCCTCAACAATTGTCTGATCGCTTTTTACTTTGATTGTTAAATTTAGATGCACTTCCTGATTCCCGTATTTAGGCATGTTATTCGGTTTGACCATGGTCATTACCTGGATACCGCTTGTTTCACCTATGGAAATAATGTCACAAATCTGTTCTGAGCCAATGCCCCTACTCATGTATTTGTAGAGAAATCCGTAATGCCAAGTTAGGGGAATTTCTCCTTCCCAAACTAGAATTTTGTTTTTTTTGGAGACTACTTCTTCGATTTGGGTAAGGTACACAATCGTGTTTTTTGCTGGAGTTTTTCGTTTATTACAGATAGCCAAATGATAATACCACAGCTCTTCGTTCAAAACTGGCTGCACGTCGTCGCTCGTTGTGCTTTTATTCGTGTCAGTCTTGAGAACACCGCACTAATGTAACCACACCATACCCGTTATGCTGTCAACCATGGAGGAACCCATGGACAAGACGGTTCTATTCGGCATTATGCCGGTGACCAAGCGGGCCTATCGGAAAACCAGCCAACACAAGATCGTCGAGGGCGTGAAGCCCTCGAAGCAGAGCCTGGGCACATGCCGCCGGGTAGAGGAGAGCCGTGGCTCCTTCGCCCTGGCCGGATTCGTCACGATCAGGGACCAAGCCGCGGTGGGCGTGGCTAAGGAGCGGCGCAATGTTTGACACAGGAGACCTCCCCATCTACGTACGCCCAGGTTTTACGGACGGACGTAAGTCCATCGACGGCTTGGTGGGCATCATTCAAAACCAGATGCGGATGGACGTGCTGCAGGGTGGATTGTTCATCTTCTGCTCCAAGGCCAGGACGACCA
>LVBF01000008.1 GCA_001604325.1 Spirochaetales bacterium Spiro_04
CATCGCTCGTGGGCAATTTCCCGAGCTCTGGCGCAACAGGAGCCTGCCGCCCTCCTTGTTCTACTCCTCCTATCTCTCTACCTATTTGGAGCGTGATGTGCGCCAGATCCTCAATGTCACCAGCCTGCGTGATTTTGAGCGGTTCATCCGGGTCTTGGCGACTCGCTCCGGATCAATGTTGAACAAGAGTGATGTTGCCAAGGACGTTGGAGTCTCACCAAAGGCGATCGGCGACTGGATTTCAGTGCTCCAAGCCTCAGGACAGATCGTATTGCTCGAACCGTGGTATGTGAATTTCGGCAAGCGGATCGCAAAGAGCCCAAAGCTCTATTTCTGTGATTCTGGCCTCTTGTGTTACCTCTTGGGGATCGATGCGCACACCCTGCACGGATCGCCATTTCTTGGCATGATCTGGGAGACGTTTCTCTTTGCCGAACTCAGGAAGACCCATGCGTATCGCAATGCAACGATCAAGCTCTGGTACTACCGTGACCAGTATGCAAATGAGGTCGACTTCATCATTGAGCACAAGGGCACCCTCTCGTTTATCGAGGCGAAATGGAGTGAGTTACCTGCATCAAAGCACGCAAAGAGCATGGACATGCTCTTTGAGCAGCTGAACCATGCAAACACTCCCTGGCAGGGAGGAAACCGGTATGTGCTTGCCCGCCCGCAAAACCCATACCCGCTCTCTGGTGGGAGCCTCGTCATCAGGGTCGAGGATATCCCCTCCTTGAAGGAGATGGAGCAGGGGTAGCCTGCAACTCCCCGATTGTAAGAGGGGCAAACTTCCGCTACACTATACAGGTGATAGGTCCGGCATATCGGGCATTTCATGCATCTTGAGGTTGGCTAGCTGTAACAAACTACCACCAAAAGAGTTGTATATGTGGGGTATCATGCCCGCCATCACGAGAGGTACCGACACGGGAGGGACAATGGGATCAGTGGCCAAGAACATCTATGATGAGTCGACGATACAGACGCTCAGCGCGCTGGAGCATATCCGCACGCGGCCGGGCATGTACATCGGGAGGCTGGGAAACGGCACCCATATCGACGACGGCATCTACATCCTGCTCAAGGAGATCATAGACAACGCCATCGATGAGTTCATCATGGGCCATGGCACCAAGATCACCATCTACCGCACTGAAGGTGAGGTCCGGGTGCGCGACTGGGGTCGTGGCATCCCGCTCGGCAAGGTCGTCGACTGCGTGTCGGTGATCAACACCGGGGCGAAGTACAACGACGATGTCTTCCAGTTCTCCGTCGGCCTCAACGGGGTGGGCACCAAGGCGGTGAACGCCCTCTCCAGCTACTTTTGTGTCACCAGCTACCGCGAGGGGCGCTACTCGAGCGCAACCTTCGAGCAGGGAAGGCTCATCAAGGAGGACTCGGGCAAGAGCAGAGAGAAGGATGGCACCGAGGTGGTCTTCATCCCCGACAGCACCCTCTTCGGCGACTATCGCTACAACGAGGAGTTCATCATCAGCCGCCTCAACAGCTACGCCTACCTCAATCTCGGCCTTGCCCTGGAGTACAACGGGCGTACCTTCAAATCCAACAGGGGGCTGCTCGACCTCATAGACCGCGAGGTCGCCGGCGAGGAGCTCTACACCATCATGCACTACAAGAGCGCTATGTTGGAGTTCTCGCTGACCCACGTCATCGGTTCCTACGGGGAGAACTACTTCTCCTACGTCAACGGCCAGCACACCACCGATGGCGGCACCCACCTCAGCGCCTTCAAGGAGGGGATCCTCAAGGGCATCAACGAGCACTTCAAGAAGAGTTGGGCCCCCCAGGACGTACGTGAGGGCATCGTCGGGGCCATCGCGGTGAAGGTCAAGGAGCCGGTCTTCGAGTCGCAGACGAAGAACAAGCTCTCCAACACCGAGATCCGCACCGCCATCGTCGCCGAGGTCAAGGACGCCATCGTCGACTTCTTGCTCAAGAACAACGACGCCGCACAAAAGCTCAACCAGAAGATCATCAACAACGAGGCGCTGCGCAAGGAGCTCAACGAGGTGCGCAAGGGGGCGCGTGAAGCGGCCCGCAAGGTCTCCATCAACATCCCCAAGCTCAAGGACTGCAAGTACCACCTCAACCAGAGCGGCGCGGCGCGGGAGAAGGGGGAGGAGTCGATGATCTTCCTCACCGAGGGAGACAGCGCCAGTGGCACCATCACCAAGACGCGTGATGTGATGACGCAGGCGGTCTTCAGCCTGAGGGGCAAGATCCTCAACGTCCACGGCAAGAAGAAGACCGAGATCTACAAGAACGCCGAGCTCTACAATATGATGGTCGCCCTCGGCATCGAGGGCGGGGTGGGTGGACTGCGCTATGGCAAGGTCATCATCGCCACCGACGCCGATACCGACGGCTTCCATATCCGCAACCTCCTGATGACCTACTTCCTCACCTACTTCGAGGATTTGGTCCTCGCGCGCCGTCTCTACATCCTCGAGACGCCGCTCTTTCGGGTACGCAACCGCAAACAGACCGTCTACTGCTATAGCGAGGAGCAGCGCGACAGCGCGGTGGCGCAGATCAAGGGGGCTGAGATCACCCGCTTCAAGGGGCTCGGTGAGATCGACCCCAAGGAGTTCGGCCAGTTCATCGGAAACGACATGCGCCTGATCCCGGTGACCGTCAACGGGATGAGCGACATGCACCGGACCCTGTCCTTCTATATGGGGACCAATACCCCCGAGCGGCGTCAATTCATCATGGAGAACCTGGTCTGATGGGAGAAGCACAATCGATCTTCAAGGACAACTTCCTTGAGTACGCAAGCTATGTCATCAAGGAGCGGGCGATCCCCGACCTCGTCGACGGCTTCAAGCCGGTACAACGGCGCATCATCCACACCCTCTTCGAGATGGACGACGGCAAGTTCCACAAGGTGGCCAACGTCGTGGGGTGGGCGATGCGCTACCACCCCCACGGCGACTCCTCGATCTATGAGGCGTTGGTCAACCTCGCGAACTTCGAGCTCTTCATCGAGCGGCAGGGCAACTTCGGAAACTTCCTCACCGGTGACAGCGCGGCGGCGGCCCGCTACATCGAATGCCGCCTCCTGCCGTTCGCCAAGCGGGTGCTCTACAACCCCGAGCTGACCGAGTACGTCGACTCCTACGACGGGCGCAACCAGGAGCCGGTCGCCTTCCCCGCCAAGATTCCCGTCGTCCTGATCCAGGGCGTCAGCGGCATCGCGGTGGGCATGAGGACCGACATCCTGCCGCACAACGCCATCGAGGTGCTCGATGCGATGAGCGCCTCGTTGAGGGGTGAGCCGTTCACCCTCTACCCCGACTTCCCCGGTGGGGGCATCATCGACGTGGAGGACTACGACGATGGCCGCGGTTCGGTCTCGGTGCGCGCCAAGCTCAACACCAAAGATCCCAAGCGGATCATCATCGAGGAGCTGCCGTTCGACGTGACCAGCGAGATGATGATCCACTCCATCGAGGATGCGGCCAAGAAGGGGCGCCTGAAGATCAGCTCGATCAACGACTATACCGCTGAGAAGGTGAACATCGAGATCAATTTGGCGCGCAACACCTACGCCCAGGAGATCGTCGACGCCCTCTACGCCTACACCCGGTGTGAGACCAAGCTCAGCCTCGAACCGCTCGTCATCAAGGACAACATGCCCACCGTGATGGGCGTCAGCGAGATCCTCACCTGGCATGCATCCCACCTCACCTCCGTCCTCAAGGCCGAGTTGATCCTCGAACGCGGTCATTTGCTTGATAAGCTCCATGCCCGCACCTTGGAGCGGATCTTCATCGAAGAGCGGATCTACAAGCGCATCGAGACGAAGAAGAGCGCCGAAGATGTCGTCAAGGCGGTCTACAGCGGCCTCAAGCCGTTTACCGAACAGCTCATCAGGCCAGTCGACGACGAGGATGTGGAGCGGCTGCTCAAGATTCCCATCAGGCGCATCAGCCTCTTCGACATCGAGAAGAACAAGGAGGAGATCGACGAGATCAACAGGGCCATCGCCGCCGTCGATGCCAAGCTCGCCGACCTGGTCGGGTACGCCCTCTCCTACATCGATGAACTGAAGACGATGCTCGGGGTCAAGGAGCACCAGAGAAGGTCGACGATCAAGACCTTCGAGTTGGTCGACGTCAAGGAGGTTGCTGAGCGCAACCTCGCCGTGCGCTACGATACTTCAAACGGCTACCTCGGCTATGGGTTGAAAAGCGGCACAGTGCAGGTAGAGGCGAGCCAGTTCGATCGCCTCCTCGTCATCCGTCGCGACGGCACCTATCAGGTCATCGATGCACCGGAGAAGGAGTTCGTCGGCAAGGGGATGCTCTACTGCGGCTTCGCCGACAAGGATCTGCTCAAGGAGATCACCTTCACCGTCATCTATCAGGAGAAGACCTACAAGTACCTCTTCCTCAAACGCTGCCAGATCCTCAGCTGGCAGCTGAAGAAGGCGTACCCCCTCATCCCGGAGGGGAACTTCAAGCTGGTGAAGCTCTCCACCTTCCCCAACGCCGAGCTCACCATCACCTACAAGCCCAAACCCGGACTCCGGATCCTGGAGGAGAAGGTCTACTTCTCCGACTACCTGACGAAGGGAGTGCGGGCCGGTGGGGTGCGGATCGCCGTCAAGGAGGTCGCTTCGCTGCGCCTCAGGTCGGTGAAGGAGGTCGTACGCTCAGGTGAGGAGCAGCCCTCGCTCTTTGACGAGGAGGAGGTGTGATGGACATCAAGGACCGGATTCTCTACGAGGACAACCACCTCATCATCGTCAACAAGGAGGTCGGCGAGCTCTCCCAGGGAGACCAGAGCGGGGACCCCACCCTCGTCGACACGATCAAGGGATACCTCAAAAAAGCCTACAACAAGCCGGGCAACGTCTACCTCGGGGTGGTCCACCGCCTCGACCGACCCACGAGCGGGGCCATCGTCTACGCCAAGACCGAGAAGGCGCTCTCGCGCCTCAATGAGCTCTTCCGTACCGATGCGGTAGAGAAGAGCTACTGGGCGGTGGTGGACAAGGTCCCGCCCAAAGAACACGGGGTCCTTGAGCACTACCTCATCAAGGACGCGAAGGCCAACAAGAGCCGGGCGGTCTCAAAGAATCGCAGCGGCGCCAAGCTCGCCCGCCTCAGCTACACCCTCATCGCGGCATCGACGAACTACTACCTCCTTGAAATCATCCTCGAGACCGGGCGCCACCACCAGATCCGAGCCCAGCTGGAGGCCATCGGGCTCTCCATCAAGGGAGACCTCAAGTACGGTTCGAGGCGTTCGAACCCAGACGGCGGCATCTGCCTCCACGCACGCAGCCTCTCCTTCATCCACCCGGTGAAAGGGGAGCGGATCGCCGTCACCGCCCCGATTCCTACCAATGGGGTGTGGCAGGCATTCGGCTAGGAGAATACGAAGAAAGAGAGACAGGAAACATTGGCGGTGTGTATAGTCTGGTGTGTAGTTAGTCTATAAAAGGAGCACCAAGCCACTATGGTCAACCGCGCTTGTACCACCCCATCGGTATTGCTTGTCCAAATCCAGTACGATCCACTTTTGGACCTCTCTGAGCCACCTGCGAGCTTTCAGGCGTTGCTCAGGAGAAATGGCTTTCCTTTGATGCATCGCTTGAAGGGTGAGGTGCTCCAGTACAGTGTCACCGGCATGGTGGACATCGTCGATACGGTGCAATGGATGTTCGCCTCACCGTCGTATCAAAAATCATTCGTGTTGGATTCTGAGACATTGACGTTGCAGGTGTTCGACCAAGAGCGCTATTCCATCGCTGACCTCGTGCCAGAGTATCTGACGTATCTCCATCACTTTGAACCGTTGCTTGGACCGATCTATATCAAACGGGCAGGTGTTCGGTCTGCAGGGAATGCTCCGGTCGTCGCACATCTCATACAGGGGCCATTCTTCGAGCAACTGTTCGTCCCTTCGGCTAAAGGAGCCGAGGAACGAGCGTTTTCATTCTCAGCACTCCAGGAGACCCGGCTTCAGTCACTGGGAGAGAAAGGCACGATGCAGATGAGGATGTCGGGCAATGCTTTCAATACCATGTACCCTGTCGACATAGTCCGTAATCCCAGCGAAGGGGCTGAAGGACGGGATGGAACTCACTCCGGATATCTCCTGGACCTTGACCACTCGGTTGGCATTCCCCATCTCCCACTCTCCAAAATGCAAGAGGATCTCGAATCTGTATTGTGTGAGCTCTACTCTGAGATCGAAAAGATCGACAATAGGATGACCGTATGATGTATGTACAACATCGAATCAACATGCAGAGATGGCTTGCCAGGACTTCGACTCACCGCTCCTCAGTCGAGGTTCGTCACTTCCAGAAGAATGAACCCTATTCATTATTGATGGAAGCCCTGACTACGTACCAACCTCCGGTTGTTCGGTATATCCAAGAGCAGGCGACCGATTCGATTGAGATTTCCTCAGAGCAAGATCAGATCTTGGCGCTCCATGCCTTCTTCCGATTCAAGATAACCGATTGGGCCCGAATCTTCTCGGTCACCCGCCCTGTCATCTATGCATGGATGGAAGGAAGAGCGGTTCCCAAGGCCGACAATGCGAAGAAGATTCTGTACCTCTATCAGCTGCTCAGAGAAGTACCTTCACTGAACGCAGAGGACTCGCTGGGCATATACGCGTACCACCGGGAGGATACGTTGCATGCTTCATTGGTAGATCTCTTCTCCGATCTTGCGTTGTTGGAACGTCACCGTCAGTCCGTTCTTGAGGCATTGACGTATCTTCTCGCTCAATCTCGGATCAAGCGTGAGCGAGATGAGGAGAACCAGAAGAGCGGGGAAGGAAGCGATGAGATGCTGGAGTACAACCTCCGGGAATTGGGCTTCTGATGGAAACGAATCCAACAATTGGCGACGTGATTAATGGAAAAGGATTGAGTCAGGGGGTGATGATACCAGGCGCTTCTATGCGTTATATTTGCAGTTCAGCTACAGAAAACCACGATTGGATTACCCAATGCGACGGGCTGGCGGTACTCAGTCAAGACTGTGATCTTTTTCAAGATTCCTTGGAAAAGGAACCGTATGCAGAATTCTTTTGCATCAAGTTTCGTGATACCCCCAACCACTCATTGATGTACGGTAAAAATCCCAGAATATTGCATCTTGTTGAGAACGAAACGGTGTATGAAGTACTCATCCATCAACGGATTCGAGTTGCGAGAGAGTGCCTTTTAGAACATATTGCCATCGAGCTAAATCAAAGGCTATCGGAAGAGTCACTACGATTGTTGCTGTTCTGGATGACAAATCGATACAATAGGCATGCATTTCCTGACGCATTCAATGCGATTGTCAAAGATAGCAAAACTTGATTTAAAACTGACCAAGTTGAATGTGAAATACCCTTTGGTGAAATGATTTTTTTCCGATTACGCCCTAATACCGAACTGTTGGGAACTGAATCGTATGCTCTTGATGTATCGGTGCTTCTGGATGGACGTTCAAAATGTACTGACCTGGAATTAAAAAAGGAATTGGAAGCTGACGTAGTCTCTATTCTCTCGCAGCCAGGGATACGGCTTGGGAAGGTATTTTGTGCGTATGAGGATGAAGTCTCTTTGTATGATTTGAAATTCTATAGAGTCTGGAACAAAGACTAGTTAAGCCGGAAAAATAGATTCGTCTGTTGATACAATGGGGATACATAGTCTCTCAGGAGAAAATATCTCAATACGAAAGGAATATTTGCGGGTTTATTATGAAGTCAAGCGGCATGGTGTACGCATGAGGATGCCATATCCAAGCACATTCGCATCAATTCAAAGATGGGGCCAATGGTATTGCAAACGGATCATCAGTAAGGAATCCGAAAATATTCCAGCCGCTGTCTGAACTGATTCTGTGCATCAAAGGGAATCTTCCAACTCCTACCCTCGACCCATGCCCCTTCAATGCGCCCTTGGGCACAGTAATGGCGGACACTTCGTTCAGAAATATTCCATCGTTGTGCTGCCACCGAGACTGGGATATACGCTGTTTTACTCGTGTTCATGGTGTATACATACCACTCTCCTATCGGCAAGAAATAAAAATATATTGTTAATTAA
>LVBF01000095.1 GCA_001604325.1 Spirochaetales bacterium Spiro_04
GTGTCAGTCTTGAGAACACCGCACTATAAGCAAGTGGATATATAGAATAGAGTGGCATCCAGGAGAACCGGATGCCATCAAAGAAGCCAGGACATGAATTGAGGAGAGGATCAGCGCTTGTCGCCTTCGGCGGCAAGGCGCTCCTCCCACTCCTGGACGGGCACCATGGTCCGGGAAAGCCAATCGATCTCATCGGTTACGATGGAGAGGTCCTCTTCCCTCACGTTCCAGGGCATCAGCGGCTCGAGTTCCTCGGCCGGTATCTCCCAGATGTGGGAGGCAGCCCCCTTCATGAACACATAGGCGAGGTAGTTTCGGGCATTCAGGCCATACAACTTGGCGGTCTCTATGAGGCTGTACATCAGGGCGCTGGACCTCGCGCCTTCGAAACTGCCGTTGGTGATCCAATTCTTGGATCCCAATTTTACTACCTTGCAGAGTCTCTCGCTTCGATTATTGTCGATCTCCGCCTCGGAATTGGCGAAGGTGTCCTCGATGCGTTGCCAGTTGTTCAGGGTGTAGACAACCGCCCGCTCAAGGGAAGTGTTGTTGTGGTATCTTGCCGCCCGGCATTGCTCGCACCACTGTTTCAGCGTGTCCAGATGGGGGCGGCACAGCCGGTTTCGTTCCTCGAGGAATCGGGCGTGGTCAATCTCGCCCCCCTCCAACAGGGTGCGCAGCTTGCCGTCCTCATGATAGATGGTACCGAAGCAATCGAGCGGGATCTTCACCACCTCCTCCGAGCCGGTGACCTTCCGGTAGTCCACATACCGCCTGCGGACGTGGGCAAGGCATATGCCCAGCGTCGCCTTCTTCAGGTGGGCCGGGTAGGCGGAGAAGGCATCGGACATACAGAAGCCGTCCCAGTCATTGAAGGCCCCCAGCGGCCCTTCGCCCGCCCTTCCCTCGAAGTAGCGGTACCAGGCAAGGCCCTTGTTGTTGATAATCCACACGTAATTCTTCTTCTTTTTGCTGCCCTGGGTGACGGTGGGCACCTCATCGATGTAGAGGATGCGGCTCTCCTGGGCTTTTCGCTCAAAAAGGCCATCCATCGCCCCAAGGCGCTCGAAGATCTGCATCTGGTAGCGGTCAAGGTCCTGGCGGCTGATGTTGCACCCGTCGAGCTTCAGCAATTGGGCGGTTCGGTTGTACGGGGTATGCACCGCATACTTGCGGTGGCACACATCGGCGAGGAAGAGATCGCCGACCTTCGTCTTGGGCAGGAACCGGTCCGGGGCCTTGGCGGTGATGACCGTCTCGATCCCCTCGCTGTCCTTTATGGTGTAGGAGACGCGGCGCACCCGCATCCTGATCATCGAATTGATCGTCTGGTAGAACTCGCTCACGTCCTCGCCCAGCTCCCTGACCGTGAAGCCGGCCTCCCTGAGGGCCTCCATCTTCTCGTCGTCGAGGCGGTAGACGCGCTCGGCCACGTGGGTGGCGCCGGTCAATCCCTTCTTGGGGTGGTGCACCCTCGGCTTCTTGGCCTCGGGCTCGACCGGTCCCTCCAGCTTGGGGACATCGTGCTCGACGAGACGGATGTCCTCGGCGAACAGGTCGACCTCGCCGATGGGCGAGCTCTCGAGCCTTGCGTCGGCAGTGCCGTCCAGCAGGGAGATGATGAGGCCCAGCTTGGTCATCATGGACTCGGCGAAGCGGTCCTTGTCGATGGCGTGCGAGACCGCCATCTTTGCGAAGGACACCAGTTCCTCCCGGCTGGCCGTATCATAGAAGCGCTCGTCGGGAGACAGGTCGGGCAAGGAGGGCTTCAAGCCCTCCCTCCTGATCTGGCCTCCCAGCGCTATTATGACCGACCGGTCCTTTTGGTTCACCTCGAACTTCATGCTGTTATGGTAGCATGAAATGCCTCATCTGTCAAGCTTTTGATGGCCTAAAACACCAGATACATAACAAGATTTGTAAGTATATTTAGTTTTAAGGCCATCATTCGAAGATCAGCTGATCTTCACGTCCGCCCAGGGGACGAAGCGACGGAACACGTCGATGCCCTGCAGCAGGAGCTGCAGATCCTCGGCGCTGATCTTCATGGCCTCGTCCTCGCTCATCGGCCAAGCGAAGGTGTAGCCCACCAACCGCTTCTGGATCATCCAGAACCCCGTGCCATCCCAGAGGATGCACTTGATGGTCGTCCTGGCCTTGGAGCAGAAGATGAACAATCCACCCTGCAGCACGTCCATCCGCATC
>LVBF01000009.1 GCA_001604325.1 Spirochaetales bacterium Spiro_04
GCAGCATCTCGGCGATCTTGAAGAAGGTGCGCACCTGATCGACGAGGAAGGGGACATAGACGGCGTTGTAGTGGATGGCGGCGAAGCCGGGGTTATGGATCTTCGGACTCGCCGTATGATAGACGGGGTTGCCGATGACGGCGTAGATATGCGTCTTCTCGTCGATGCGGTCGCTGTGGTAGAGCTCGCTCATCGTCCGGGCGGTCAGCTGCCCGGGGGCGGCGGCTTCGCTGTCGCAGCAGAAGCTCAGCATCGAGCCGCAACGGCGGTAGAGGATCCGAGCGGGGATTCCCCAGCTGCCCATGCCGACGATGATCTTCTCCTCGACGGAAGCGAGTTCACTCTCAATGCGGAGGATGGTGATCAGATCCATCAGGTTCTGGACGGTGACGGCGACCTTGGGGATGTCCCCACGGGCGGCGAGGCGGCTGATCCGGCCGTAGATGTCGGCCGGCACCCCCTCAAAATCGTGGTGGCTTCTGATGATCTTCACGCCGCGCGCCCTCAGGTCCGCCTCGAGGTCGACCCGCCCTTCTTGGCCGGGAACCTTGAACTTCAGCTCCGCCTTCTTCACATCACCCTCGATGTCGACATAGGCGAAGGTGCCGCGCGACGCGTCAAAGAGGGTCTGCAGCCGGGCTTTTTCGCTTCCGGTCGCTTTGCCGCCGTCGCTGACCCGTCGGTTGGTGAGGATGAGGGGGATGTCCACTTGCTCGGGAAAGTGCGCCGCTTTGGCCTGTTCAGCCTCGCTCAGGCAGTCCAAGCGCAACTCAGCGAGGGAGATCCACGGTCTATTGCGCTCTATCTGCAGCCGGTCCTCCTCCAAGGTAGAGCCGGTAAGGGTAAGGCAAAGCACTCTGGACCTCCTATTCCTGCGGTGGATTGTCACCGAACACACGCTTGTGTTAGGATTATCATAACGTCTATCAACGGGGTTTACAACACCCGTTTCAAGAAAGGAAGGGTGTGTTGGCTACGCTTCAGATACAGGATATCAGCTTGGCGTTCGGGGACCGTGATATTCTTGACGGTGTCAGTTTCACCCTCGACCATACCAGCCGCTCTGCCTTGGTCGGGGCAAACGGCAGCGGAAAATCAACGTTGATGAAGATCCTCGCCCACCAGATGAGCGCCGACACCTTCACCGCTACCACAAGCCGCGACCTCCGCGTCTCCTATCTTCCGCAAGGCGACATCGTCTTCGGTGGGGCCACCCTCTACCACGAGACCGAGCGGGCGTGGGACCGGTTCCTCCCCCTCATCGCCGAGCAGCATCGCCTCGAGGATGACCTGCAGAGCGAGGCAAGCGAGGCCAAGATCCTGCGCCTCGGCGAGATCCACGAGCAGTTGGTCGAAGAGCGCTACCACGACCGGAGGCAGATCACCGAGGGGGTGCTCTTCGGCCTCGGCTTCGTGCGCGACGATCTTGACCGCATCTGCAACACCTTCAGCGGCGGATGGCAGATGCGCATCGCGCTGGCGAAGATCCTCATCGAACAGCCTCAGATCATGCTCTTGGATGAACCGACCAACTACCTCGACATCGAGGCGCGCTTCTGGCTGAAGAACTACCTCAAGGTGTACGAAGGAGGCTTGATGCTCGTCAGCCACGACCAGCGCTTCCTCGACGAGACGGTCGGTGAGGTCTATGAGCTCTTCGAGGGCAAGCTGACCCGCTACAGCGGCAACTACAGCGCATACCTCTCCCAACGCCAAGCCCAGATCGCCGCCTTGGAGGCCGAGGCTCGCTCCCAGGCCCTGCTCTTTGAGAAGAACGAACAGTTCATCGAGCGCTTCCGCTACAAGGCCAGCAAGAGTCGACAGGTGCAGAGCCGCATCAAGATGCTTGACAAGATTGAGCAGGTCAAGATTCCCGCCCACCTGCGGGAGCTCTCCTTCTCCTTCGCCCCCGCCCCTCCCAGCGGCCGGGACGTGGTCGTCATCGAACACCTGGACAAGCGCTACGGCGCGCTCTCGGTCTACGAGGACTTCTCGCTCTGGGTCAACCGCGGGGAGCGCCTCGCCATCACGGGGCGCAACGGGGTGGGCAAATCGACGCTCCTGCGCCTCATCGCCGGTGAGGACAGCGACTACAGCGGTACGATACGCCTCGGCTCGAAGGTCTCCATCGGCTACTTCAGCCAGGAGACGGGAAGCACCCTCAACGAAGGGAACAGTGTCCTCGATGAGGCGAGCGAGGCCGCCTCGACATCAGACCAAGCTCGCGTACGCTCCCTGCTCGGCTCCTTCCTCTTCGAGGGCGATGATGTCTTCAAGGGCGTGGGGGTGCTCAGCGGCGGGGAGAAGAGCCGGCTCGCGCTCTTGAAGATCCTGCTCAAGCCGGTGAACCTCCTCATCCTCGACGAGCCGACCAACCACCTCGACATCAACGCCAAGCAGATGTTGTTGAAGGCGCTCTCCGCGTGGAATGGAACCATCATCTTCGTCAGCCACGACGCCGACTTCATCGAGTCGCTCGCCTCCAAGATCCTCTACCTCAACGAGGGTGAGAAACCGCTGCTCTACGAAGGCGGCTACAGCGACTTCGTCGCCCGCCTCGAGGAGAAGGAGGCGCTCTCCCCCACCCTGTTGCGCGCATCTGTGGCAGCGCCGGCTGAGCGTACGCGCTCCTACAAGGAGGCGAAGGAGCGGAAGAACCGCATCGCCATCCTTCGCCGCGAGGAGGAGAGCCGCCTCGCCCTCCACCAGCGGCTTGGGCAAAAAACTGAAGCGGTCGAAGCGGAGATGGCGCTGCCGGAAAACTACAGCGACGGGGAGCGCATCGTCGCCCTCATCACAGAGAAAGAGCGCCTGGATGCAGAGATGAGTGAAGTCGAGCAGGAGTGGCTCCAGTTGGTTGATGAACGTGAGGCCCTTGAGGCGGAGGCACGTGATGCTTAGAGAGAGATTGCCATCCGTCATCCTGGCAAGCCAGTCCCCGGCGAGAAAAATGGTGCTTGAGCGGGAGGGGGTCACCGTCATCGTACGCCCCACGTGGGCCCATGAGCAGCACACCTTCTCCGATCCCCGTCAGATCGTCACCACGCTCTCGCGCCGGAAGTTGGACGCCGCGCTCGCCCAGAATGGCGACACGACGCTTCCCCTGCTCGCCTGCGACACCATCATCGCCATCGACGGCCGCCTGCTGGGCAAGCCCTCCTCGGTCGAGGAGGCACGCCTCCAGATCAAACACCTCGCACGGGGCACCCACGCGGTATGGTCCGCCTGGGCGCTGTTTCGAGACGGTGCGATCATCGGGGGAGCTGATGTGGCGCATGTCCACTTCAAGGAGCTCGACGACGCGGCCATCGAAGCCTACCTCGCCCTCGGGGAGTGGATGGGGGCCGCCGGCTCCTATCGGATCCAAGGACGCGGCAGGAATCTCATCGCCTCCATCGAGGGGGATGAGAACGTCATCATCGGCCTCCCGCTCCTTCAGATGGAGCGCGTGCTGTGAAGGCGACGTCCACCCTTGCCACATCTTCGATTTTCTGAAATACTGGGAAAACCGATTTCTGTATGGAAGTCGGAATCTCCACCTTCACGGGTGTGTAAGAGCTAGAGGGTGACGGATCGCGACGATGCCGTCAGACAGGAGGATTATGTCCGTTGTTACCATGAAAAGCCTGCTCGAGTCAGGCGTACATTTCGGCCACCAGACCAAACGGTGGAACCCCAAGATGGCACGTTTCATCTTCAGCCAGAGAAACGGCATCCACATCATCGACCTTCAGAAGACCTCGGCGTGCATCATCGAGGCGTACGACGCAGCGAGAGCGGTCGTCAAGCAAGGCAAGACCATTCTATTCGTAGGCACCAAGAAGCAAGCACAGCAGGCCATCGAGACCGAGGCCAAGCGCTGCGGCATGCCGTACGTCAACCACCGCTGGCTCGGTGGCATGCTCACCAACTTCTCCACCATCAAGCGCTCGATCTCGACGCTGAAGAAGATTGAGAAGATGGAGAACGACGGCACCTTCGACTCCTTGACCAAGAAGGAGATCAGCCTGCTCACCAAGCAGAAAGAGAAGCTGGAGAAGAACCTCGGCGGCATCAAGGACATGAAGGACCTGCCGGGCGCCCTCTTCATCATCGATACCAAGAAAGAAGCGATCGCCGTCGCCGAGGCCAAGCGCCTGGGCATCCCCGTCATCGCCGTCGTCGACACCAACTGTGACCCCACCGACATCACCTACCCGATCCCCGGCAACGATGACGCCATCAGGGCGATCAGCCTCTTTGTCGAGATCATCGCCAACGCCGTCGTTGACGCAGACAACGAGGTCGGCATCCAGATCATCGAGACCCTCGGTGATGAGGATGAGGGTGAGAGCGCCGCCGAGGCGAAGGATGAGGACGAGAAGATCGTCTTCTCCACCGACGAGGAGACAGACTACTCCACCTTCGAGGCAGTCGAGGAGAAGGTAGAGGAGAACGGCGAAGAGGAAGACATCCTCGACGAAGAGACCCTATTCAAGGACTAAGGAGAGAACATGGCCACGATAACCGCTGATATAGTAAAGAGATTGCGCGACCTTACCGGGGCGGGCATGATGGATTGTAAGAATGCACTGGTGAAAGCCAACGGCGACTTCGATGCAGCCGACCGCCTTCTCAAGGAAATGGGGCTGGCGGCCGTCGCCAAGCGTCAGGACCGGGCCACCGACAATGGCCGCGTCTTCGTCAAGGTCTCGGGGAACAAGGCGGTCCTCGTCGAGCTCTCCTGTGAGACCGACTTCGTCGCCGGCAACGAGCAGTTCGTCGAGCTGGGCGAGAAGATTGCAACCGTGGCCCTCGAGAAGGGGTACGGCGAGCCCAACGACGAGCTGAACGCAATGGTCACCGACCTGATCACCATCATCAAGGAGAACATGGCGCTCAAGAGCGTCCGCCTCTTCGAGTTTGGGGCGAACGAGTATGCGTCCTCCTACGTCCACGGCAACGGGAGCCTCGCTACGCTGGTGATCTTCAAGGCCGACCGCGCCGACCTCTTCCTCAACGAGCAGGTCACGGAGTTCACCCACGACTGCGCCCTGCACGTCGCGGCGTTCACCCCCTCCTTCCTCGACATCCCCAGCGTCGATCCTGCATACGTCAAGGAGCAGGAGGAGATCTTCACCGTTCAGGTGGCCAAGCTCGACAAGCCTGCGAAGGTCCAAGCCGGCATCGTCAAGGGCAAGCTTTCCAAGCACCTCGCCGAGGTCTGCATGGTCGAGCAGCCGTTCGTCAAGGATGACTCGTTGACGGTCGGGAAAAAGATGGCCGAGGTTGCCAAGGCAGCAGGCGGCACGCTTGCGATCAGGGAGTTCGCCTTCCTGCGCGCAGGGGTAGCTTCCTGCGCCGTATGAGCAATTGATTGACACGGATGCCGCTCACCCTTGTGGGCGGCACTCGTCTTTGTATTGGAGTACTGGTATGCAGAGTGTTTTGGAAACGTGTGAGAGCAAGATGCAGAAGAGCCTGGAGAGCCTCTCCAGGGAGTTTGATGGACTGAGGACCGGACGGGCCTCCACCACCCTGCTGGACAAGATTCGGGTCGACTACTACGGAGCGGAGACCCCGATCAACCAGGTGGCGACCATCAGCGTCCCCGAGGCGCGGACCATCGTCATCCAGCCGTGGGACAAGAGCGTGCTCAGCGCCATCGAGCGGGCGATCCTCAAGAGCGATCTCGGGCTGCCGCCGAACAACGATGGAAAGCTCATCCGCCTCAACTTCCCCCCGCTCAACGAGGAGCGGCGCAAGCAGCTCGTCAAGGGCGCCAAGGCGACCGCCGAGCAGAGCCGGGTCGCCATGCGCAACATCCGCCGCGAGGCGATTGATGAACTCAAGCGCATGGAGAAGGCCAGTGAGATCAGCGAGGATGAGCGCAAGGATGGCGAGGGCAAAGTTCAGAAACTGACCGATTCCTTCATCGAGAAGATCAACTCCCTCTCCGACGAGAAGGAGAAGGAAATCATGGAGATCTAAGATGCCCGAGACCGCCCCTGTCCCCACCCACCTGGGCATCATCATGGATGGCAACGGCCGATGGGCGAAAGAGCGGTCGCTTCCGCGCACCGCCGGGCACAATGAGGGGCTGAAGGCCCTGAAGCGGGTCATCCTCGCCGCCAAGGCTGAGGGGATCAAAGTGGTCACCTTCTACGCCTTCTCCACCGAGAACTGGAAGCGAAGCGAACAGGAGGTCGCCTACCTCATGCACCTCATCGTCGCGAAGCTCCACGGCGAGCTCGCCTTCTACAACCGCCACGGGATCCGGGTCAAGGGGCGCGGGGATCTCTCCGCCCTCCCTCCCGCGGTGCAGGAGGCGATCGCCTCCACCGAGGAAGCGACGAAGGGCAATGAATCGATCACCGCGGTGATCGCGATCAACTACGGCGGACGCGATGAAATCTGCAGGGCGGTCAACCGCATCCTGAAAACCAACGACCAGAAGACGATCAGTGAGGAGGAGATCCGGCAAAACTTAGACTTGCCCGATCTCCCTGACGTGGATATGATAGTAAGAAGTGCGAACGAGCGGCGGCTGAGCAACTTCCTCCTCTGGGAGAGCGCCTACGCGGAGCTTGGATTCTACGAGGCGCTATGGCCGGACTGGGGTGCTGATGAGATCCAGACAATCTGTAGAGACTACGGCCAACGGGTCAGAAAATTTGGAGGCGTTGAATGACATCAATGACAAAACGGGTCCTGACCACGGCCATCACCCTCCCCCTTCTCTTCATCATCATCTACTTCATGCCATACTACTCCTATGCCGCGTTCTCCGCCCTCGCCGTCCTGACGGCCATCGCGGCCTCCATTGAGATGCGGGGCCTTTTTGAAAAGGGCGGAGTCACCCTCCACCCCTCGGTCCCCCTGCTCATCGGTCTCCTCCCGCTCGTCCAGTGGCTGGATATCGCCTGTGAGCCCTCCCTCCCCATCGTCAATCTCACGATGGTGGCCCTCGCCCTCCTCTTCTTCTCCATGGAGCTTGTCATGGGCAAGGTCGACCACTACAAAGGGTCGCTGGCCCGCATCAGCGCCAAGGCATTCCTGGTGATCTACCCCGGCCTCCTCATCACCTACATCCAGCGGCTCACCTCCCTCCCCTATGCCGGCGAGGCGTTGCTGCTCTTCTTCCTCTTGATCTTCGGAAACGATGTCTTCGCCTTCCTCTTCGGCATGTGGCTCGGCAAGGGAAACCGGGGTGTCGTGGCAGTCAGTCCCAACAAGTCATTGGCCGGCTTCATCGGCGGGACCGTGAGCGCCATGGCCCTGGGCCTGCTCTTCTGTCTCTTTGTGCCGGGCATCAAGGATCAGGTCACTCTCCCGGCAGCCCTGGTGCTCGGCTTTGCCACCGCGACGGCGGCCAACATCGGTGACCTCATCGAGAGCGCCTTCAAGCGCTCGGTCGACGTCAAGGACAGCGGCCACATCATTCCCGGCCGCGGAGGCTTGCTCGATTCAATCGACTCGATGCTCGTCGGCGCCCCGATCTTCTGGTTGCTTCTGACGATTCTATGAAACGCATCACCATCCTGGGCTCCAGCGGCTCCATCGGACAGACGACCCTCACCGCCATCAGGAGGCTCTCGCTGCCGATCAAGGTCGTCTCCCTCTCCTCCCACACCAACATAGACCGTCTCCGCTCTGATGGACGGGCATTCGACGTTGAGGCGTTGTGCAGTACCGGCGCAGAGTATGAGGGGCTCTATCACGGCTTCGATGGGCTTGAGGCGATGCTCGATGACCACCGCCCCGACATCGTGCTCAACGCCATCAGCGGCTTCGCCGGCCTTCGCGCCTCCTTGGCCACCGTAGAGCGCGGCATCGACCTGGCGCTCGCCAACAAGGAGTCGGTGGTCTGTGGCGGCTCGCTGCTCTTCGAGACGGCCCGCGCCCACTCCAGCCGCATCATCCCGGTGGACAGCGAGCACTCCGCCATCGCCGCGCTCCTTGCCGGCCACGAACGGTCAGCGGTCGAATCGTTGATCCTCACCGCCAGCGGCGGTCCCTTCCGTCTCCTCGAAGCCGAACAATTCGCCCGCATCAAGGCCCGGGATGCCCTGGCCCACCCCACGTGGACCATGGGGCAGAAGATCACCATCGACAGTGCCACCCTGGCCAACAAGGCCCTCGAGGTCATCGAGGCGGCCGCCCTCTTCGGCTTCGACAGTGATCACATCGAGGTGGTCATCCACCCGCAATCGATCGTCCATTCGATGATCCGCTGCCATGACGGGGCGGTCTACGCCCAGCTGAGCAAGCCGGACATGAGCCTCGCCATCGTCTCATCCCTCCTCGATGGGCCGAAGGGGGTCGTCGACCGCCTCGACTTCTCATCCCTCTCCCTCACCTTCGAGGCGCCCGACCGTGTCCGCTTTCCCCTCCTCTCCCTCGCCTATGATATCCTGAGGCGGAACGACCTCAGCGCCATCGCCTTCAACGCCGCCGATGAGGTGGCGGTAGCAGCCTTCTTGCAAGATCAGATCGGCTATCTTGAGATGATTGACGTCGTACGGCGCACCGTCGAACAGGAATGGAGTGGCACACCAGATTCGCTGGATACAATCATTGAAAGCGACCGACGTGCCCGAGAGGTCGCGCTGAGATTGCTATGAGCACCCTCTTCTCCCTGCTTTTGAAGTACCTCATCGGGTTGGTCGGCATCAGCCTGGTGGTGCTCGTCCATGAGACCGGGCATCTGGTGGTCGCCAAGATCTGCGGCATCGGCATCGAGGTCTTCTCGGTGGGATTCGGCCCAAAGATCGTCGGGTGGCAGGTCGCTGAGACCGAACTGCGCCTCTCCCTCGTACCGGTGGGTGGGTACTGCCGCCTCAAGGGATCGGAGGACCTCAGCCGGGCGTTGCGCTACAAGAACCGGTACTTCACCCACACCGAGCACGGCTCCTACTTTGCCGCCCATCCGGCAGAACGGGCGGCCACCTATCTCGGTGGTGTCACCTTCAATGTCCTCTTCGCTATCCTGCTCTACGCGCTGCTGGCCGCCCTTCCCTTCACGGTCGTCTCCACAACTGCACGGGTGGCCACCACCAACAGCTATGAATCTCTCTTCGGGGCCAATGAAAGCCCCGCCTGGGCTGCAGGGATGCGAGACGGGGATCTCATCATCGCCCTCAGTGGGCAGCCAGTGGCTGACTGGGAGGAGCTTGAAGCGCTGCTCGCCTCTTCAGAGGGGCGTGAATCCTTCACCGTGCTGCGTGATGGGAAGGAACACTCCTATCTCGTGGAGGCGGAGCGACGGGAGGACGGCTCCTATCGCTGGGGCCTTGCGGTGATGCAAGAGGCGGTGGTGGGCAGCGTACGCCCCTCCAGCCATGAGGAACGCGCCGGTCTCCTTCGTGGGGACCGCATCATCTCGGTCGATGGCTTTGGTGTAGAGAACCACCTCGATCTGCTCTCCCACCTCCCCACATCCGGTGAGGCGGTGACGCTGACCGTCGAACGAGACGGGACAGAGAAGGAGATCGTCTTTGTCCCCGAACGTGACGACACCGGCAAGAGCGCCTATCGCTTCAGCCTGCAATCGGCGACCCGACCGGGCACACCGAAGCGCTTCTCGGTGCTGCGCGGCATCAGGCAGAGCCTCCACATCGCCGACCTCACCGTCGACTCGCTCTCATCGTTGACCAAGTCCCACGGCAGCGAGCTGCATAGCTCGGTGACCGGCATGAATCGCTCAGCGCTGCTCATCGGTGACATCGCCTCGCTCGGCTTCGAACAGAACCCGATCAGCGGAATCCACGCCCTGCTCTATTTGATGGGGGTGGTCTCCATCTCGCTTGCCATCATCAACATCTTTCCACTGCCGGCGTTCGACGGTGGACAGGTGATGATGGCCCTCTTTGAATGGGTGACCGGCAGGCAGATAAAGCCACGCGCCTACCTGGCCATGCAGGTGGTCGGTGTGGTGATGATGCTGCTCTTCTTCGGGTTCTTGAGCGTATCCAACTTCAAGTATATGCTCGCGCTCAGGCGTTAGGGTTGGACGCGGCCACGTACGGGCGGCTGTACTCCATCTCCTCGAAACGGACGATGTTGCTGACGAAGGCCAGGGAGAAGACCCCGGTCTCTCCGTTTCTATTCTTGGCCATGATGACCTTCGTCTCCTGGATGTTGTTGCGCCTCCGCTCCTCCTCATCGTCGGTGCGGGTCTTCGTCACATCACGGTGCAGCAGGATGACCACGTCGGCGTCCTGCTCGATGCTGCCACTGTCACGCAGGTCGGCGAGCTTGGGCTCCACGCCATCGGCTTGCCTGCCGACCTGGCTGAGCACCACCACCGGGATGTCGAGCTCACGGGCGAGTTGCTTGAGGCTGCGGCTGATGATCGAGATCTGTTCATGGCGCGGCACACGGCTGTCCGCCTCGGCGTCGATGAGACCGATGTAGTCGATGAAGATCACCTGCACATCATGCTCGATCTTCATTCGCCGTGCTTGGGCCCTGAGCTCCATGAGCTTCATGTTCGGGGTATCCTGGATGTAGAGCTCGGCGTCATAGAGGGAGGATGAGGCGTCGACGATCGAACTCATCTCATTGTTCTTGAGCGTCGCCTTCCGGATGCGGCTGAACTCGACCCGGCTGTGGCCGGTGAGCAACCGTTCCATGAGGCTGGTGGCGCTCATCTCAAGGGAGAAAAAGCCGACGCGGTAGCGCTTCTTGATGATCATGTTCAGCGTCATGGAGAGGGCGAAGGCGGTCTTTCCGATGGAAGGCCGGGCCCCGACGATGATGAACTCTTGTCTCTTGAATCCCCCGGTGATTGAGTCGAGGGAGTTGAAGCCGGTCTCAAAGCCGGTCTTCTCCCCGCTGATCGACCGCTCCTCCAGATCTTTGATCGTGACGCTGATCAGATCCTTGATCGAGTAATACGAATCACTGCCGGCCGTCTCATTGGAGAGATTGGAGAGCGCCTGCTCCCCTTCGTCGATCACCTTCTGGATGTCCTGGCTCTCATCCCATGCCTTGTCCGAGAGGGAGCTGGCGAAGAGGGAGAGCTTTCGCCGCTGGCTGAGCGCCTTGAGGATCTTGGCGTAGTAGCCGGCGTTGGTGGTGGTGGGCACATCGTTGGTGAGGCTGGCGATGTAGGGAAGCCCCCCACATCGCTCCACCAACCCCTTGCGCTTCAAGAACGCGCTGAGGGTGATCAAATCAAGGGCTTCGCCACTCTCCTGGCGAAAGGTGACGATGGCATCGAAGAGCTGTTGATGGGCGACTTTGTAGAAGTCCTTCGCACTCAAGTAGTCGGTGACCTCGTTGAGGACCCGTTCATTGAGGAGGATGGCTCCCAGCACTGCGCGTTCAGCATCCTCATTCTGAGGAGGAACACGACCCATCACGTCCTTCGATGCCATGGCAATTACTCCGCTGACTCTTCAGTCTCAGAGGGAGCATCAGCCTCTGTTTCAGCCTCTGCTGCTGCGGCGGCCTCTGCCGCTGCGGCGGCTTCTGCTGCCGCCTCTGCGGCCTTTGCCTCTGCCTCGGCCTTGGCTTGCGCGGCCGCCTCGGCTTTCGCCTCCTCCGCCTTGCGGGCCTTGACGACCGCCTCACTCTCAACGATGAGGGTGAGTTCGGCGGTCTCGCCCTCATAGAGGCGGACATGGATCGGATATCTGCCTACCATCTTGATCATGTGGCTGGCGACTTCAATCTTCTTGCGCTCCACCTCATAGCCAAGCTTGGCCAGCTCTTCCTGCACCATGGCGTTGGTCACCGAACCGAAGAGCTTCCCGCTCTCACCGGCGCTCATCACCATCGTGATCTCCACCTTCTCCATCTGGCCTTTCAGCGACAAGCTCTGCTTACGCTTCTCTTCCTTGCGTTTCTCGATGGCGGCGGAGCGGGCGGCGAAGATCGCCTCATTGCCCTTGGTGAAGGGCACGGCCTTCCCACGCGGCAAGAGGAAGTTGCGGGCATACCCCGGCTTTACAACGACAACATCGCCCTCTTCACCGAGGTTGGCGACATCTTCATTCAAAATGACTTTCATATTTCAGACTCCTTGTTCATAACGTCTATAGGTGAACCAACTCTCCGTCACTCCCAACAGGGGAAGCGCGAAGATGACCAATACATTCAGCCCCGGGATCAAAAAGGCCAACAGGAACACAAAGGTGACCAGCTTTCTGACGCTGATGGCGATGCCACGACGCAGCAGCCAGTGGACGATGATGGCGATACCCTGCGCCGCGTAGAGCACTCCCAATGAGAGAGCGACCTGTAATGCCAGCGCCATCGGGAGGTAGGACGCCTTGAATACCAACAACAGCAACACTACCGTCCATGCTCCCAGGAAGGGCCAGAGCAGCTGCTCGGGCACACTCCATCGGGAGACAGTGGTGGTGAAATTGTCGTCGGCGCGCTTTGACCAACTCATCGCGATGAAACAGGTGAAGCCGACCAAGACCATGCACATCGGCGCCAACATGGCGCCTGCGCTCTTCAACGCGGTGCGGTAGAGCGTCTTGAGTGCTACCTCAGTCACATTCCCATTGGTACCGTGTCCAAAGAGACCGGCGAAGGTCTGCCAGTAGATCTCATCGAGACGCAAGAGCGCGGGAGTGGGTCGGGAAAACCAGATCACTACGATAAGCGATGCCACCACCCCGAAGAGGGATGAGGCGAGGTAGCGATACAGGGTGCGATGTCCTGCCATGGCGGTCCATACCGCCGAGGCAACCAGGAGGACCGTGGGGATGAAGAGGGTGACAAAGAGCAGGAGCCTGCCTTCACCCACCTTCATGGATCCTCGGGCCTGGATGAGTTCCGTGACAAAGATCATCAGGGCCACAAGAGCCACTGGGGCCAATGCCTCCCTCCGGTTGGAGAAGCGGGCCTGGAGGACCAGCAGGGGAATCGTGAACAGCAGGTTGCCGATCAAGAGGCGGGAGAGCACGAAGCTCACCCCGGTCAAGACCAGAGCATCCTTTCTGAGTTTTGGTTCCTTGAGGTCCGTCAGTGCCATCATTTACTTCTTCTCGAAGGGCAGGTAGGCGAGCACGCGGGCCCGCTTGATCTCGGTGGTGACCGCACGCTGGTGCTTTGCACAGCATCCGGTGATCCGGGCAGGCAGGATCTTTCCGCGCTCGGTTATGTAGCGGCGAAGAAGGTCGGGGTTCTTATAGTCGGGACTGGTGTCCTGGGTGCAGAATCTGCAGACCTTCTTGCGGAAGGCAGGGCGTCGACCGCCCCCCATGCGCCGGTCTCCGCGGCCGGAGCGGCCGTCCATCTCGTTCATCATTGAATCTTTATCGTCATCATGCATAGATTGTACTCCTATCAGTATCTCTTAGAATGGGATTTGGTCATCGTCAAACTGCTCGGGGCCGGCCATGTCGAAGGCCTCCGGGGCCTCCTGTCTGCCGCCTTTCTCCTGGTATTGACCCTGACCACGTTGGCTCTGTTGATCGCCATAATTACGCTGCTGTCCGCCACGGCCCTCGGAGGGACCACCAGGACTGGAGAGCAGTTGAAGCGAGTTTACGACGACCTCGACCTTGCTGCGGTTCTGACCGTCCTGCTCCCACCTGCTCTGGCGCAGCTCTCCGATGATGGAGACCTGCCTCCCCTTCTCCAGGTATTGGTTCAGGCTCTCGGCGCTCTTGCCGAAGAGGGTACAGTCAAAAAAGTTGGCCTCATCCTCCCACCTGTTGTCAGCCGTCCTCTTTCTCCGGTTGACCGCGATGGAAAAACGACAGATTGCCATGCCGCCGCTGGAGTAGCGAAGCTCGCTCTCCCTCGTCAGCCGACCGACCAACGCTACCACGTTCAAGTCATTCGCCATGTTCTTGCTCCGTTTAGTTGTTTATTTGTCGCTGTTGACAAACAAGAATTTCATGATGTTGTGATTCAGCAAAAATGCCTTCTCAAACTCAACGATCTTCTCCGGGTCTGCTTTCAGTTCAAAGTAGACGTAATGTCCCTTGTCCTGTTTCTTGATCTCATAGGCGAGGATTTTGACGCCCATGTCCTCCTGCTTGGTAATTTCAACCCCAGCAGCGGAAAAGGTGCTGGTCACCATCTCAAGGCCAGCGTTTGTGTTATCTTCATTCGCTTGGAAGATAACGGTGAACTCATAATTTCTCATGGTTCCTCCTTACGGACTTAATGATCCGCCCTCAAGGACGGATAAAGAGGTAGGACTGAAGCCTACCATATTACCGAGACGGTGGTCAACAAAACGGCGGCCCCCCCTCCATGCAAAAAGACCGCCGGAATCCGACGGTCTTTTGCGCTGTGTAAAGAAGGGACCAGAACCTTACTACTTGTTCTTATGCCGGTTCTTTCTCAACCGCTTCTTTCTCTTATGAGTGGCAATCTTATGCCGCTTTCTCTTTCTTCCACAAGGCACTGTAGAGCTCCTTACCAACCGACGACGTCGGGTGATTTTTGTAATTACCGCCCCATTATGCGCATCTGTGCAAAATGCGTCAAGGGGTGAGTGCCAAGACTTTTTCCCAAAACTTCTAAACGTTCGGGTTGGATTCTTATTATGAGGCACCGGGTCTTCCCCGGTTGTTCTCCCCTCTCATCGACCTGCCACAACAGAGAGTACCCACTTCCACCCTGTTCTCCCCTGCCCAACGGCACAACAACAATCTGAACGGACTGCTCCCCCCGTATACGCAGAGCGGTGATGGACATCTGCATCCCGGTGGTGTTGTATACTCCCTCCGTCAGGGGCTCAGCTGCAACAAACCGTGTGCCAAGCGAGCGGCAAGCGCTCTGATATCCTTTGCTTCTGCTCCCAAGAGATCTTCAAGACAGCGGGTCGGGCGCAGCGCCTCGAGCCAGCGATCAGGGATTGCATCCGCTCCGGCGACCGCTCCCGCCAGCGCTCCATAGATCGCCGCATTGGTGTCGCTGTCCCCTCCCCGCATGGTGATCGCCCTGATCCCCTCTTCGATCGACGGCGCATGCAGCAGCGTATGGAGGGAGAGGTGGAAGGCAAGGACGACCCACCCCTGGCCCCATCCATCGCAGGAGGCCGGCGCTTCTTCTTTGGCCTTCTTGATGGTCTCGAGCAGGATCTGCTCGTCGGTCACCTTCGGTGCGATCTCTTGGAGATACGCATACACCGCTTCACCGGTGAGCCCCTCCCGGATCGCCTGGGCGGTGGCGAGCGCCCAGAGCCGGTTCGCATCACGACAGACGGGATGGATGTGCGTGATGGCACAGTCGCGGTCACTGAAGGCGATGATCGTCTCTTGTCTGAGCCTTGCGCCGGCGAGAGCGATGGGGGCGACGCGCATCAGCGCCCCGTTGGCCTGGCTCTCCCCGTTCATCCTTCCTTCTCGAAGCGCAGTGAGGATGGTATTGCCGATGTCGGACGGCAGGGCATCGAGCCATCGGATATACTGGCTGCGAACAGCTTCACTATCGACGGTTCCTCGCTCGATCATGCTCTGAGCCAACATGATGGCCATCTCGCTGTCGTCGGTGACCATACCGGCCTCTCCGATGAAGCGATCGCGCTCATCCATCTCCCTGAGGCCATCCGGATGGGCAAGGGCGAGCGTTGCTTCGCTGATGAACTCGCCTTGCGCCCCGAATGCATCGCCGACGAAGAGGCCCAACAGTGCCCCCAGTGCCCTATTCTCCACTCCATCCATTTCACGCACCTCCCTGCATATATACAATAGTACCATAGACCATCACAGGGATGGGGACAACGGCAATCACGGACGCGGTCCAAAAAATCCGCCATCGGTGCTTCGCCTCAGGCGAGCGATGCCGCTCGATCTATTCATGTAAAGACACCCCGCGTACAGACAGAAGAAGGCTCTTCGATGAACGTGGAGCCCCCTGCAACAAGAACCTCTCATTGGTACAGGGGGATACGTGCTCATGGTACCTGAGCAGGTCCGTTTTCTATCAATTTTAATCGCATATGCGCTCTCAAGCCCCTTCCATTCGATACCCGTGCCATTGTAAATTCTAAAATACAAAGAATAGGAATGACAGATGACCATTCTACTTGCTCTGTGCCCACTTTCTTCATACTATGGGGGTGAAGGAGGATGCATGAAGGTTCTGATCTTCGGCTTGGGGCTCCATGGCGGCGGCCATGCAGCCGCCACATACTTTTTGGACCGCGGCGATGAGGTACGGATCACCGACCTGAAGGGAGCAGAGGAGCTGAAGGGGTCGATCGCTGAACTCAAGGAGCGCGGCGCCCACCTGATCATCGGGGAACACCGTAGCGAGGAGTTCCTCTGGGCCGACATCGTCATCAAGAATCCCGCCATCCCCCCGACCCACCCCATGCTCGCCCAGGCGCGGATGGTCATCAACGACTTCGCCTGGCTCTTCTCGTCGCCGTGGTGCGAAGAGGTCAAGATCATCGCCATCACCGGCACCAAGGGAAAGACCGTCACCAGTGCGGCGGTCGCCCACGCCCTCACAGAGATTGGGTATGAGGCGATGCAGTGCGGCAACATGGGCATCAGCGCCTTCAGTGTGCTCAGTGAGTGGGAACGGCGCAAGAGCGAGGGAAGGGTGCTGCCCGACTACCTCGTCTGCGAGTTCTCCTCCTGGCAGGTGCGCGACACGGTCACCGCCCTCCACGGCAATCTGCCGGAGATGGAGGTCTGCGCGCTGACCAACTTCTACCCCGACCACCTCAACACCTACGACTCCATCGAACGCTACCTTGAGGACAAGCTCGAGCTCTTCACCAAGACGGTGAAGAACGCCGTCGTCCCGGATGCCCTCATCACCCGCATCGCCGCGCTCACCGGCTTGGAGCGGAAGAAAATCCGCGGCATCGACCATGTCAGCGTCAAGGAGCTCGAGTCGATGCCGCAGCTCAAGAGCGCCTACGCCATCCTCCTGTCGCTCGGTTTCAAGTACCGCTCGATCATCAAGGCGCTCTCCAGCTTCCAGGGAGTGCCCCACCGCATCGAACAGGTCGCTTCCCATGACGGCATCATCTTCATCAACGACAGCGCCGCGACGATACCCGAGGCGGTGCACTTCAGCTACTCCCGCTTCAGAGACCTGGCCGTCCACCTCATCTGCGGCGGCACCGACAAGAATCTCAGCCCGGATGGGATGGCTGAAGAGTTGGAGGGGGCGGAGAGCCTCTCACTGCTCGACGGCAGCTTCACGCGCACCAAGCTCTTGCCGCTGCTCAAGGAGCACAAGATCGACTACATGGGCCCCTTCTCGACGATGGACGATGCGCTGGCGGCCAGCTACCATGAGGCGCTGGCAAAGCATACCCAGGTCCCCAACCTCATCCAGGTCATCCTCCTGAGCCCCGGGGCCGCCTCCTTCGAGCTCTTCGTCAATGAGTTCGACCGCGGAGATCAGTTCAAGGCGCTCGTCTCAGCGCTCGTCTCGCCCTGACAGTCAGAAACCGAATTCGCTCAGATACGCGATAGAGGCGCCATACCCCCCGACGATACGGAAGATCCATCGTGGGGGGTCGTTCTACGCGCACCCCACCGAAGGAGCGTTTGAAGAGCTCGAGGCTCGAGAGGTGTGGGGCGCGCCCCTCCGGTCCCCCCACCCCATAGAGGTCGTAGACGGTGCAGCCCCGCTCGCACGCCTCCCGGATGGCCACATCCTGCAGGGCGTAGGAGGGGGAGATCCCCTCCACCCGCTTCGATGCGCCGATGAGGTAGAGCGCCTCATCATCGGCGAAGAGGACGATGATGGCACCCACGAGATCTCCATTGAGTGTGGCGGTGAAGAGGCGGATGCGCCGATCTGACCCATCGGAGACGATGGTGGAGAGGTAGGAGCGGCTCCGACTCAAAAATCCATCCCGCTCGGCGGTATGGCGGTAGAGGGCGTAGAACTCATCAAAGAGCTCCCCCTCCCCCCGGTACTCGGCGATGGTGAGCGCACTGGCGGCGATCTTTCTCAGGGCCCTGGTCGCCCGCTCATGATACAGCTTCCGCACCGCCTCGTAGCCGCCTGAGAGGTCCATGCGGATCGTCGCCTCGGGCTGGATGGAGGTGGGGCAGACAAAGAAATCTTTGCCATCGGAGTGAGATGAGGATCCAAAGGGCAGGTCGAGGCGCAGGGCGAAGACCGAACGGGGCAGAGCCGCCTTCAGCGTTTGACAGAGCTCGGCCAGCTCCTCCCCTGCAATGCCCGCAGGACCGAAGGGGATGTAGGCCAGCCTCTGTCCTGCGAAGATCGGGCGGACCAAGACAAGGAGGTCAGTGACCTGACCTCCCCGCTCGATGGTGAATGCATGTGCCGTCCAGCCGTGCGCCTCCTTGATCGCCGCCCAAAGCGGGGTCTGGAGGGCGGAGTGTGCCCAGGAGAGTGCACCCGTGTCACACGCTTTGACCTGCACCGCCTCCTCCATCAGTTGACCACGCCGTTGAGGTAGCGTGTGACCCGCAGGGTCTTGCCCCCGCTGCCGATGGCCTTGCCATCGACCTTCACCACCCCATCCTCGGTCTTGATCGGCAGTTCGAAGAAGTGATCCGCCTTGATGTACGGCTGGTCGAGCTTGGGCGCCTCATACCCCTCGAGGGTGAGGACGGTGCCCACCTCGAACTGGTCGGCGAAGATCACCTCGCAGGTGGTGTGCTCGGGAGCATCGGGGTCGTTTGCCGCAAGCAGCATCCCCCGGCTCTTGACGCCGCGGAAGTTCGCCGGCTTGAGGTTGCTCACCACCACGATGTTGCGCCCCAAGAGCTCCTCTCTCTCATAGAACGGGACGATCGAGCTGACGATGATCCGCTCCTCCTCTTCCTGCATGTCGAGGGTGAGGATGTAGAGCCTGTCCCCTTGAGGATGCTTCTCCACTTCCTTGATGTGCGCGACCTTGAGGATGACCCGCTCTGCAAAGCGGTCACCCACGCTGATCTCGGTCTCTGTGTTCTCCATCTCTTTCTCCATATTATCCTTGCGCTCCTCCTGGCTGCCGCTGTAGCGCGCCCTGAGCGTCTCGATCTGTTCATCCTCAAGCTTATCGAAGAGCAAGCTCACCTCGCCCACCGCAGAGATCCCGTCCGTCGTTCCCAGATCGGTCCATCGCGCCCCATCGGAGGCGAGGAAGCCGAGGATCTTCCGGCTGGTGGCCGGCATGTACGGCTCGACCATGATACCGAGGTCCCGGATGAGGTAGACCAGCGTCTTCAGCAGGCTCTTGGCCCGTTCAGGATCGGTATTCCTGAGCTTCCACGGCTCACTGTCCTGGAAGGCCTTGTTGCCGAGCGAGGAGAGGGCGAGGATCTGGCGCAAACCCTCGCGCTCCTCGGCGTGCTCGAGCAGCGCGTCGATCTTCGCTTCACGCTCCATGACCTCGCCCCAGAGAGCACGGTCGATTTCTGAGGCGAAGATCTCACCCTCAGAGAAGAAGCGCTTGACGAAGGTCAGTGTCCGGTTGACGAGGTTGGAGAGGTTGCCGATGAGCTCACCGTTCACCTTCTCCTGCAGATCCTTCCAGCTGAAGGTCACGTCGCTCTTCTCCGGACGGTTGAGGTAGACGTAGAAGCGCCACACGTCGGCGGGGATGCCGGTGTCCTGTACGTCGTTGCCGAAGATCCCGATGCCGAGGCTCTTGCTGAACTTCCCCCCCTCGTAGTTGAGGTACTCGGTGCTCGACATATGGTGCAGCATCGTCCACTTCTCCCCGGTCGCCAGGAGGCAGGAGGGGAAGATGACGGTGTGGAAGGGGATGTTGTCCTTGCCGATGAACTGGAAGAGCTCGACGTGCTCCGGGTCATGCCACCACGACCGCCACTCATCGGTGGTGTTGGCCGTGATCGAAATGTACCCGATGGGGGCATCGAACCAGACGTAGAAGACCTTGTGCTCGTACCCCTCCTTCGGGACCGGGATCCCCCACTCGAGGTCGCGCGTGATGCAGCGCTCCTTGAGCCCGTCGCGGATCCACGAGCGGGTCATCTGTATGGCGTTGTTGGCCCAGAAGCCCTCGCTGCTCGCCTTCTCCATCCACGCTTCGAGCAACGGCAGCGCCTTGGGCAGGTCGATGTAGAGGTGTTTGGTGCGCTTGACCTCGGGCGTCGTGCCGCACACCCCGCAGCGGGGCTTGATGAGCTCGGTGGGGTCGAGCAGCGTCTGGCAGTTGTCGCACTGATCGCCGCGCGCCCCGTCGTGGCCGCAGTTCGGGCACGTGCCCTCGACGAAGCGGTCGGCGAGGAAGCGGCGGCAGGTGGGACAGTAGAGCTGCTCCACCTCATGTTCATTGATATACCCCGCCTCGTCGACTTTGTGGAAGATGTCCTGGACGATCTCGGTCTGCAGCGGGGTGCTGGTGCGCCCGAAGTGGTCGAACGCGATGTCGAACCACTGGTAGATGTCGCGGTGGATGGCGTGGTAGCGGTCGCAGAGCTCGCGCGGGCTCACCCCCTCCTTCAGCGCCCTCGTCTCGGTGGCCGTGCCGTATTCGTCGGTGCCGCAGATGTAGAGGGTCTCATACCCCTTGGAGCGGCAGAATCGGGCAAATACATCGGCCGAGAGCACCTGGGTAAGGTTGCCGAGGTGGGGGATGTTGTTCACATAGGGGAGCGCGCTGGTGATCAATCTCTTTTTCATACCGCCCATGATAGCTCTCCGTCTCCTTTATTTCAATGCCACCCGCTCCTTGACGATGCTCTGACCAGTCGGTACATTGAGAGTGTGCGCCCTGCACGCAAGGAGAAACCATGGATACCATGCAGCAAAACCCAAGACCTGCACGACGGAAGGTGAACATCAGCCCGAAACTCGTGCTGTGGGTCGTGGCAGCTGTTGTGCTCGTCATGCTGGTGCTCAGCAGCTTCTTCGTGGTCGACCAGACCGAACAAGCTGTTGTCCTGCGCCTTGGAAAGTACAACCGAACCGTCGGACCTGGCCTACAGACGAAGATCCCGCTGGGAATTGAGGTCAGCTACAACGTCCCCACCCAGGTGGTACAGACGATGACCTTCGGCTACCGGACCAACAGCAGCTCATCACCGCTCTTCCAGCATGCCGACTATACCAACGAGAGTTTGATGCTCACCGGGGATTTGAACATCATCGATGTGCAGTGGATCGTCCAGTACAAGATCGAGAACGCCTACAACTGGCTCTTCAATGTCGAGAGCCGTGAGACGACGATCCGGGACATCAGCCAGAGCGTGATGAACAAGCTCGTCGGCGACCTGCCGATCCTCAGCGTCATGACCAGTCAGCGAACCCGCATCGAGGTCGAGGCGCAGGAGAACATGCAGGCCCTCTTCGACTCCTTCGGCCTGGGGGTGCGTGTCATCACCGTCAAGCTGCAGAACATCGTCCCGCCGGTCGGTGAGGTCCAGGACGCCTTCGAGGACGTCAACAAGGCGATCCAGGACATGAACCGCTACATCAACGAAGGAAAGCAGAACTACAACAAGATCATCCCCTCCGCCCGCGGTGAGGCCAACCAGATCATCCAGGTCGCCGAAGGGTACGCCAGCGAGCGTGTCAACCAAGCCGAGGGAGATGTGGCGCGCTTTGATAGCGTGAGACAGGAGTATGAGAAGAGCAAGGAGATCACCCGCCGCCGTCTCTACATCGAGACGATGGAGTCGATCATCACCCCGCAGGAAGGCGGGTCGGTGACGCTGGTTGACAAGAAGCTTGCCAACTATCTGCCCATCCAGATGCTCGAAGGGGGTGCAAAATGAGTGCGCACGTGAATAAGAAAGTCATTACGACCGTCGTCATCGTCGTCATCTTCCTCGTGATCTTCATCCTCCTCGGCCCCTTCTACATCCTCTTTGAAGGACAGCAGTCGGTGGTCACCCGCTTCGGGAAGATCGTCGACATCGAGCAGACCGCCGGTCTGAAGTTCAAGATGCCGCTCATCGACAACGTGGTCCTCTACCCCAAGAAGATCCTCAGCTGGGACGGGGCGGCACAGCGCATCCCGACCAAGGAGAACCAGTTCATCTGGGTCGACACCACGGCGCGTTGGAAGATCTCCGACCCGGCCCTCTACTACGAGACGGTGAACACCATCGACAACGGCCTCTACCGACTCAACGATGTGCTCGACAGCTCGATTCGGACGATCGTCAGTGAGAACTACCTCAACGAGGCGGTGCGCAACAGCAACCAGATCAACACCATCACCATCGAGGAGGAGGTGCAGAGCCTCGATTCGGTGGAGGACGCCGAGACGCTGCGCAACTTGACGGCCACCGTGGCCAAGCAGGAGACGATCAAGGTCGGTCGTGACGGACTGTCCACGATGATGTACAACCAGGCCAAGCGCTTCACCGACGGCTTCGGCATCGAGCTCATCGACATCGTGGTGCGCCAGATCCGCTACAGCGACGACCTCACCGAGAGCGTTTATCTGCGGATGATCAAGGAACGGAACCAGATCGCCGAGGCGTACCGCTCCTACGGACGCGGTCAGCTCGCCCAGTGGCAGGGAAAGACGGAGAGCGAGCAGAAGCAGATCCTCAGCGCCGCCTATGCGACCGCCGAGCGGACCAAGGGCGTGGCCGATGCCCGGGCGACGCAGATCTACAGCGACGCCTACGAGGCCGACCCGGAATTCTTCGAGCTCTGGCGGACCCTCGAGTCGTATCGCAAGACCATCCCGACGCTGCGGAAGGTCCTCTCCACCGACATGGAGTACTTCGACCTGCTCTACGGCAAGGAGAACTAGGCAATACGTTGCATCGTCAACATCTGGGGAAGGTCATGGGGCCTTCCCCTTTTTTTCCCCACTTGCTAGGCTATGGCCATGAAGCACTGCATCATCTTTGACTTCGACGGCACCCTCTACCCGATCATAGACTTCGACAGCGAACAGCTGCTCGTCCATACCCTCGCCCAAGAGAAGGACGAAGAGTTCAGAAGAGAGGCGATGCGCTTCATCGCCGATGACCAAGCC
>LVBF01000096.1 GCA_001604325.1 Spirochaetales bacterium Spiro_04
AAGGAGCATGCTGACTGTCAGCACACAACAGAGAGCGGTGATGATGCGGTGCCGACGCGGTGATACTCCCATCCCTTCCATCCTTTTCGGTATCAATGTAGCATCGATAGGGCATAGGTGCAACGAATAACGGTTTTTGTCGCATTGAGGGGGTTCCCCCCGATTCAGATTCTTCCTTCTTTTCCCTCACCGGGATTACCGTATTCATCAACGGGGTACAGAGTGGCCGACCGGGCTCTGACACTTTTGCTGCATCTGGTTGGTTTTTTACACAGGAGCGTTGTTCTCTGCTAGAATGGGGATGAAAATAGAGAATTTCGTTGGAGAGAATTATGAAACGACTCCTTCTGTTGTTGCTTCTTCTGCCCGTGCTCTTCTCCTGTCAGAGCAGTGTGAGCGTCAATCGGTTGGCCGCCGACACCGACATCGACATCAGCGGTACGTGGAATGATACCGATATCCGCATCGTCTCCCAGGCGCTGGTCGACTCCTCGCTCTCGGCGGGGTGGATCGGATCCTATCGCATGGCGCACCCCGGCAAGCGCCCGGTGGTCATCGTCGGAAGCTTCCTCAACCGAAGCAGCGAACACATCGACACCTCCATCATCACCAAACGGTATGAGATGGAGCTGATCAACTCAGGCCAGGTCGATATGGTCGCTGACCAGAGCTTCCGCGCCTCGGTGCGCGAGGAGCGGGCTGAACAGCAGTACTTCGCCAGTGAGGAGACCGCCAAGGCGCTGGGCAAGGAGATCGGGGCCGATTACCTCCTCCAAGGGGCGGTTCGCACCAACCTCGACCAGAGCGGCAACCAGATGGTCCGCACCTACTACGTCAGCGCTGAGTTGATCGACATCGAGACCAACCGCAAGGTGTGGGTGGGCGAAGAGACGATCAAGAAACTCATCAAGCAACCGAAGTACAAGTTCTAGGAGGTCGGTGTGAGATCGTTGTTGCTGCCCATCCTGCTCTCTCTGTCCCTCCTCTCCGGCTGTGCCACCTCGATGGGATCTTCATCATACCCCGCGTGGATGGACAGCTCCTACGACAAGAGCTACGACCAAGACACCTACCTGGCGGCGGTGGGGTCGGGTTCGACGAGGGAGCAGGCCGTCGACAACGCCCGCGCCGCCCTCAGCCAGATCTTCAAATCTGAGGTGCGCTCGGTCACCGAGCTCACCACCCTCTCCACCAGCAGTACTGATGAGGCGGGACAGAGCACCTTCACCCAGGCTTTTGAGATGCTCGAGATGGGGCGGGTGAGCAGTACGACCGAAGAGCTCATCGGCAGCGAGGTGGCCAATGTCTTCACCGACTCATTGGGCCGTGTCCACGCCCGGGTGGTGGTGCATCGAAAGAAGAGCGCCGACGTCTACCGAGAGCGGGCGGGTGAGCTTGCCATTGAGCGCAGTGCGATGCGCACCAAGCGCCTCTTGACGGGCGACCCCTTGCGCCAGTACATCCTCCTTCTCGAGGAGCTGAGCCTCGCAACACAAGAGCAGGGCTTTTTGGACCAGATCCAGGTCTTGAGCGGCACGAGGCAGAGCCAGGTGCTCCTGCCGCTGCGCCAGGAGCTCGGGCGCCTTGCCAGTACCATTGTGGTGTCTGTGAACGTCGATGCACCGGAGGGAGCCAAGGCAACGTTGCAGAGTGCCTATGAGGCGGCTTTCCAGAGCCTTGGCTTCTCCACCACCGACGGGAGGGCCGCCTATGAAGCGGATGTGTACTATCGTGATGAGGAGGTGGTGATGGAGGGGAGCCCCTATCACTACGTGCGCTATACCCTCGCCTTCCAGCTCAAGGGGGATGAGACGGTCTATCTCTCCCACCAAAGCGGCTCGAGGGAGGCCGCCTTGGGAAAGGAGGAGGCCGCCCAGCGCGCTCTGCGCTCTGCATCGAATGATGGGGTACAGGAGTTTGTCGTACTGTTGCTGCAAAGCCTTGCAGTTCAATGATGATGGAGGATTGATATGAAGAGATGGTATGGATTCGTATTGGGAGTGCTGATCGTCCTGGTTCTTGCCGGATGTGCCACGAAGGTGGAAAAGGCAGCTGCCGAAGTCGTGCAGCCGTTGGTCATCGGGGCAGAGGGGATCCCCCGGCCAGAGTGGGTCTATAAGACGATCACCGCCCAGGATATGCACTATGAGAGCGGCTATGGAAAGATGAGTGACAAGCAAACCTCCATCAAGCGGGCGACCGTGGAAGCGAAGAACAAGATCGCGGAGTGGGTCAGCACGAGTGTCAAGGAAGTGGTGGTCACCTATCTCAACGATGCCGGAAGCGGCGATAACCGCCAGGCCCTCGATGCCATGGAAGTGGTGAGCCAACAGATCGCCGAGGCGACACTCAGCGGGGTGACGACGGAGGAGCTGTGGGTCGATGCCGATGGTGGGGTCTGGGTGCTGTGCTCCATCCCGATCGCGAACGTCGAGCGAAACTTTGAGCCGGCCGCCGAGGCTGTCGTGGAAGCCTTCACCGAGAGTGAGGCCGCCGCTGCAGCCAATGCCAAGATGAAGGACGCGTTTGCCAACCTGCTGAAAGGAATCTAAGCGCCTTGGCTCGATTCGTCCCCCTCTTGTTGCTGGTGTCTCTCCTCGCCGGCTGTACCACGACCTCGGTCGAACAGCGGGCGGGGGCTTTGGCGAATCTCGACATCAGCGGCTATCCTTCCAACGTCTATGTGGGCATCTCAGGCCCGTATTCGACCGAGGAGCGGATGGTGGAAGAGGCCATCGTGGCGGTAGCCAAGTCGATCCACCTCAAGGCGGCCCTGGCCCTCGATAGCCGCTTGGTGACCGCATCACACGCTGATGGGAACTTGAAATCCTTCGCTTCAGATGATCATGGCTATTGGGATGATACCCACCTTGGAGAGACGATCAAGCGCTTGAAGATCATCACCGTGGCCTTCGATCGAGAGGCGGGGGCGGTCGTGGTGGCCGAATATCCCGATGAGGAGGCGTCGAGGAGGATCTATACCAGCCAGTACGACCGCGATGGGAAGCCGACGTGGATGAGCGTATTGCCGCAGGTGGAGGGGCATCGGTTCGCAGTCGGATCGAGCATTCGGTACTCCTTGCTCAACCGCAGCCTTGAAGCCGCTGATTTCACTGCGGCACAGAATCTGCTGGATTTGAAGAGTGAGCACGTCTTCTCGATCGAGAAGGTGAGTACATACAACGACCTGATGGAGCGGGTGCTCTATCAGGCTCAGCGTGGATTGCTCAGGGGTTTCACCATCGTGGACCGCTATTACGACGCTGAGAGCAAGAGCTACTGGAGCTTGGCTTCCTGTTATGAATAAGGAGTAGAAGCGATGACGAAACGAATACTGGCGATTGCAATCGTGGCCATCCTGGTTTTCACCGGCTGTGCCACGCCGAAAGTGAATCCCGATGGGTCCCCGTACTGGACGACCCATACCCCAAAGTCGACCAAGAGCACCCACTATGAGGTGGCGAGCGCCAAGCAGTCCTCACCTCAAACCAGCGCCTTGCGCGCCGAGAGCGCCGCAAAGGACGCCATCGGACGGTGGGCTTCGACGAACGTCGAGAACGCGCTGGTGACCTTCATCGAGGAAGCCGGGGAATCCTTGCGCACCCAACAGATGCTGGAAGTCCTGCAGAACCTCAGCGTACAGACGGTGAACATCGCCCTCAGGGGTGTGTCGATCGTCGAGCGGTACACCGCTTCCGATGGTACGGTCTGGGTGTTGGCATCGTATCCGGTGAAGAACCTCAAGGATGCGTACAAGAGCCAAGCGTTGGCGGTCGAGCGTGCCTATGAGCTGGAGAAGCTCAAGGCCGAGGTGATGATCGGCTATCTCGATGCGCTCTTGGACACCAGTGAAGAGTGAGTGGGCCGGGCCAATGGGCCGGGAGGAAACTCCCGGCTTAATTGTACCCATCCCTTGACGTATGGGGGGCAAATCGCCATCTTTGAGCAAGGAGACCTCGTGAATGAATAAGATATTTGTCGCTGTCCTGGTTGTCGTGCTCCTTCTCGTCGGTATCTCGAAATTCCGCAGTCGCCACAGCCAAGGATCGGGGGGCGCCCGATACAGCCGTATCACGGCCTCTGAGGCCGAGGCGCTGATGGAGGGGGAGGACGTGGTGATCGTCGATGTGCGTACCGCCGCCGAGTTCTCCGCCGGTCATATCCCACGCGCCATCAACATCCCCGTCGAGAGCATCTCCTCTGTTCCCCCCGCCTCCCTCGATGACCGTGATGCCACCATCCTGGTCTACTGCCGCAGCGGATCTCGTTCAGCGCAGGCCGCCCGACGGCTCTTGAGGCTTGGGTATACGACGGTCCACGACTTCGGCGGGATCAACTCCTGGCCTGGTCAGCTGGTCAGGTAGGGGGACGCATGTATCGATCGATTGTGTTGGAGGGTGTGGAGCGTCTCCACCTCATCGATGGCGAGGGCACCCTCCATCATGGGGCGGACCAGGAGTGGTACCCGCTCTCCTGGCAGCGCAGGGCGGGGTGTGGGCCGACGACGGCCAGCCAGCTCTTGCTCTACAACAGCCGCACGTACCCTGAGCTGGGCCTGATGACCGTCACGGACAAGGATGGGATGGTCGCCTTGATGGAGGAGGTGTGGACCTATATCACCCCCGGCCTCATGGGGGTGCATCTGGTCAGCCACTTCACCCGGGGGCTGGAGCGCTACCTCGCTGCCCACACCATCGATCGTACGGTGGTCAGCCTGGCCATCCCCAAGGAGCGCGAAGCGCGCCCCTTTCTGGACGAGGTGGTCGCCTTCATCACCAAAAGCCTCCAGGCGGGCCAACCGGTCGCGTTCCTCAACCTGGACTCGGCGGGAATCCGGAACCTCGATCCCTGGCACTGGGTGACGGTGGTCGGCCTCTTCCAAGTGAGCGAAGGGAGCCCTGTGATGCTCACCATCTACGATGCGGGTGAGAGTTTCCCCATCGAATTCTCCCTGTGGTATGAGACGACCGGACGCTCCTCGGGCTTCGTCACTCTCGCCTGATCAGAGGGAGGCGATGATCCGGTGTATCATCTGGGGGTCGGCCTCGACCCCTGAGACCCCGTTCAGGGTCGTGACGATCTCCTCAATGCTCTTTTCATCAAGATCCTCCCGTTCCCAGATCTCGGCGAGGCGGATTATACGGGAGAGGTAGGGAATCTCCTTGCCCCCCAGTCCCTTCAGATATCCGCCGCCGTTGTACCACTCGTGGTGGTGGAGAACGTACGGAGCCAAATCCATCGTCTCCTCGAAGGTATTGAGGATCCGATAGCCGGCGCTGACGTGGCTCTGGTAGGCTCGCCGCTGGGAGGGGTCGTTTCCCTTTGATGCGATCAAATCGGCATCGAGGACGAGCTTGCCGATATCGTGGTAGTAGCCGGCCCTCCCCAGGATACTGAGGTTTTCATCATCGAGGCCCAAGGCCGCGCCGATGGCGATGGCATGGTTCTTCACGCGCTCTGCGTGGCGCTCTTCTTGTGGCGCCTTTTCAAAGAGGGTGTGGATGAGCATCTCGAGTTGGTGGTGCTGTGTCTCGCGCAGGCGCAGCATCTTCTGTTGGTACATCAGATCCTCCGCATGGTCAAAGACTTCATGGATCGGCTCCTCGATCGAGTGTCGGGTCGCTGACCCGAGCGCGAGGGCCTGCCTGCCGGTGAAGATGGTCGGCCGATCGAGGCTCTCCAGGATTGATGTGGCGATGAGCTCCGTCTGCTTCTCGTCGTGGCGCGGCAGCAGGATGACGAACTCATCACCCCCGATCCTGCTGATGATCGCTTTAGGGGGGCAGTGGCGCGTCAGGGTATGGGCGATTTCGATGAGCAGCTCGTCACCGGCGCTGTGGCCAAAGATGTCGTTGGTGAGCTTCAGGCCGTTGACATCGCTGACGATGATGGAGAAGGGCAACACGGCCTTGTTCTGCGCATCGGTGAGGGCTTGGTCGAAGTAGGTGCGGTTGTAGAGGCCGGTGAGCTGGTCGTGGAAGCTCAGATACTCGATGCGGTCCTGGGCTTGCTTGCGTTCGGTGTTGTCGCTGAAGGTGATGACCGCCCCGATGGTCCGGTCGTTCCACTTCTGGGGGTAGGCGGAGGCAAGCACATCAAAGCATGAGCCATCCTTGCGCCAGAAGACTTCGTTCTCGATGATGATGCCGACCCCGTCATCGATGGTGTTGCAGATGGGACACTCTTGGATTTTCAGAGGCGAACCGTCCCTCCGTTTTGGGTGGATGGTCTCATGGATGCTCTTTCCCAAGAGTTCATCTTGATCCGTGTACCCCAGCAACGAGAGACTGCTCAAATTGGCGAAGGTGCAGTGTCCCCTCTCATCGATGCCGAAGATCCCTTCAGCGGTGGAATCGAGGATCAGGCGGAGGCTCGCCCGGCTCTCCTGCAACTCCCGGTCACGTTGGCTCTTCAGGGCCGCCGTGTACAGGGAGCTGAAGAGCAGCTGCACCTGATAGCCGTCCTGTTCATCGTACCCGCCCTTGCTGTCGCTGAGCAGGACGATGCCGCCGAGCACCTCATCGGCGTAGAAGGGGACCGTGAGCAGCGACTCCAGCTTCGAGCCCATCACCGAGGCGAGTGGATTGGCCTCCGTGTCCCCATTTTCGATCAAGGCGCGTCCACCGGCGGTGCGGTCGAGCAGGTATGCGGTGGTCGCCCGGCTCAGTTCAGTCGGTGGGGTATGCAGCCTGCAGCTGCTGGCGATGGAGAGCACGCCTTCCCTCTCATTGTAGAGGAGGAGCAGGGCCGCACTGCTGTCGGTGAGGGTGCAGGCAAGCTCCAGACCCCGGTCGGCGTGCGCTTGGTCATCGGTATGGACGCTGCTGAGCATCTCGACGAGGAGGGCGGAACGCCTGAGGTTCTCCCGTAGGATCTCTTCGACCTGCATCTCATCGGTGATGTCGCCGATCAAAGCCCCGACACCGGGCCCCCCGTCCGGCACCCTCACGGGGAACTTGAAGACGCGTACGGTCCTGCCCTTGTAATGCCGGACGGCATTGATGGTTTCCCCCGTCTTCACGATGCGTTGAATCTCGTCCATGCTCTCTCCAATCACCACTGGATCGAGGAGGGAGGTCACCACCGATTCATCGTAGGGAGGGGTGCCGAAGTGCTTTTCGAACGTTTTGTTGGCGAAGATGACCGCTCCCTTGCTGTCACGGACGTAGCTCAGACGCGGGTCGTTGTCGAGAAATTGCTGGAAGAGGACAACGGTCGATTCTTGTCGTCGTTGGTGCTCATGAAATCGTTTGAGCAACGTTGCTTGGGTGCGCAGCAGAATGAAGAACACGATGAGGCAGGCGGTGAGCAGGATGAACAAGAGGGCCAACAGCAGGCGGTTCCTCACTGCCAACCGATGTTGGGCGTCCCAGTTCTGCAACATGATCACAAAATAGGAGTGGGGTGCTCCTCCAACATGGATGACGGAGACCATCTGATGCGTGGGCGGGTCACCGAGGGTGACCACCGTGCCGTGGAGATCCGTGACCGGACCGGAGGTGAGGCTGAAGAGCGTATCGAGCGAGACGGGGCCGTCATCGGCGAAGAAACGCCGGGCGCTGGGATTGGCGAGGAGCAGCTCGCCGCTGTCTCCATCGATGAGGACGATCGGGTTGATGGCGTGCTCGATGGCTGACGTGACATCGGGCAACTGCTGACCAAAGAGGGCGGTGGAGAGTGCAAGGAGGGAGAGCAGCAAGAGCGTGGGGAGGCGGTGCCGTCTATGCATGGCCCCCTCCGCTTTCGTGCTGTTCCAGCACTTCCTCGAGGCCCAGGGGTCTGCCGAGGAGGTAGCCCTGGAGCAAGTCGCAGCCCAGAGCAGAGAGAAGTGTTCGTTGGGCTTCGGTCTCGACTCCCTCGGCCACGACGCGCTTGTTGATGTGGTGGGCCATCGAGATGATGTCCCTGACAAAGTGCGCATGCGCTGCCTGTTCAATCTCTTGGATGAAGGGTCGCCCGAGCTTGAGGATGTCGAACGGCAGGGCGCGCAGTCTGCTCAGGGAGGAGTACCCGCTGCCGAAGTCGTCGATGGAGAGGCCGATGCCCAGACTCCGCAGGAGCATGAACCGTTGTGTCAAGCCATCCTCCTCGTAGGCGAAGGCGGATTCGGTGAGTTCAAGAACGATGGCCCGCCCGTCGATTGACCGCGTTGAGAGATACGAACGGACGAAGTTCACGAAGGTGTCGTCCATGAGCTGGAGAGCCGAGACGTTGATGGCGAGGCGGACATCGGTGATCCCCTGTTCCTTGAAGCGCTCGAGGAGGGTGAGGGCCATCGGAAAGAGAAGCGTGCCGAGTCCGGTGATCAACTGGTGGCGTTCCGCGATGGGGATGAAGAGCTCGGGCGAGACGGTTCTCTTTTCGTCGTCCGTGAGGCGGGCCAGCGCCTCATAGGCGACGATCCTCCCTGATGCGCATTCGACGATCGGCTGGAACGCCAGGGTGACAATCCCTGCCTCCCCGTCGATGGCCCGTTTGAGCAACTCTTCGATGGCGTTGTCACCAATCAGGCGGGACTCGAGGTCGATGGTGTAGAATTGGACCGGGTTTGCCCCACCGGTGCTGTTGAGGGCGATGAGGGCACGGGTAAGCAGCGGGGTCTCTCTGGGCTCATCGAACCGTTTTTCCGCGATTCCAATGGCCAGCGCCGGACGGGAGACCAAGCCGAGTGCGGGGCTGTCGGCGATGATGGAGCGGGCCACTTCGCCCAGCTCCCCTTGGGTGAGGGCGCCGGTGAGCAAGAACAAGAAGCGGTCGTCGGAGAGGCGGAAGGCCTCCCACCCCTCATGGCTGCATGCGAGGGCGGCGAGGTAGGTGGCCAGCTTGATGAGCACTTCATCACCGTGGGCGTAGCCGTAGAGCATGTTCAGCTGCTTGAAGTTCAACGGATTGATGACCATCAGGGCACAGTCGGTGCCCTTCATCCCCCTGATGGTCTCATTGAAGAGGCGGAGGTTGCCCAGGCCGGTCAACTCATCCTGGTTGGCTGCATGGAGGATTCTGCGGTTGAGGCGGTGGACCGTCCAGAATGAATGGAGGAAGAAGATAAAGAAGAGCAGCAGCACCAGCGTGATGGTCACGGCGATCGCCTTGATCAGATAATCGAGCTTGGAGGGATCGAAGAGGACCACCAGCGAGCCGCTGTCCTGATCATTGACGGTGATGGGGAGACGGAAGGCAAGGTATGATGTCTGCGCGACCTTGAGCCGACGGTAGCCCTTCATGTCGGTGGGTACGGCGACCTCGAGGTGTTCGAAGATCGAGGCGATCGGGGTGCCTTCGGTCGCGGCGCTGATTTGATTGGCCTGGTCGACGAGCGCGAGGCTGATATGGGGGTTGCGAAGGCTCAGCTCATCGATGATGTGTTGGAGGGCGAAGTCCTCATAGGCCTCATAGGTCCCGTCGGCCTTGATGCCGACCTGGATGATCGAGCCATCGTCGCGACGATGGAGGGCGTAGCGATAGGGCGTGCCGCTCTCCGTATCCTCGCGCAACTCCTCGACGGCATAGGAGGCGCCGCTCTCGGCGAAGGTGCGGATCGGATGCGGGGCGGGGACGCGCCATCCGATGTACGTCCCATCGCTTGAGGATGTGACGGTCAGACTCGGGTCGTAGTGGTAGACGACATCGACGTGGAGCCTGTCTTTGAGGGAGGAGAGTGTCTCGTTGTCGAGGGGTGTGGGGTAGCTGTCGATGATGGCGACCGCCGTCTCGAGGGTTCCGGTCAACGCCTCCTCGAAGAGCCGGTGGGCATCGAGGGCGAGGCTGATGGCCTTGGAGTATCCGTCGGCGGTGAGGGCCGCCTCCTCGAGGCATTGCCCGTAGTAGAAGCTTTGGAGGGAGCGTATCGCCCACCATCCCGACCCTAGAAAGAGGAGCAAGATGACCAGCGAGGGAATGATGACCGACTTGAGCCATAAGCGACGGTCGGCGGATGAATGGAGTGGATTTCCTCTTCCTGCCATGATTTGATGCTACCATCGCCATAGGGGGGCGTCAAGAAAGGTAGGGGAGGTCCTCCGAAGGAAAAACGGGGACGAATGATCTGAAATCCTCCGCCTCCGCCCCTTCGTGATAGCGGAAAGCGAGGATGTATCGTATACTCTCACCACCGAGGAGGGATATATGTATACAGCAAACACTCATCGTTATGACCAGATGACCTACAACCGGTGTGGAAAGAGCGGGTTGAAGCTGCCGGCCGTCTCATTGGGGCTGTGGCAGAATTTCGGCGATACCGCCTCGCTCTCCAATTCACGGCGGATGCTGCACACCGCCTTCGATTTGGGCATCACCCACTTCGACCTCGCCAACAACTACGGTCCGCCTCCGGGGTCGGCCGAGCTGAACTTCGGCCGTCTCCTCGCCGAAGATTTCTCATCCCACCGTGATGAGCTCATCATCTCCACCAAGGCAGGATACCTGATGTGGGATGGCCCCTACGGGGAGTGGGGGAGTCGTAAGTACATGCTCGCCAGCCTCGATCAGAGTCTCAAGCGCATGGGTCTGGAGTATGTGGATATCTTCTACTCCCACCGTTTTGACAGCGATACCCCACTGGAGGAGACGATGGGGGCGCTCGAGACGGCCTATCGCTCGGGCAAGTGCCTCTACGTCGGCATCTCCTCGTATTCGGCGGCCAAGACGCGCCAAGCCCATGCGATCCTCAAGGAGATGGGGGTGCCGCTGCTCATCCATCAGCCCTCCTACTCGATGCTCAACCGCTGGGTGGAGGATGAGCTTTTGGAGACGGTGGCAGCGCTGGGGATGGGGACGATCGTCTTCAGTCCGCTGGCCCAGGGGATGCTCACCGACCGCTATCTTGGAGAAATTCCGGCCGACAGCCGTGCCTCAAGGAGCGGGAGCTCGCTCTCCAAGGCCTTCCTCAGCGAGGAGAACCTCGCCCACATCCGCGCCCTCAACGAGATCGCCGCCTCACGGGGACAGAGCCTCGCCCAAATGGCCCTCGCCTGGTGCCTGCGGAGGGAGGAGGTGACCAGTGTCCTCATCGGGGCGAGCTGTGCCGAGCAAATCCTCGAGAATGTGGGCGCGCTTGCACATCTCGCCTTCACCGACGAGGAGCTTGCCGCCATCGACCGCCATGCGGTGGAGGGGCATATCAACCTCTGGGCACGGTCAAGTGAGAATTGACAGGTAAGTTGGCTTCTGTTATATTGTACGCAACCTAGTAGCGGGGCTTCTCTCTTCCCCGCTCGTTGTGAGGAGGCATACATTGGCCCATGAACAACTGACCCTCTCATTCCAGCTCTGTTTTCGCATCTACGCACTGGAACGTGAATTGATGGCGGCCTATCGTCCGCTGCTCGATGCGCTCGGCCTGACCTATCCGCAGTACCTCACCATGCTCTACCTCTGGGAACATGAGAAGGGGACGGTGGGGCAGCTCTGCAGCGCCCTCAGCCTCGACACCGGCACGATGAGTCCTCTGCTCAAGCGCCTGGAGGCGTCCGGCTTCATCACCCGCCGCCGCCTGAGAAGCGATGAGCGCACCGTCGAGGTGACCCTGACAGAGAAGGGCAGGGATCTCGAGGAGGAGGCTCTCTCGGTGCCCGAGCGCATCGCCGGCTGTCTCTTGACGAACGACAAGGAGGAACAGGGACGGCGCTATGATGAGCTGAAACAGGTCCTCGACCAGGCCTTGGAGCAGCTGCGAACCAGTCGCAAGGCCCGTGAGGCGGCAGCGGTCAACTGACCTTCGTCTGTTTCGTCTCACCCACGGTGGTCATCAAGACCGTGTGCCCCTGCTCCTCGAAGATGGCGCGGGAGCGCATGAGTTCGGCTCCGGTGGGACTCTTCACATCCTTGAGTGGATAGCGCATCTTCAGCTGTTCCCACTTGTAGGCGCCGAGGTTGTGGTAGGGGAGCAGCTCCACCGTCTTGACCACCGAGAAGGCGGTGAGGAAGTGGGAGAGCTCGCTGAGTCGCGTCTCGTCGAGGGTCCACCCCGGCACCAGGACGTGGCGGATCCACACATCCTTGCCGATGGCCTGGCAGTAGGCCAAGGTGGCGAGCGTATCGCTGTTGCCCATGCCCGTCAGGCTGAAGGCCTGCCTCTCGTCAAGGCTCTTGATGTCGAGGAGAATCAAATCGGCTTCACGCAGCACCGCGCCACTGAGCTCGAGCGGCACGTTGCCGGCGGTATCGATGGCGGTGTGGATACCCTCCTCCTTCAGGGCACGTACCAAGGCCAGGACGAACGGAGCCTGTGCAAGCGGCTCACCGCCGCTGATGGTCACCCCACCACCCTTCGTGATGAACGAACGGTAGGAGAGGATGTCCCTGACCAGTTCCTCCACGCTCATGCGCGTACCACCGTTGAAATCCCAGCTGTCGGGGTTGTGGCAGTAGCGGCAGCGCATCGAGCACCCCTGCATGAAGATTACGTACCGCAGGCCGGGCCCATCGAGGGTGCCCATCGTCTCCACTGAATGAATAGTTCCGTATACTGCCATCTCATCCTCCTAGAGCGAGTGGTGGAAGGTGCGGTGGATCACGTCAAGCTGCTGCTCGCGCGTCAGCTTGATGAAGTTGACCGCATATCCACTGACTCGGATCGTCAGCTGTGGATACCGCTCGGGGTGCTCCATGGCGTCGAGGAGGGTCTCCTTCTCCAGGACGTTGACGTTGATGTGGTGCCCACCGTCGGCGAAGTACCCATCCAGCAAGGTGATGAGGTTGCCGACCTGAAGTGGTAAGCTCTTGCCGAGCGTCTGCGGTACGACGGTGAAGGTGTAGCTGATCCCATCCTGCGCCGCGCTGTACGGCAGCTTCGCCACGCTCTTCATGCTCGCTACACTCCCCTTGGTGTCACGAGCGTGCATCGGGTTGGCGCCCGGGGCGAACGGCTCACCCGCCTTGCGCCCATCGGGGGTCGACCCGGTCTTCTGCCCGTAGACGACATTGCTGGTGATGGTCAGCACCGAGAGGGTATGGGTGGCGTTGCGGTAGGTCTGGTGACGCCGCATCTTGGCGATGAAGTCCTCCACGAGGTGTGCCGCGATGGAGTCGACGCGCTCATCGTTGTTGCCGTACGTGGGGAAGCTCCCCTCGATGGTGAAGTCGATGGCCAATCCGCTCTCGTCCCGGATCGGGCGCACGGTGGCATACTTGATGGCGCTGAGGCTGTCGGCGACCACCGAGAGGCCGGCGATGCCCCCGGCCATGGTGCGCACGATCTTCTCGTCATGCAACGCCATCTCGAGCGCCTCATAGCTGTACTTGTCGTGCATGTAGTGGATGACGTTCAGCGTTTCGATGTAGAGCTTTGCCAGCCAGCTGGTCATCGCGTCGTACCGGTCGACAACCTCATCATAGTCGAGGACGTCGCCCTCGATGGGTTTGAGCTTGGGGCCGACCTGGCTGCCGTCCTTCTCATCCCGCCCGCCGTTGATGGCATAGAGGAGGGCCTTGGCCAGGTTGATGCGGGCGCCGAAGAACTGCATCTGCTCGCCGAGGCGCATCGCTGAGACACAGCAGGCGATGCCGTAGTCGTCGCCCCAGTGGCAGCGCATCAGGTCGTCACTCTCATACTGGATCGAGGAGGTCTCGATGGAGAGGCGGGCGCAGTACGCTTTGAAGGCGTTCGGCAACCGAGAGGCCCAGAGCACCGTCAGGTTGGGCTCCGGGGCCGGCCCGAGGGTGGTCAGCGTGTGGAGGAAGCGGTAGCTCATCTTCGTGACCAGGTGCCGCCCATCGAGGCCGACACCGCCGATCGACTCGGTGACCCAGGTCGGGTCCCCGCTGAAGAGGGCGTCGTAGGAGGGGGTGCGCAGGAAGCGGATGATGCGCAGCTTCATGATGAAGTGGTCGACCAGCTCCTGGATCTCATCCTCGGTGTAGCGTCCCTCTTTCAGGTCACGCTCACTGTAGATGTCGAGGAAGGTCGAGACCCTGCCCAGGCTCATCGCCGCCCCGTTCTGCTCCTTCGTGGCGGCGAGGAAGGCGAAGTAGAGCCACTGGATCGCCTCCTTGGTGTCGCGTGCCGGCTGAGAGATATCGAAGTCGTAGGAGGCGGCCATCGCCTTGAGCGCCTGGAGGGCACGGATCTGCTCGCTGAGCTCCTCGCGCTCGCGGATGACCTCCTCTGTCATTGCATCGAAGATGAAGTTTTTCTTGGCCGCCTCTTTCTGTGCGATGAGATGGTCGATGCCGTAGAGGGGGACGCGGCGGTAGTCGCCGATGATCCGCCCGCGCCCGTAGGCATCGGGCAGGCCGGTGATGACGCCGCTGTGTCGCGCTCTCTTCATCTCGTCGGTGTAGACGTCGAAGACGCCGTCGTTGTGGGTCTTGCGGAACGTGAAGACCTCATCGACCCGCTCATCCATCTGTCGCCCGTACGCCTTCAGCTCGGTGTGCACCAAGCGGATGCCGCCGAACGGCATGATGGCGCGCTTCAGCGGCTCGTCGGTCTGCAGGCCGACGATCTGCTCTCTCTCTCGGTCGATGTAGCCGGCCCGGTGGCTGGTGATGGTCGAGATGGTCTTCTCATCGATGTCGTACATCCCCCCGTTCTCGCGCTCGATGGCGAGCAGCGCCTTGAGCTTCTCCCAGAGGGCGAGGGTGCGCTCGGTGGGGGAGGCGAGAAAGGAGGCGTCGCCGTCATATGGGGTGTAGTGGTCATTGATGTACGATCTCACGTCTATTTCATAGCGGTTCTTCATAGTGTTTCCTCTTGCTCTAATCTTTCGTATACTGGTTCCAGCCTTGTTCTACCACGAACAAAAGATTGTTGCTGTGATTGAAATCACATTAGAAGTAATTTACTAGGAGTTTGGATGGAAATCTCTGAAACCTGTACGCATTGCACCAATGACCGGTGCATCCGCAGCGTCCCCCTCTTCGCCAGCCTCAATATGGAGACGGTGCATGCCCTCACTGCCCAGATGGAGCACAAGCGCTATAAGAAGGGGGAGATCCTCGTCAAGGAAGGGGATCGGGCCGAAGGCTTCACCGTCATCCAGAACGGGAGCGCCAAGGCGTACCGCATCACCGGTGACGGGCGTGAACAGATCCTTTACATCTTTCCGGCCAACGACTACTACGGGGCACGCTTTCTCCTCACCGAGGAGGAGGTGCCGTATACGGTGGAGGCGCTCGAGGAGTGTGATGTCTGCATCCTCAGCACCGAGCACTTCCGGAGTCTCCTCCTCACCCAACCGAAGGTAGCCGTCGAGATCATCGAGGCGATGGCCAACCGGATGCGGGTGTTGGAGAGCGCGATGCAGTCGATGGGTGGGCGCAACGCCGAGATCCGGATCGCGAGCCTCCTCTTGGAGTTCCGCCGCCCCTATGGGCGGGAGGTCGACGGCATCACCGAGATCACCCTGCCGTTGTCGCGCGAGGGCTTGGCCAACTACCTCGGCTTGGCGCGGGAGACGCTGTCGCGCAAACTCAACGATCTGGAGGAGGAGGGAGTCATCACGCTGGTCGGTAGCCGCGTGGTGCGCATCGAGGACCTGGACCGCCTCCTTGGCCTCGCGAGCGCTGTCTCCTAGTCGAGTTCTTCCACCCGTGCATAGAGGGCGGAGACCTCCTCTTTGCTGAAGGCCCGGCTCATCACCAGCGTGATGATGAGGATAACGGGGATGTTGAGCGCAAGGCGCGTCAGGCCGAAGCGCAGGCCCATCGAGCTGAGCTCGAAGAGGATCATCGGGATCTTGGTCGTCGACCAAGCGCCGATGAGGATGAGGATGTTGGCGAACGTGGCCCCCTTGCGCATGAAGGCGGCGGCGATGGGGAAGACCACGTAGAGCGGGCCGGCGGCCGCGCTTCCCAAGAGAAACGCCAGCAGACCCCCCTTCAGACCGGATCCCTCGCCCATGAAGCGCACCATCGTCTCACGGGGTACCCAGACGTCCAAGAGCCCGAGGAGGATGAAGACCGGCGGGAGGATGAGGAGCATCTCCTTGAGGGAGGTGAGGGTGGTGACGGCGGCACGGGTCCCCGTCGGGCGGTCGAAGAGGAAGAGCAGGGCGATGAGGGCGGCGGAGATGAGGAAGAGCAGGTATGCTTTGATACGTTTCATGATGACTCCTAGTGGACGACCTTGCTGATGACGAAGGCCACCAGGAAGGAGAGGGCGAAGGCGAGGGCGTTGCGCAGGGCGGTGAACTTCTTGCCGAAGAACTTGGTTTCCAGCGGCATCGTGATGACGCCGACCATCGTCAGCGTCGAGACGAAGGCGGAGAGCTGCATGTAGCCGGCGCCGCTCTCCAGCAGCATCGCCGCCATGGGGAAGGCGACGAAGGCGGGGATCAGGGTGATCGAGCCGACGAGGGCGGCGGCCAGGGTTCCCCACCACCCGGACGAGGAGCCGATGATCGAGCTGATCACCGTGGGGCTGAGCAGGGTGAGGATCAGGGCGATGGAGGTGATCATCCCCAGCATCGAGGGGAGGATGTTCTCAAAGGATTTCCATGCCTTGATGAGCGAAAGGCGGGTTTTCTCTCGATCCTTGATCAAAGAAAGCAACAGCAGAGAGAGCGCGACGGTATAGAAAATGATAGTTTGCATCGGGGTGTTCCTCCATATCTTGGATAGATATACCGTATTTACTTGCTAATGACAACTAATTGTTCGAATTTCCTTGCATCCCGGTCAAAACTATGATTAGCTAGGAAATCAATACTCTTTGTCCGCTGTATGGACACCTTGCCCCGTGAGCGCTGGTGCAGTACGCTAATAGGACAAAAGAAGAAAAATGTAAGGGGAGGTATGATATGGCAAACGTGCAATCAATTCTGGACCAAAAAGGAAACGTTGTGTACAGCATCAAACCGGATGATGTACTGGCCCATGCGCTGTTGCAATTGACCGAGCATAAGATTGGTGCGTTGTTGGTCCTCAGCGAGGAGGGTGTCATCAAGGGCATCATCTCCGAGCGGGATATCGTCCGCCACTTCTCGCGTCGGCTGGAGCATCTGAACACCGCCGAGATCAAGGTCAAGGACGTGATGACGACCCACGTCACCTACGTCAAGCCACACCAGAGTGCCGAAGATTGCCTGCAACTGATGACCGCAGGACGCTTCCGCCACCTCCCGGTGATGGTGGATGACAAGGTCATCGGCATGATCTCCGTCGGGGACGTGGTCAAGGTAGCGCTCGAGGAGCGTGATTTCCATATTGGAGAGCTGGAGCACTACATCACCAACGCCTACTGACACCAATACAGCAAATTCCTCAGATTCTGCGATAAAGCGCTTCATTATTGGAGCGCTTTATATCATATTAGAATAGTAGGGAATAATCGTAGATACAGGAGGAGTCATGGACGACACCAAGATTTTCAAGTTGAAGGATATCATTGAGCGCCTGCACGAGGGCGAGTCGGCGGCGAGCGTGAAGGCGGATTTTGCCGAGGAGTTCGGGAGCATCGCGGCCGAGGAGCTGGCCGCCGCCGAGCGCACCCTGATGGAGAGCGGGTCGGTCACCGTCGACCAGGTCATGAAGCTCTGCGATGTACACGCCGCCGTCTTCGGCGACAGCATCGATGCCATCCATGGGACAGGGAAGGTCAACGAGACGCCGGGACATCCCGCCTTCGTCTTCATCAAGGAGAACGAGGGGCTGCTCACCTTCCTCGACGGCCCGTTCAAAACGGCGGTGGAGGCGTATCATGCAGACACGGGCAACGCAGGCAAGATTGAGTTGCTCTCGGCATTGAAGGAGCTTTCGACGCTCGACCGCCACTACAGCCGCAAGGAGAACCTCCTCTTCCCCTATATGGAGAAGGGCGGCATCACGGCCCCACCGAAGGTGATGTGGGGCGTTGACGACGAGATCCGTTCTCTCTGGAAGCAGCTCATCGCTCAGCTTGAGACGAACGGGACGGTCCTGGAGGCCGATCTTGCCCTGCTCGAGGAGCAGGTCCGTTCGATGATCGACAAGGAGAACAACATCCTCATGCCGATGCTCGAGGGGGTGATGGACAGCGATGCGTGGATCACGGTGGCACGCGACAGCGCCGAGATCGGCTACGCATTCTCCGGAGGCATCGAAGGGGCGAGCCCGTCCGACGCCACGTCGTGGTATCGGTGGAATGCCACGATCAGCGGGAAACTCGACGATCAGGGAGGGACGCACACCGACGGTGAGATCGTGCTGCCGAGCGGACATATGAACACAGAGGAGCTGACGTGGATGCTCAACAGCCTGCCGGGGGACATCACCTTCGTCGGCGCCGATGACCGGGTGCGCTACTTCAGCGAGGGATCTGACCGGGTCTTCCCGAGAACCCGCACCATCGTGGGACGCCAGGTCGCCCACTGCCATCCGCCCAAGAGCCTGGCCGTCGTCGAGGCGTTGGTCGCCGACTTCAAGGCGGGGCGCAAGGAGAGCGAGTCTTTTTGGATTCAGAAGGGGGGTGCGTTCATCCTCATCCGATACTTTGCCGTGCGCAACGACAAGGGGGAGTATCTGGGGGTAGTGGAGTCCACCGAGGAGATTTCCGCGCTCAGGAGCCTGGAGGGCGAGAAGCGCCTCTAGGCTTTGTTCTTCACTGCGTCAATGAACGTGACGTACGCCGAGATCTGGCCTTGGATCGAAGCGCCTCTAGGCTTTGTTCTTCACTGCGTCAATGAACGTGACGTACGCCGAGATCTGGCCTTGGATCTCGGCGCTTTTCAATACCCCGCGCCCTCCCCAATCCTGACCCTCGTAGACGGTGAGGTGGTACAACTCCCCCTCAAGGTCGATGAGGGAGAGGGGGCAGGCCTCCTGTCTCGCCTCCAGGAAGGCGAGGGTATCCTCATATGCAGCGCAGAACGCGTGGTGTTCTCCGGAAAAATCTCGAGTATCCATGGTCCCCACTATACCGAACGGGTGGAGAGCTTTGCAAGGAGGGCCGTAAGGAGGCGGCGGACCTCGGGATCGGGGAGGCGGGCGATGTCGGCTTCAGCACATCTTCGATACCGATCCTCGACGGAGCGGGCCGCCTCGATGCCGCCGAGCTCCTGTACCGTGGCGACCACCCGCTTGATGGCCCCCTTGCCGATGCGCCGCCGTGACAAGATGGAGGCGAGGCTACGCTCTCCCCGTCTCTCCTCCTCCTCGAGGGCGAGGATCAAGGGAAGGGTGGGGATGCCGCAACGGAGGTCGCTGCCCGTCTCCTTGCCCAGGTGGGCGGCGCTGCCGTCGTAGTCGAGGATGTCGTCCTGGATTTGAAAGGCCATCCCGAGTGCATAGCCGATGCGGTGACAGATCATCTGGAGGGCGGGATCTCCCTCCTTCAGGCCGACGCCGGCGTAGCAGGAGAGGGCGAAGAGGCTCGCCGTCTTGCCGGCGATGCGGCGCCGGTAGGTCGTCTCGGTGATGAAGAAGTTGCCGACCTCACTGTCCTGGTCGAGCTCGCTCTCCAACAGGCGGGAGAAGGCGTTGCTGACCACCCGTGCATTGAAGGATTCATTGCCGTTGACCAGGCCAATGGCCTTGGCCAGCAGGTAGTCGCCGCCGAGGACCGCCTGCTTGGCGCCCAGGCGGGCGTAGAGCGTTTCCCGTCCCCTCCGCTTGGGCGCGGCGTCGATGATGTCGTCGTGCACCAGGCTGGCGAGGTGGATCAGCTCGATGACCGCCGCGGCCTTGATCGCCTCATCATCGCTCTCGGTCTCACAGAGTCTGTTGGTGATGAAGACGAGGGCGGGGCGCAACATCTTGCCCGGAGCCTGGACGTGGTCCAGAAGCAGCGGGCGGATGAAGGAGCGCGCCTGGGCGACCGTGGAGGCGATGAGGGTATGCACCGCCTCCAACTGTGTCTTGATCTCGATCTCGTCGTTCCAGAACTCAAGCATCGATCACTGTTTCCCCAGCTTGCGTTCCATCTGCTTGCGGGTGAACTCCGGTTCGTCGAGGTAGAGGTAGGTCTTCTTGGCGAACGGGGTCTTGTTCCACTGCTTCTTGATCCACGGCATGACCCAGTAGTCCAAGCCGAAGGCCTTGCCGGCACCGCCGAGCATGACGATCGAGACGGCGATGTACCAGAGGCTCTCCTTGCCGGCCATGGCCCCGATGATGAACATGATCGAGAGGGCGATGGAGACGACGGCGGCGGGGAAGGTGAAGAGACCGACGATCAGGGCAAGGCCGATGCCGACTTCAGCGAGCACGATGGCAAGCTGGAAGAGGTAGGGGGCCTGCGAGACGAAGGTGTCGTTGATCCAGGTGTAAAGACCCCACGGCTTGGAGAGGAGCGGAGGGGCGAACTGGGCCACCTCACCGGCTGCCTGGCTCGCTGAGGCGAGGGTGTCGACGACCGCCTGGCTGGCCGAGGCGACGACATCGGTCGCGGCACTGACTGCCTGCGTCGCCATGGTGGTGGCACTGGCCGTAGCCGAAGCCACCGTCTCGACGACCGCCTGGCTTGCCGAGGCGACGCCGTCAGCCGATCCCCAGTAGACCTTGGAGCCGGTGGTGTCGGTGAGCCACCCAGATGTGACCTTCTGTACCCCCTCGATGAGCCACATCACCCCTAGGTACATCCTGAGGAAGGTGGTCCAGTAGGAGGGGACCTTGTATTCGGCGAGGCCACCGATCAGGGAGCGGCGGTTCTTGATCTCAAGGATCTCATGCTTGATGTACGACCAGGCGGCGTTCACTCCGGCAACCCCGGCTTGGTAGTAGATGTTGACCAGGTGCTTGAGCGCCATGGCGAAGAAACCGGTCATCGCGATGCCGGCGGTATGGCTTACCGCCCAGGTGCCGCCGATGCTGATCATGTAGCCGTGGAAGTTGGACTTGAACGGCTTGGGCTCCTTGGCCTTCAGCCCAAGCTCGCTCTTGACGGCGTATGTGATCGAATCGGCCGCGGTCTTGGCAGTCTGTTCGGCCGCCTCGACAATCTGGAGGACGGCGCGGTTGTCCTCGAGGTGCCACATGCCGTCACCGACGACGTAGACGTTGTCGTAGTCGGGGCTCTGCATGAACTCGTTGACCAGCTTGCGTCCGATCTTGCCGTCGGTGATGGGCAGGTTCTCACAGAACTGGGTGCCGCGGATACCGCAGGTCCAGATCAGGGTCTCAGTCTTGATCTCATCGCCATGGCGGGTCACGAACCCATCGGGGTTGACCTGGGTGATGAGGTTGTTGAGCCTGATTTCCACACCACGCTTCTCGAGGTTCGCGAAGGCCTTGGCCCGCGGCCCCTCACCGAGCATACTCAGGATGTTGCCGAGCGCCTCGGCGAGGATCAGGCGCACCTCTTTCTTATGGTCGATGCCGTTCTCCTTGCAGAGGATCGGCAACCACTCGATGAGTTCACCGATCATCTCGACACCGGTGAAGCCGCCGCCCGCGACGACGAAGGTGAGCTTCTGCCGTCGCTTCTCCGGATCTGCGGTTCGGGCAGCCTCCCTGACGGTACTCTCGATGTGGTTGCGCAGGCGCACCGCGTCATCGAGGCTCCAAAGGTAGTAGGCGTACTCTTTGACGCCGGGGATATTGAAATCGGCGGTCTCGGCGCCTGTGGCGATGATCAAATGGTCGTAGGGGTAGGAGGAGCCGGTCTTGCCGGTGAGGGTCTGCCCCGTGAAGTCGATGTCTTCGATGGTATCGCGGACGACGTTGACCATCTTGCCGCTGAAGATCCGGTCAAAGGAGATCTTCACCGATGATTCCGGTACACGGTTGCCGGCCACCTCATGCAGTTCGGTCATCAGGATGTGGTGCCGATTCTTATCTATCAAGGTGACTTCGACCGTGTCTTGGTGTCGTTTGAAGGCTTTGTGCAATGCTTTGGCGGCATGTACCCCGGCGTAGCCCCCACCCAATACCACAATGTGTTTTTTCTCCATGCTTCCTTCCTCAGTCCAAGCGCTCACGCCCGGCGTTTTGGTGGTAGACAAGACCTGCTTTGCAGGTCTTGTAATAATGGCCAACGGCACTCTACCACAAAACTAAGATATAGTGCAATTGTTTCCTTTTTTATCGAAACCATTCTTCCATAATTTCCCCACTTACGCTAGCCTGGACCCCGAAAATCGTCCTGAAATTCTCCAAAAAGAGGAAACCACGCACACTATTTTGCTAAAAAGCAAAAATAATTGCCTAGTTCTTTAATATCTAATCATTGAAATGGGATTAATTAGATATCTATCTCCTTCTCTTTTATGGTTTTGGAAGCTTATTCTTGGTAACACAACACAATATACGCATTCTTGCGACAATATTGCAAAAATGTACAGAGTCTGTGTAATATCGAGATTATTCTGATCTGTATCAAGGAGCGTGTACCCATGAAGAAGCATTGTTCGACTGCCCTGGCAGTCTTGTTTTTCTCAATCATCGCGTTGGCCATCGGCTGTTCAAAGACGGGGGCACCGGTGAGCAACCATCCAAAGGAAAGCCTGGGCGCGGTCTCGGCATCTGGAGCCCCCATGGTGGGCACCTATGCCGATGGTATCTACTTTGCGTCTGCTGATGATTTTGATGATTCCCTCTGGAAGGAGACGGTCACCATCACG
>LVBF01000097.1 GCA_001604325.1 Spirochaetales bacterium Spiro_04
GCTTGGGGGTCGTCGGGCCGAAGGCACCGATCGACGAGGGGGTGAAGACGGCGCAGCCGTGTTGGCGGGCCACCTCCAAGGTGGCGATCAAGCCGTTTATGTTGAGGTTCCATGCCCCGAGCGGGTCACGCTCGGCCCGCGCCGAGAGGAGGGCCGCGAGGTGGTAGATGGTGTCGATCTTGTGGCGGCGCACGATCTCATCGACCGCATCGCCATCGCGGGCGTCCACGAGGTAGAAGGGGCCCCCCTCGACCAGGTCCCGGTTGACATCATCGCGGATATCGGTGAGCACGACGTTGTCAGAACCATAGCGTCGCCGGCACTCAAGGGCGATCTCGCTTCCCAATTGGCCCAAAGAACCAATGATCAAAATCCGCTTCATCCTACCCTCCGGCTCCTCTTTTCTTGACAAGTATGGAGCGTACTCGTACAATTGTTTGTAAGTTCAGTATACTGAACGTGGTTTACTATGTCAAACTTTTATAAGGAGCTATCCCGTGCAGACCCCTCCGATGATCGGCAAGAATATCCAGCGTATCCGCAGTGCGCGCAAGCTTACCCTCAACGTCCTCAGCGAACGCTCGGGCGTCTCGAAGGCGATGCTCAGCCAGATCGAGAGCGACAAGGTCAACCCCACGGTAGCCACCGTCTGGAAGATCGCCCGGGGTCTCAACGTCGAGCTCAACGACCTGCTTGAAGCCGATGATGAGCCGAAGCGGATCTTCTCCCTCAACCCGGCGGCCGAGGATGAGACGAAGCTCGAGAAGAAGCAGGACGGCATCACGATCCGTGTCCTCAGCCCACTCTCCATGGTGGAGGAGCTGGAGATGTACATGGTGACCTTCGAGCCGCATGCCGCCCTGATCAGCGAACCACACTTCCCCGGGACCCAAGAGTACCTCACCATCGTCAAAGGGACGGTGAAGGTCACCGTGGGGGACAACACCGCCGAACTCAAGCGCGGTGATTTCTTGATGTACCACTGCGACACCGAGCACGCCATCTACAACGAGAGCAACCAACCCGCCATCGTCCATATGGTGGTCCGCTTCTCCCCCGACCAACGGTAGCGAGCCCCAAACCTCTCTCTTTATATCTTCGGGTGTGATCGTTTTTCACACCCGTGCAACTCTTTCTGGACAAATCACCTCTGCTATGCAAACGCCCATCGCTTTTGTATACTTCGAACAGGAGCACCCCATGCTGGAAAAACTGCCTGAATTTACGAAACAGCTCAATGATATAGACGAAAAACTCAGCCGTCCGGAGACGGTGAGCGATCTCGCGCTCTTCAAGAAACTCGGCAAGGAGCGCAGTCACCTCGCCCCTGTCGTGGAGGGGCTCAGCCACCTCGCTGACTTGGAGAGAGAGATCGCCGATGCCAAGCTCCTGCTCAAGGATGAGAGCGACAGTGAGATGATCGCCCTCACCGAGGAGGAGCTCGAAACACTGGAAGAGGAGAAGGAGCGCACCACGAATGCGGTGAAAATTCTCCTCATCCCCCCCGATCCACTCGCCGGCAAGGACATCATCATGGAGATCAGGGCCGGAACCGGCGGTGAGGAGGCCGCCCTCTTCGCCGCGGACCTCTTCCGCATGTACTCCCACTACGCCGATGAGAAGGGGTGGAAGATCGAGATCCTCTCCTCCAACGAGACCGGCATCGGCGGCTACAAGGAGTTGGTCTTCTCCATCAGCGGACGCGATGTCTTCGGCTCGTTGCGCTGGGAGAGCGGCGTGCACCGCGTCCAACGCGTCCCGCAGACGGAGAGCGGGGGGCGCATCCACACCAGCGCCGTCACCGTCGCCGTCCTCCCCGAGGCCGAGGAGACCGACATCGAGATCAAGCCAGATGACCTGAAGGTCGATGTGATGCGGTCCAGCGGACCCGGAGGCCAGAGCGTCAACACCACCGACAGCGCGGTCAGGATGACCCACCTTCCCACCGGCTTGGTCGTCATCTGCCAGGATGAGAAGAGCCAGATCAAGAACCGGGCCAAGGCACTCAGGGTCCTGCGGAGCCGTCTCTACGACCTTGAGGTGGAGAAGAAGCGCAGTGAACGAGCCGAGGCACGCAAGAACATGGTGGGCTCGGGCGATCGCAGCGAACGGATCCGCACCTACAACTTCCCCCAGAATCGACTCACCGACCACCGCATCAATTTGACGCTCTACAAGCTGGAGCAGGTCATGCTCGGGGCCTTGGACGAGGTCATCGATGCGCTGAAGATCGCTGCCGGGGAGGCAGCCCTCAAGGAGGGGTAAGCGGATGACCATCGATGGCTGGAAGAGAGAGACCGTCGCCCTGCTCTGTGAAGCGGGCCTCGCCTCTTCGCCCTCCCTCGATGCACGCCTCCTCCTAGAGATGGTCACCGGCCTGGACCAGGCTTCCCAGTTGGTCCACTACCAGCGCGTCCTCACGCCAGCGGAGCTGGCTCTCCTCACCCAACTGCGTTCCAAGCGCCTCGACCATCAACCGATGGCGTACATCCTGGGCATCAAGGAGTTCTGGGGACGGACCTTCGCCGTCGACCACCGGGTCCTCATCCCCCGCGCCGATACCGAGACGCTGGTTGAAACGGTCCTCTCCTATGTACGCACAAAACGGAGTGAGGAGTTTTTGCCGATCATCGACCTCTGTACCGGCAGCGGAGCCATCGGCATCACCCTGGCCGCCGAGCTGGGAGTCGAGGTGACCCTCAGCGACAAGAGCGGTGACGCCCTGGCGGTGGCGGACGGCAATGCCCGCTCCATCCTCTCCCGCCCCCTTCCGCTCATCGAGGATGACCTGCTCTACAATTGCACGGCCAAGTATGGTATCATCGTCAGCAACCCACCATATCTGACCCCTGCCTGGATTGAAGCGGTGAGCCGGGAGGTCGGATGGGAGCCGAGAATGGCCCTCGATGGACAGAGCGATGATGGCCTTGCGTTGATCCGGGTCCTGATCGAGCAGAGCACAGCGCATCTGAAGGATGGCGGTGCCCTCTTTTTGGAGTGTGACCGTCGGCAGGCCGAGGAGATTGCGCGCCTGATGCGCAGCGCCTCCTTTGGGGAGGTTCAAGTGGTTCGAGACCTCGCCGGGCTCGAACGGGTCGTATGGGGGATCTTGCATGAGTGATCATCTGATCGAGCGCTTCATCCAAAAGGCGAACCAGTACTCCGCCGCTGACCAGGAGAAGTTCCTGGCCGCGGCCAACTTCGCCGCTGAGAAGCACAAAGACCAACGGCGAGCCAGCGGCGAGCCGTACATCATCCACCCCCTCGCCGTCGCCGAGATCCTCATCCAACTGAAGATGGACAGCGACACCGTCTGCGCGGGCCTCCTGCACGACACCCTCGAGGACACCGATACCACCTACGAGGAGCTCGTCGCTCTCTTCGGCACCCCGGTTGCCGATATGGTCGAGGGTGAGACGAAGATCGCCAACCTCAAGACCATGAGCAAGAGCGTCGCCGAGGCGGAGACGATCCGCAAGATGTTCTTTGCGATGAGCAAGGACATCCGGGTCATCATCATCAAGCTCGCCGACAAACTGCACAACATGCGGACCCTCCAGCACCTCAACAACGATCGGGCCCGGGAGATCGCCAGCGACACGCTGGACATCTTCGCCCCGCTCGCCGACCGATTGGGCATCTCCTGGCTCAAGGATGAGCTGGAGGACCTGAGCTTGAAGACACTCAAACCCGATACCTTCAACTACATCCAGGAGTACCTCCTCTCCAAGAAGAGCGCCCAGCGCGCCTATCTCTCCCGGGTCGAGAAGTCGATCTACCGCGCCTGCGCCGAGGCGGAGCTCAACGATGTCCTCGTCACCAGCCGGGCGAAACACACCTACTCCATCTACATGAAGATGAAGAAGCGCAAGAAGGAGATCGACGAGATCTTCGACATCCTCGGGGTGCGGATCCTCTGCAATACGGTGACCGAGTGCTACACGATCCTCGGGGTGGTCCACCGCCTCTGGCCACCCATCGAGGGGCGCTTCAAAGACTACATCGCCATGCCGAAGGCGAACAACTACCAGAGCCTCCACACCACCGTCATGGCACTGGACGGCAAGCTCCTTGAAATCCAGATCAGGACGAAGGAGATGCACTTCACCGCCGAGTTCGGCGTGGCAGCCCACTGGACCTACAAGAGCGCGAGCGGCAGCGAGGCCGGCTCCTGGTCGAAGATGGACAGCGAACAGTTCTCCCGGATCATCAGCAAGCTGAAGACCTGGTCCAACGAGATCGAGACCAGCGAGTCGTACATGGACGACATCAAGGGCGAGCTCCTCAAGGACACCATCTACGTCTTCACCCCCCAGGGGCACATCGTCGAGCTGCCGGCAAACGCCACCGCCCTGGATTTCGCCTATCAGATCCACACCGAGATCGGCAACCATACCACCGGGGCGAAGGCGGACGGCTCGATCATCCCGCTCAACGCCCCGTTGAAGAACACCCAGGTCATCGAGATCCTCACCAGCCCCAACGCCAGACCGCATCTGCAGTGGCTGCGCTACGCCCAGACCAACAGCGCCCGACGCAAGATCCGTGCATGGTTGAACAAGTACGATGAGAACATCCTCATCGACAAGGAAATCATCGCCAAGCGCAAGGTCACCGAGCCTGTCAAGGAGATCGTCGCCCCGAGCGTGCCGCTCGATGATGAGAACATCGTGCGCCATGTGCAGGACGCGAAGCGGATCAAGTTCCGCGTCGGGGATGAGAAGAACATGATGATCAACATCGCCCAGTGCTGCTCCCCGGTACGGGGAGACGACATCGTCGGCTACGTCAGCCGTGGTCGGGGCATCATCGTCCATCGCCGTGACTGTCCGAATTTGAAGAATATGAGTGAGATCGTCGACCGCTCCATCGAGGTGGAGTGGGAGAATGAGCACCCGAAGCTGACCAAGCGCTTCTCCATCACCAGCAAACGCACCTACGACCTCTTCGGTGAGATCGAGGGGGCGTTGCGCAAATTCAAGGGCCACCTGATCGAAGGACGACTCTACGATGACGAAGAGGGGAAGCTCGCCGGCACCTTCACCATGGAGATGGAGAAGGAGGAGGACTTCAAGAAGATCCTCAAGAACCTCAAGACGATCCCATCGGTGAACACCATCGCCGAGATCAAGTAGTCCCTACTCCTCCAGCACCCGAAGAATCTCCGGAAGCAGCTGCTTTTTGCGCGACAGCACCCCTTGGGCGAGGTAGCGACCCTCGCCCTCCTTCTTGTAGGAGAGCTTGCGTTCTGCGATCGGCATCGCCGTCATGAGGAGGATGCTCGATTCGCGCACCACATCGGTGATGAGGAACATCGCCCAATCGAGCAGGTATGCGATGCGCAGGTTCTCAAGCTCGTCGAGGTAGATCTGGGCGTACTCATCGACATCGCTGAGCGTCGTGACCTCGCACTGCCCGATGCCGAAGGAGACACCGAGCTCCTTGTAGCGTTTGAAATCCGCCTCCAGCATCTTGCGCGGCTTGACCTTGGCCAGGGACGCGCCGCCGCTGAACATCGTCTCGCCGAAGGCGCGCATGTCGCTCACCTGCGCCAGTTCCAGCAAGTCCTGCACCGCCGTATAGTCCTCGAACGTCGTCGTGGGGCTCTTGAGGATAATCGTGTCGCTGAGAATCCCGCTGAGCAAGACCCGGGCCAGTTGCTTGGGGATCTCGACCCGGTTCTGCATGAAGAGCTTGTAGACGATGGTACACGTCGAGCCCAACGGCTCACAGTAGATGAAGATCGGTTCGCGGGTGCGCTCCGCCCCAAGGCGGTGGTGGTCGATGATCTCCACCACCTCCGCTTCCTCAATCCCCTCCACGCTCTGTTCACTCTCGTTGTGGTCGACCATGATGAGCTTGGTGCGCGGCTTGTGAAGGAAGGAGGATCGCGTCACAAAGCCCTTGAAAACCCCCTCTTCGAAGACCGGAAGGGAGCGCAGGTCAAGGTCGGTGAGGATGTCCCGCGCCTCATCGAAGAGGCGTTCCGTCTCGATATGGGGCACATCGGTGCCGATGAGGACCTCCACTGGTACGGTGAGGCGCAGCAGGCGGAACGTCTCGGCGGTGTCGAAGCTGCTGACGAAGACCGTTCCCTCGAAGGAGTCCCAGTCGACCTTGCTCGTGATCTTTCCGTCGATGCCGGTGAGGATCATCGCCGGGATCTGCATCTCGATCGCCTTCTTGATGTGGTTCTCCCGGTCTCCGACCACGAGGATCGGCTTGACCTCCCCGAGAGCCGCCATCTGGCGCAAGAAGCCGGTGTATCGACTCGCCCCGATCATGATCGGGGCCTCGAAGACATCACGCTTCCCCCGCTTGAGGAAGGATCCGTCGATGACTTTGGGAAGGTTGTCCATCACGAAGTGATAGACGGGCCGGCTGGTGCTGTTCTCCTTGAGGATGAAGGCACTGACATCGTCGATGCTGAGCAGGGCCCGGTACTCGCCATCCTCCATGACCGGTACGACGCTGTTCAGGCTCGCGGTGTTGTAGTATGAGACCAGGGCGAAGATCGGGTCGGATACATCGATGGTGATCGGCGATGTCCTGACCACGCTCTGCACCTTTGTGCGCACATCGCGCACGAAAGGGGGAGCGGCGACAGCGAGACGATCGAACTGGGCCCGGGTCGCCTCGTTGAGGTTTCCACAGCGCATGGCATGGTAGGTGTTGTTCAGATCGGTCTTGTTCTTCAGGTATGCATAGCTGTAGGCAGCACAGATGCTGTCCATATCGGGGTTTCGGTGTCCTGTTAC
>LVBF01000098.1 GCA_001604325.1 Spirochaetales bacterium Spiro_04
TATTCTCTTTTGTCATAGAGAAGAAGGGGGACTAAAGAAGTAAACTAGCTGTATCTGTATGATGACAAGAAATGAAAATATAAAAATCCTATTATGTGTATAATGTTTATTCTGTAAACTAGAAACCTAATGCAAGGATTACAAGTCCGTTTTCGTGTTCAAGCTCTCAGGCATCCAAGCGGTACGACATAGACCCCATCATTTCGTAGGTATGCGTATTCTGATGCTGTGACCACCATCAAAAAAGATGGGCTGTGCATATTATCGGTATCAATCTTTTCTTTCAGTGCCAATAGGTTTTTTGCGCCTTCATCTTTGTGGTACAAGCGAAGCTTCACTGCTATTGCAGCCCATTCATCGGTTGGCGGGTGAATGATAGCATCTGCTTTCAAGCCATTGGATCTCGATAATGCGATACATGCCCTGTAATGCTTGATCATAAATTCTGAGATCCCGCACTGCCAAAGGTTCACACACAACAAGCCACATGTATGCCTTTCGAACAACAGATTGCGAGGAAATGCGTGTAAGAAGTGAGAGCATTTGCAGGATCAGTAAAATGCAATGTGTCTGCGAATCCTGTTGTTGTCTTTGTGTACGCGTAGCCTTGGACGTTATCCTGGCAAATTGTCTATTACAAAAAGATTGGGCCAAGCAGTAAGACGGCACCGAATGCTTCAAGTTCTTCTTTTAAGAGAGTGTCGGTGAAACGCAGGGAATATAATAGAGAATTTCCTCCTGTAGTACTGGTGTACTATCCAATGGGTGTGTTGGCATTTATATTGGAAGCAATATATTCAATCCCTTCCATCCTTCACCAGTTCATACATCATCGCGAGCTCTTGGTCGGTCAGTCCAACGAATTGACTGAGCAGTTGTATAGAACGCATATGCGTGTGGATCTTGGCCAGATATTGTTCAATGATCTGATCGTGGCTCTGTCTGGCTACGAATGAGCCTTTTGACGGGATGGTTGTGATGAATCCTTGGCTCTCAAGCTCCTGATATGCCCGTTTTGCCGTGATGACACTGACGTTGAGTTCATTCGATAGCGCTCGAATTGAAGGCAACGGGTCACCTTCCGAGAGTATTTTTCTGCTTACAAGCTCTTTAAATTGTTCTACAATCTGGAGATAGAGCGATTGTTGTGTGCTTGGATCCAGGATGATGTCCATAACTACCTCTGTATATGTATAGTATATACAGTTATAAGTACAAGTCAAGCATGTTTTCAATCTTTCGCCTAATCGGTATACTGAATTACATGATTACCTTCACCTATGAAGAACAGCACTCGGTCTCAGATGCCCTCATGCAGCTCTTTACCATCCTCACCATCCTCCGCGGTGATGGAGGATGCCCTTGGGATCGGGAGCAGACACCAAAGGACGTGGCGTTGAACCTCATCGAGGAGAGCTATGAGTTCCTCGATGCCAAGGAGGATGCCGATGTCATCGAGGAGCTCGGTGATGTGTTGCTCAACGCATTGATGCTCTTGGAGATGCATCAGGAGGAAGGGAAGAGTGACGGCGTCGCGGCGTTGAACGCGGTCTGTCAGAAACTGATCCGCCGTCACCCCCATGTCTTCTCCACCATCACTGTCAATGACAGCAGTGAGGTCCTGGATGTGTGGAACACCATCAAGGTGAAGGTGGAGGGAAAACGCGATGCAGATGATGATTTCTTCAGCCGTATCCCCTCCTCCATGGGACCGCTTGAAAGTGCCAACAAGATCCAGAAGAAGATTGAGAAGGTCGGCTTCGACTGGCCTGCATTCGATGGCGTCGTGGAGAAAGTACAAGAAGAGTTGGGAGAAGTCGTTGAGGCGATGGAGAGTGGGAATGTGGATGAGACGGAGATGGAGATCGGGGATCTCCTCTTCTCGGTGGTCAACCTCTCCCGCTACCTCGGCATCGATCCATCCTTTGCACTCCATCGCTCCAACGAGAAGATGAAGCGGCGTTTCAACGCCCTGTATGCATTGAGTCAAGAGCGCTCCGTTCCTCTGGGGAAAGAACATATCGAGGAGATGGAGGCACTCTGGCAGGAGGTCAAGGGACATGAACGGGAAGGCAGACAAGAGCAGTGATCTCAAACCAAACCGCAACCCTCGCAAGCAGAGCCGTGCCATCTACGAACGCATAGCGGTCGACATCGCCTGCAGGATTGTCCAAGGGGATTTCACTGAAGGACGGAAGCTCTCCGGACGCACCCTGATGAGCGGTGAGTACGGCGTATCGCCTGAGACCATCAGGCGATCGTGTGCGCTGTTGGAGGAGATGGATGTCGTCAAGGTGGTGCAGAACAGCGGTGTGGTGGTCCAGAGCGTGGCACAGGCCGCGGCGTTCATCGAGGCGCATGAACAGCACGATGAGACGAAGAAGCTGCTCTATCGGATGCACCAGATCGTCAGTGAAAACGAGGAGCTCAACCGTGAGCTCTACTCCATCGCCAAACAAGTCTTCTCCATCAACACCCGCTTCGCCCAGGCAAACCCCTTCCCCATCTTCGCCTACACAATCTCAGAGGAATCAAAGGCCATCGGAGAGAGCCTCGGAAGCCTGCGTTTCTGGCAGGCAACCAAGGCCACGGTGGTGGCCATCAGGCGCGAAGGGAGGATCCTGCTCTCCCCCGGCCCCCACGAGCCGCTCTCAAGCGGTGATACCCTCATGATGGTCGGTCCCCAGGATTCGGTCGACCGCATCGAGGAGTTGCTCTCCTAACCGTTCATTCTCTTGGTGAAGAACTCACGGTAGCTCTGCCCCTCTTTCTCTGCAGAGAGGAGAGTCCGCCGGATGGAGAGGCGTTGGGCGAGGTCGAATTTATCCGCATCACCGCCAAAGAGCAGCTTGATCATATTGCGCTCTCCGCGCACCGTGACGGCGAAGCGACCCTCCTCCATTTCGGTGACGGTATAGTCGCGGTGGGAGCCCTTGGTGTGCTCGTACAGGACTCTCTGGCTCTCTTCGGCCCCCCGGGCATCGATCTCATAGTGGCTTGCCACCAAATACTTCGCCAAGGTCTCCTTTTTCGGCAGGTCCAAGAAGAGGACGGAGAGGATCTCATACCCCTCGGCGAGCGCGGCCTGCAACCGCCCCACCACCTCCTCGGCGGTGGAATGGTCACTCTCCTCAAGTTCGCAGAGCAGGACCTCCTCCTCGCCGACGATCCCCATGGAGAGGGGATTGACGAACTCCAGCTTCGGCTTGGGGTTGTACCCCTGGGTGAAGGCGATGGGAAGGCCGCTGCGTTGGAAGGCCATCTCGAAGTTCCGCATCGTGCTGATGTGGCTGAGGTAGAGGCTCGCCCCGCTCCGCTTCCAGGTGATGATGAGCTGGCGGCTTTGCACCGCCGGTGGTGGGGCCTGCGTCGTCGCCTTCTCTGTCACCGTGTGTTCTCTTTGTGGTGCCTCAATGACCTGGTGCTTCTTTGAACAGACGCCACAGAGGTGGTTGCATGCAGGGGTGCAGGCTGGGGTGAGCAGGTGCATTTTCGCCTTCTCCAGCTCCTCCTTGAGATACTTGTCCCCTACCCGCATCGAGACCGAATCCCAGGGCAGCGCGCCCTCGATGTCGTATTCTTTGAAGATGGAGAGGTCAGCATCATAGGGCGCCTCACTGATGGCTTCCCGCCATTTCTCGCTGTCGACCCACTCATCCCAGGCATCGAGGCGGCATCCCTTGCGGTAGGCGTTCTCGATGACGGCTCCAAAGCGTTCATCGCCGCGGCTCACCAACCCCTCCAGGTAGCTGATGGTCGGCTCATGGTAGCTCACCTTCGCCCCTCTGATCCGGGTGTTGATCGCCTTCTTGAGCGAAGAGAGTTGCTCCTTGGCAACCTCGGGACGCTTCTGTGCTGCCCACTGGAAGGGCGTGTGCGGTTTGGGGATAAAGGTGCCGATATTGATGTTCATATTGAGGCGCGTGGCGTCCCAGATGGCACCGAGGTAGTCGACGATCGCCTGGTTCTCCACCTCGCTGTCGACGAACGGGAGGCCCACCATGAAGTAGAACTTGGCAAGGCGCCACCCCCGTGCCTTGGCTTGTTGGGCGATCTCGATGACCTGCTCAAGCGGTACTGGTTTGTTCATCGTCTGCTGCCACGCTGAGAGCGGGGTCTCGATGGCGAAGGTGAGGCCACTCTTGCGCACCTCGCTCAGCTCCTCGAGGATGTCCAGGGAGAAAGAGGTGACCTTCAAGCTGGGCAGGGCGAAGGAGATATTGCGTCCTCGGTACTCCGCGTTGAGGCGCTCGATCATGGTTTTGATCTGAGGGTGGTCGCCACTGGAGAGCGAGGAGAGGGTGATCTCCCGATACCCGAGTTCATCGACGTACTGGGCCACCTCCCTCCGGATGACCTCATACTCCTTCTGGCGGTACGGCTTATAGTATTGCCCGGCATGGCAGAATCGACAACCGTTGGGGCAGCCGCGCATGATCTCGACCACTCCGTTGTCCTGGGCCACCTTGAAGTTCGGCACCACGAAGTGCTCAAAGAGCGCTGAGTCCTCCTTTCCGAAGGTGTCGTCGATGAAGCGTTTGGCACGCTTCTTGCCCGGATACCAGAGATAATCCAACTCTTGGAGTCTCGCAATCTTCTCCGCCCTCCCCGCTCCCCTTCGTTTCGCCTCGAGAAGCACCATCATCACCTCCTCCAGACCGCCTTCCGCCTCCCCGATGTAGACGAAGTCGAAGAACGGGGAGAACGGCAAGGGGTTGGTCACCGCAGGCCCGCCGGCGATGACGATGGGGTGCTCATCACCGCGCTCGATGCGGTGGATCGGGATGCCGCCGAGGTCGAGGACCTGCAGGATGTTGGTTGCACAGAGTTCGTAGCCGATGGAGATGCCCAAAAAGTCGAGGTCAAAGAGCGCCATCTTCAGCTCGAGGGTGTAGAGGGGGACACTGCGCTCCCTCAGCAGCGCCTCGAAGTCCGGGGCGACGCTGAAGACCCGGTCACAGTGCACCGCCTCGAGGCGGTTGAGCCGGTCGTAGAGGATCCTCACCGCGTTGTTGCTCATCCCGATCTCATAGAGGTCGGGGAAGCAGATGGCGGCAAAGAACTCCACTTTTGAGAGATCCTTCTCCCCGTAACGGAACTCGCCCCCGGTGTAGCGGGCGGGGTTCTGGATCGTCAAGAGAGCATCTTGTATGGTTTCGAACATCCAAAGAATCCTTATCTAGAGGCCTTGGGAGAGGCTTCGGTATTTGTTGGCCAGGACCCGCTGGTCGGCCATCTGATAGAAACGGGACAGGGCACCATAGAGCAGCAGGCGATCATTTTCACCGATCTCGTGCTGTTCCCACTGTGCTGCGAGAGCGGCGAGTGAGGCGGCCATCTCAGCGCTCTGTTCCAGCTGGGAGGCCTCCCAGAGCAGGCTGATGGCTTCACTCGAGGTGAGGCGGCCCAGAGCCTTCCCCACATCATCGGCGGCCGCCTGTGAGCGAACCAGGAGGCGGGCGAAGGAGAGGGCGTCGATCGTATCGCCCAAGTAGGCGGCGAAGACCCGGTTCGCCTCCTCGACCAAGCCGTCTGAGAGG
>LVBF01000099.1 GCA_001604325.1 Spirochaetales bacterium Spiro_04
ACGGCCTCGGGGATGGCCATGAAGTAGCGGATGATCTCCTTGTGCGTCACCGTAATCGGCACACCCGCCTTGATCTGCTCCATGAAGAGGGGAAGCATGCTTCCCCGGCTGCCGAGCACGTTGCCGAAGCGCACCGAGACCATCTCGGTCTCAGGGCTCGTCATCGCGCTCGCGAGGAGCTCCACCACCCGCTTGGTCGCCCCCATCACGTTGGTCGGGTTGACCGCCTTGTCGGTGGAGATGACGATCACCTTCTCTGTGTGGTGCTCCTTGGCACTCCTCAGGAGTGCGTAGGAGCCAAGGATGTTGGTCGTGATCGCCTCCTCCGGGTAGAGCTCCTGCAGCGGCACATGCTTGTAGGCCGCTGCATGGAAGATCAACTGCGGCTTGTAGGTCTCGAGGAGGCGGTCGAGCTTCGCCTTGTTCTTCACATCACAGACCACCGGAATGATGATGTCGCTCCACTCCTGCTGCCAGTTGTGGAGGGCCAGCGAGAGATCATGGAGCTCCGTCTCATCGATGTCCAGGAGGATGAGCTGGCTCGGCCCGTAGGTGAGCAGCTGGCGGCAGATCTCCGCCCCGATGGAGCCGCCCGCCCCGGTGATGAGGATCCGCTTGTGGTGGACCATCTGCGCAATCGGTTCTCGGTCAATCTTGATAAGCGGCCGGCCCAAGAGGTCGGCGTAGTCGAGGTTCCTCAGATCCAGCTCCTTGGAGCCCTGCTGGATCTCGAAGAGCGAGGGGATGACCTTCACCTCGGCCTTCGCCTCCTTGGCCGCATCGACGGCGGCGAGCATCCGCTCCTGCTCGATCTCGGTGATGGCGATGATGAGGGTCTTCGCCTTCTGGTCGATGAGGATCTGCTCAAGGTCGGCCACCGTGCCGTAGACACGAACGCCGAGCACATAGTTGCCCTTGAGGGTGGCGTCATCATCGACGAAGCCGACGATGTGGTAGGCAAGCTTTCCCTTCTTGTACTGGCGCACCAACGTGCTGCCCAGCTCCCCTGCCCCGTAGATAATGGCCCGGGGGAGATTGGTGGCATCCTGTCGGCTGCGAAAAGAGAGCAGGAGGCGCCAAGAGAGGCGGCTGAACATGATCAACATGAAGCCGAAACCATCTGTGATGACGAGGAAAGGAATCCATTTGGAGCGAAAGCCGAGGTAGGAGCCGAGGATGAGGGCGGCCATGAGGAAGGCCGGCACGAAGCCGGTCAGACCGCGGCTGAGCACATCGAGTGAGCTTTCGCTGATGCGGATACGGTAGAAGCGTACCGCCATGAGGATGGTGATGATGGCAAGGATATTAAGGCGGGTGATGGCAGGCAGCAGCGGCACCACCGTCTGGCCGAAGACCGCCCAGGCACCGATGGTGCTGGATAGCAAGAGCAACAGCACGTCGACTATGACCAGGCCGATGCGCTTGAAGAACTGGAACGTCAGGATTTCAGCCATCCACAGGACTCCTCTCATACAGAGTGTGTCGTACCGAAAATTCAGCAGATCAAACGGGGCATCGGTAGCGGGTACTATAGCATACCGTTATATGTATAACAACATCGATGTGACATGATTACGCACAGATGTGACAAAATTACGTTTCACTCCCCGATGCCCTTGCCGCTCTCGATGAACTCCACCGGCATCGAGACACGCCGCACCACATCATAGAAATCGAACTCCACCGTCGCCCGGCAGTGGCGATAGTCGACGGCCACGATGGTGCCGAAGAAGTCCTGCAGCGGCCCATCGATGACCTTGATCGGCTCCCCCTTCTTGAAGATCGCCCGGCTTGGTTTGATGGTCCCCTTGTTGTGCATGATCCACGCGGCGTAGGTGTAGTCCACCCCCCTCAGTGTGATGGACTTGTCGACGTAGCGCAAAAAGCCATAACAGCTGACAATGCGATGCACATCCTGAATGAAGGGGGAGAGATCCTCCTCACTGGCCACGAGGAGGTAGCCCGGGAGGATGGGCTTATTGTTCATGAGCTTCTTCCCCTTGCGTCGATCGATCATTTGACGCATGGGGATGTGGATCTGCACATCGAACTCCTCGCCCATCTCCCGGGCGAAGAAGCGCAATAAATGCGCCTTGGTCTTCTCTTCTTTACTGCTTCTACAGGCGATGAAGTAGTAGTTCATGGTCGCTCATGGTAGAACAATTCGCTCTTCATGTCACCTGATGGAGAACGCATGTTCAAGCGCGTTCTGCATCAGGAGACGGTCGGGACTCTTGTGTGTCCACCCTTCGATGGCGATGGCCCCCTGCTCAACGAGCATCCCAAGGCCATCGAGGGTGACAGCTCCCGCCTCTTCGGCGAGAGAGAGGAATTGTGTCTTGGTCGGGTTGAAGACGACATCGCAGGCGATGACGTCTGTAAGGCCCCTCTTGAATGCGACATCGATGACGGCCCGCTCATCGAAGAGACCGACCGAGGTGGCGTGGACGACGATGAGCCGGTCTTCATCGATTGTGTAGGTACCATTCCATGCTTTGGCACGTACTCTTGTCCGGCTGATACCCTGCATCCGTGTGGCCAGATTCTGGGCTTTCTCTGCTGTTCTGTTGATGATGACCACCTCCTTGGCTTCAGCGAGGACGAGAGAGGCAGTGATGGCCCCTGATGCGCCTCCTGCACCGAAAATGAGGATGGTGCGTTCCTTCCAGTCGGGGACAGAGGAGGCAAGGGTTCGAAAGAAGCCTTTGCCGTCGGTGTTGTCTCCGATGAGGGTATTACCGCTGCCTCGGGTGATGCAGTTGACCGCCCCGCTTACTCGGGCACTCTCGGTCAGCGTATCGAGATACGGGATGATGGCCTCCTTATGCGGGGCGGTGACATTGGCGCCGGCAAAGGAGAGCGTCCTGATGGCCTTCACCGCATCTTTGAGGTCTTTGGCTGGGATTTCGATAGTGAGGTATCGCCCAGGATGGCCGAGGGCGGTGAAGGCTTCCTCCACCATGTACTGGGTGGGGTTGCCCACCACGGGATCTCCGATACAGCAGTAGAGGGGAGAGAGGGGGCCGTTCATCAAGGCGGTAAGGGTATCCATAGTGTTGTGCTCCTTGATAGAGGATACACCAGCTTTGGCTCGATACCAAGGGATGGAAATACACACAGGGGAATAACAAGGGCGTGTGTTTTCTTTTTGAAC
>LVBF01000010.1 GCA_001604325.1 Spirochaetales bacterium Spiro_04
CCTCAAGAGGACCGAGGGTCTCCCTCCCCTCCCAGATGTTCACATAGTCGGTGACGACACCAACCACGGCGATGGTGATGCCATCGGCGGCGGTATACAGCAGATAGGGTGCTGCCTTGATACGGCCGCTGTGGTCGACGAGGTTGGCGCACACCAGCGTGGCATCCAGCGCTTCGACAAACCGCATGAAGAGCTCTGAGCCAAAGTCAAAATCGTGGTTTCCCGGCACATAGACGGCGACCCCCGCCGCATTCATGACCTCTGCCTGGATCAGATGCGGGAAGCCCTCCTTGTACTGCCGTTGGGCGAACGGAGAACCCTGCAGCACATCACCACCATCGATGATCAACGCATCGGGGGCAAAGTGACGGGCGGTCTTGAAATAGCCCCCCTCCATCGCGGATGCACGGATGTAATCGGTGTCCCAGTAGTAGGTGTGGACATCACTGGTGTAGAAGATCTCAGCCATGGAGCAACCTGGCGCGCAGCTTGGTGGAGAACCACTCGACGAAGAGGACGAGGATGATCAAGCCGAGGAGGATCGCGCCGACATCACTCCACCGATAGCTGCTCATGGCGAAGATCAATGGGGCGCCGATGCCGCCGGCGCCGACCAACCCGAGGACCGTCGCGTCACGAAGGTTCATGTCGAAGCGGTAGATGAGCGTCGACATGAAGGAGGCGGAGAGCTGGGGAATGATGCCGTAGCGTATCTTCTGAAAGAGCGTACACCCTGCGCTGTCGAGGCTCTCGATGATGCCCTTGTCCAGATCCTCGATGGCCTCGATGAACATCTTGGAGAGCATCCCCACCGAGGTGAGCGACATGGTCAAAAGCCCGGCGAACGGGCCGGGGCCGGTGACCATGATGAACATCAAGCCGTAGACGAAGGCGGGTATGGTGCGGATGGCCATGATCACCACCCGCCCGATGATGGCGATCGGCGCCGGCACGATGTTCGACGCCGAGAGGAAGGCGATGGGAACGGCCACCACCGCGCCGACCAGCGTTCCCAGGAAGGCGATGCAGACCGTCTCGAGCAACAAGTAGGCGACGCCATTGGTGCCCAGGGTAAAGAGCAACTTCGGCGTAGGGGTCACGAGGCCCTTGAAGATGCTCTTGGCGATGGCCCGCCCCGAAGTCCCTCCGCTGTTGAACGTGACGGTGCTCATCGACCAGCCCAGAGCGAGGGCGATGATGAGGGCGATGAGCAGTTGGATGTGGTACCGCTTCGGTTCGTTTGTCAATTGTTCTGCAACGGTCGGTTTCATCCCGCCTCCTACATGATCTTCTTTCTGAGGTACTGGGAGAGCGCCTCGATGATGGCTACGGTGACGAAGAGGGCGATGAGGATCATGCCGACCTTGTGGTATTCACGCCACCCGATCTTCTCATTGAGGATCAAGCCCAGTCCCCCTGCCCCGACATACCCCAGGATGGCGGCGTAGCGCACATTGCCTTCAAAGCAGAAGAGCACGGTGGAGAGGTAGGAGGGGGCGACCTGGGCGGTGATGCCCCATCGGATGGCGCTCATCCTCCTGCACCCCAGCGCCTCAAGCGCCTCATAGGCGCCCATCGAACAGGTCTCGAGCGACTCATAGAGGATCTTCCCACAGTAGGCGAAGGTAAAGACCGTGATGGCCACCGTTCCGGCCAGCGTCCCCAGGCCAAAGATGTAGGTGGCGATCAAGGCGACGACCAGGGTCGGCAGGGTGCGTACCACCGAGAAGAGGAGCTTGAAGAACGAGGTGACGACTCTTTGGTGGATCAAATTATTGGAGGACAACACGGCGAACGGGATACAGAGCAGCGCTCCGGCCGCCGAGCCGAGCAAACTCATCTTGATGGTGTCGAAGAGCGGGGTCCAGATATGGCGCAAGTACGACCAGGCTGGGGGGAACATCGAGGCGAGGATGACGAAGAAGTAGCGCATCCGGCTGATCATCGTCGTGAGGCTGAACCCCGTGATCTGCACGCTCACCGCGATGGCCACGGTGATGATCAGGAGGATGAACGGGGTGCGGCTCCGCTTCTCCCGGACCACGGTACCGTCGCTGAGCGTCAGCTCACGGGGCTTGAAGATCCGGTCATACAGCTTCATGCGCTTCTCCTGCGTAGATGCGGTCGAGGACCGCCTCGTCGACCTGGGACGCGGGCCCATCGTAGACGATGGCGCCATCCCTGATGCCGATGACCCGCCTCGCATAGGCGAGGGCGAGCTCGACGTGGTGGATGTTGATGACGACGGTGATCCCCATCTCCTCGTTGATCCGGGCAAAATCATCCATGACTTGCCGTGCCGTCACCGGGTCGAGGGCCGCCACCGGTTCGTCGGCGAGGATCAGGGTCGGGTTCTGCGCGAGCGTCCGGGCCAGGGCGACGCGTTGCTGTTGTCCCCCTGAGAGCTGATCGACACGCACGTACGCCTTCTCCAGGATGCCGACCTTATCGAGGGCTTCCAGCGCCTTGATCTTGCATGAGCGGGGGAAGATCCCCAGGGCGCTGCGCCAGAACGGGAGGTCGGGGACGAATGAGGTGAGGACGTTGCGGATCACCGTCGTACGGGTGACCAGGTTGAATGACTGGAAGATCATGCCGATCCGCCTGCGCAAGGCGCGCAGTTGCGCTCCTTGCAACGTCGAGACCTCGATGCCATCGACGGTCAATGAGCCTCCGGTGATGGTGTGCATCTTGTTGATGGACCGAATCAACGTCGACTTGCCCGCCCCGGATCGGCCGATGACGGCGACGAATTCCCCATCCTGTACCGTCAACGAGACGTCCTTCAGACCGACGGTCCCGTTGGGATAGACTTTGTTGACCCCTTCAAATACAAACACAGCTCCTCCTCATCCTTTGAGTGAGGGAAGCGTCGCCGCTTCCCTCACTCAAAGGGGCATGTCTCCATGCCCCGTGCCTTAGTGCTGAAGTCCCTTGAGGATATTCTGGGCCAGGCGCTCGTTGTCGTAGTCGGAGGAGACCGCCTTCTGATAGCCGGTGTGGCTGTAGATGGCGATGACACTCCTTCCCTGCTCGGTCTTGTTGAGGTTGATGAACGCATCCTGCAGGGCGCTCACGAACTCGGGGGTCATCTTTTTACTGGTCTTCGAGACGCTGACGGTGTCGTTGTAGATCATCGGGGTGACGCCGATGACGTCGGTCTCATCCCAAATCGACGCCTTGCGGCCAAAGTCGGTTGTCCAGTTCTTCACGTAGTCGCGCCGGGCATCGGCATAGGTGACCAACACGTCGACCTGGCCTGCGGCGAGGCGGGCGAACGCGGAGCCGTAACTGTCGCTCTGTACGGCATGGGCGAGGTTTGCCACGGTCTTTCCACCGTAGTTCTCCATCAGCCAAATGGTCGGATAGACGTAGCCCGCCGGACTGGTCGAAGACATGACCGACCAGTTGGCACCGTTGAGGTCATCCCAGCTGAGCGCCTCGCCCCGGTTCACCTTGGCGGCGAGCTGTCTGCCCGTGGCGGAGGGACCCGCGATCATCAAGGCGCGGTACCCGATGGCCTGTTTGTCGCTCGCCGTGGTGGGCTTATTGGCATTCCAGACGCGCGGATCATCGTCGTCGACCGAAAGACCGTCTCTCGTCGCGGTGAGGATGACATCACAGCCGTCATCGTAGAGGAGGTAGGTGTTCGCCGGGATCAAGCCGACATCGGCGGTTCCCGCCGAGAGGGCGACGCCCACGGCCTCATAGGTCGTACCCACCATGATCTTCACGTCCTTGACGGTATAGCCGCTCTTGGCGAGCTCCTCGATGAGCAAGACCTTCAACGGTTCGGTTACCGTGATGATCTCAGCCGGCTCACGGCTCGGCACGTAGTAGACGCTCAGCTCGTCGATCACCTTTGAGTCGACGCTCTCCTTGCTTCCCTGTGCAAATACCATCGGCAGACATAGGGCCAGCACCATGAAAACTACCAGGGTCTTTTTCATTCACATTCTCCTTGCATATGGTGTATCAATGTTGCGGGGACGGAAATGCTGTAGACAGTATTCCGTTCTCCGCGAATCCGCTCGAGCAAAAGCTTGCACGCCGTCTCGAAGACCGCGTCACTGAAGATTTGGAGCACCGAATGGGGATACTGATAGGAGAAGCACGCCTCCTCCATATCCTGGTACACCACGACCACGGCATCGCTCTGCCGCTCAGAGAGCGCACGAAGCGCCCCCTCGGCGAAGCTGCAGTCGCCGATCAACAACGCCTGGGGAAGGTGGGGGGCGCTCATCGTCAGATGGTAGCCGCTCATGCTGTCCATCGTCCCGATGTGGATGTTCTGTGTACGCAAGAGACCGCGCTCCTCGAGCAGCTGCTTGAAGTATTGGAAACGGCGTTCACCGATGACCCCGCCCTCCCCGCGGTGAATCCCGCCGAAGTATCCGATGTCATCGATGCCGAGGCCGGCAAAGTAGTCGAGCACCTGCTCCTCGGCGTTCTGATAGTCCATGATGATGCGGTCGTGACGGTAGTCGGCGGCGTTGCTGTTGATCAAGAGCACGTGGTCGGAGATGGTCGAGAAGTGGGCCAGGTCGGAGGCGGTGAAGTCGCCAAGGAGGATCAAGCCATCGACGGCAAGCCCGTCGTGGTATGCCTCGATACCGACATCAAACCGCGCCGAAAGGCGCCCGAGGCGCTCAAAGAACGCCTCTTCGTACCCCGCTTTTGCAATGGGTGCCGCGATGAACCCCACCCGATGGCGGAGGCTCTTCCGTTGGCGTTTGGGCACATATCCCAACCGGAGCGCCGTATCAAACACGAGCTCTTTGAGCTGGGGGGTCACCTTCAGGCTCTGATCCTCATTGAGGATCCGAGAGACCGTGGCCACGGATACATTGCATGATGCAGCGATATCTTTCAACGTCACCATGCCCCAAGCATTGCACGGGATCGGGCGCCTGTCAATCTGTTTTAGTAAATTTTACTAAAACTTATATCTGTCGAAGACCCCCTCTCCCATCGCATGCACCGGGACCCGGGTCCTAGTATTTCAGCGAGCAGGCATCCAGCATCCGATCGAAGAGCTCGCGCGCCCGGCTGCGGGAGAGCGTCATCAGTGGATCGGAGAGGAAGGCGGAGAAGAGGAGCTCATCGTCGCCCGCCCGGACGGCATCGAGCGTCATCTGCTGGACATCGCTGGCATGGCGCACCAGGTTTTGGATGGCAAGCGGCGGATCGCCGGCCATGATCGGCCTGATCGAATCCCTCATGATCACACCGTTGGACTCGACGATCCTCCCCTTGGGCAGGTAGGAGACCTGTCCTTCGTTGGGGCGGTTGATATTGGTCCTCAGGGAGGGCCCCCCGGCCAACGCGCACATGATGTCCACCCCCTCCTCGTCGCTCTTTTCAGCCTTCAGCTCGCTGTCGGTGAACACCTTGGCCCGCTTCTCGGCGGCCTGGCGCTCCCGCCAGCTGTAAGGGGTGCGAATGACCCCATAGCGGTGCAGCTCCTCGTCGCTTTGGAGGTACCACGGCACGAACTCGGCGAGGTGGCGGTCCCCCGCCGCCCCGAGGGCGCCGAAGTCGCGGAGGAAGCTCAAGGCGATGAGTTGGTCGCAGTCGAACCACTGCTCTCCTGCCAATCGCTTCTTGGCCACGGCGGTGCGGTCATCAAAGAGGTGGGGATCCTGCAGATCTTCTCTGAGGCGCGCCATCAGGTCATGCCCCTCCCAGGTGGCGGCGGTGACGAAGGTGAAGTGGTTGATGCCGGTCAAGTCGACCGTGATCTGCCGCCGGTCGGGGCGCGGGACGGAGAACCACGCGCTCACCCTCTCGGCGAGGAAGTCCTGGGTGTGGAAGACCTCATGGCAACACCCGAGCGCCTTGACAGCGGGAAAGCCTGCATGGAGGGCCGCGGTGCAGAGCGTCATCGGATTGGTGTAGTTGATCACCCACGCCTCGGGGCAATGGCGGGCAATGGCGGCAGCGAATTCAACGAAGAGCGGAATGGCGCGCCTGGCGCGCATGATGCCGCCCGGCCCGGTGGTGTCTCCCACCGATTGCAGGATACCGTACTCCTCGCTCAGGAGCAGGTCACCCCGCCGCAACTCGGTCGAGCCCGGCTCGATGGAGATGATGATCAGGGTGCAGCCGTCAAGGGCCTTGCCCAACTCCTCTTCACTTGTCACGGTGAAGCGTCCGACAGCCCCATTGACGGCCATGATGCGCCGAGCCACCGCCACATTGTTGCGCGCCGCCTCCCCGTCCCGGTCATAGAGCACCACAGTGCCGTGGGTATCGCGGTTGTACGCGAGGTCCTTCAAGAATTGGATGGTCCACAGCCGACCGCCCCCCCCGATGATACAAATCCGCTCTGCCTTCATGTCTTCACCCCTTGTGTGCATATGGTAATGGAGGAGGGTCTCCCCTCCTCCATCAGTGTACCCTTATTTGTCGATCATGCGAAGCAGAAGCTCGTAGATTTGCTGACCTCCCTGGGCCGGGGTGATCTGGCCGAATGCCGATCGCTGGTAGATCAAATACAGCGTGGAGTTGAACTCGGTGTCGTTCGGCACATGGTCGGTCTCCGCCGAGCTGTGCGGTCCGGCGACGTTCATGTAGTCGATGACCTTCTGATCCGCCGGAGAGGCCGAGCCAGCGGCGCGGGCGGTGGCCGATGCGGGTGTGCCGCGGTCACTGCCGAGCACGTAGGCCGCCTCGGGGTCGTTGACCAGGAAGTTGATGAACTTCACCGTCTCAGCCAGGTTCTTGGAGTCCTTGTTCACCGCATAGAACTGGCTTGGCGGCTGCCAGAGCGCATTCTTCTCGGCCGCTCCCGGCAGCTCGATGAAGGCAAGTTCGTCGGTGGTCGCCGCCTGGTAGCCGCTGAGCTGGTTGGTCCAGAGGAAGCCGATGACGGCCTTGCCGGCGATCACCATCGAGCTGTCCGCGTTGTTCTCCGCATAGCCGGCCGCGATGTCGGCGGGAGGCACCAACCCTTCCCTGCGATAGTCGGCGAAGAGCTCGAGGTAGCGCTGCCCATCGGCGGGGCGCACCGCGGTGCTCCGCGTCGCCGCATCGTAGAGCGGGGTCCCATTGTAGCGGGACCAGTAGCCGAACGGCGTCGAGTTGGACGAGAGCACCCCGATGTCCTGCATCGGATAGATTCCTGCCGGCAGCTTGCTCTTCAGGACCTTCAGATACTCCTTGAACTCAGCGTAGCTCATCGTCGTCTTCGGCAGCGGGGCGCCGATGCGCTCGACCAACGACTTGTTGTAGACGAGGGCCGGCATGTTCACCCCGGTCGAGATCCCCACGAGGCGCCCGTCGATCGTCCCGGCCTCGATGGCGGAGGGATCGATGACTGAGAGGTTGATCTCCTTGCCGTCATGGGGGAAGAGGTCGTGTAACACGTCTGCGTAGTCAGGGATGTTTCCGCCGACCTGGATGATGTCGGGTCCATTGAACCCGGCAAGCTGGGTGTCGACCTTCACGAAGTGGTCGCCGGCTCCCCCGCTGACCTCCGGGTTGACCCGGATGTTCGGGTGGCGGCTCTGGTAGATGTCGATCGCCTGTTGGCTGATCTGCACCCGCTGTCCGCTGCCCCAATAGGCCCAGCGGATCGTGGTGACGCCGCTGTCGGCCTCCTTGGCCTCCTTCACCCCGGCGCCGAAGAGCACCACGGTTGAGAGCGCGACGAGTGCGAGAACCATCATGGTCTTTTTCATTGCAATCCTCCTTGTGTCAGGGGTGTCCTCACCCCTTGATTCCAGTCGTGGCGATACCGCGGACAAAATATTTCTGCAGGGAGAAGAAGAGGATGAACGCCGGGATCAACGAAAGCGTAGACATGGCGAACATCGGTCCCCACATGGACATGCCCGAGGAATCCAGAAAGAGCCTCAATCCCATCGGGACTGTATACTTGGTTGGGCTGGTCAGATAGAGCAGCTGATTGAAGAAGTCATCCCACGTCCAGAGGAAGGTGAAGAGGAGCGTGGTGATGAGGGCCGGCACGGTCAGCGGCATGATGATGCGGGTGTAGATGCCCGCCTTGGAGCAACCGTCGATGGTGGCCGACTCATCCATGTCGCGGGGAAGGCCCCTGATGAACTGCACCAAAAGGAAGATGAAGAACGCATCGGTGGCGAAGAACTTGGGCACGATGATCGGCAGGAAGGTGTTGATCCATCCCATGCGCCGGAACATGATGTAGCGGGGAATCGTCGTCACGTGCGACGGCAGCATCAAGGTGATCATCATCACGGCGAACCAGACGTTCTTGCCGACGAACTTCAAGCGGGCGAAGGCGTAGGCGGTCAGGGAGCAGAAGATCGCATTGGCGAAGGCGCTGATGATGCAGATGAAGAAGGAGTTTTTGAAGAAGGTATCGAAGCCGACGATGCCGATGCCGCGCCACCCCTCCTTGAAGTTGTCGAGGGTCGGATTCGACGGCCAGATCGAGACCTCGGTGAAGATCTGGTTGCTCGGCTTGAAGGAGGCCCCGATCAACCAGAGGATCGGGTAGAGCATCCCGACTCCCAAGGCGATGATGAAGAGGTTGAGGAGGAGACGTTTGACCAATCCGGTCCGCTTTCTTTTCATCACGCCTACTCCCCGCTTCCGTAGCTGACCAGCGTCCCGCTGCTCTTGAACGAGATGGCGGTCAAAATGGCGATGACGATGAGCAAGACCCACGCCATCGCGGCGGCATACCCCATCTCGGAGAAGCCGAAGCCCTTGATGTAGAGGTAGAGGCTGTAGAACATCGTCGAGTCGAGCGGGCCTCCCGACCCGCCGCTGACGATGAAGGCTTGGGTGAAGGATTGGAAGGCGCTGATCATCTGCATGACGAAGTTGAAGAAGATGATCGGGGAGAGCGATGGCAGCGTGATGGCGAAGAACTGCCGGATGGGCCCGGCGCCATCGACGCTGCTCGCCTCATAGTATTCGCGCGGTATCTGTTGCAGCCCGGCCAGAAAGATGATCATCGGGCTGCCGAACTGCCAGACGGCAAGGATGATCAGGGTATAGAGGGCGTAGGAGGGGTTGGAGATCCACGCCGGCAGATTGGTGAAGCCGAAGAGGGAGGAGAGGATCATGTTGAGCAAGCCGTCGCTGGCGAAGAGGCGGCGCCAGAGGACCGCGATGGCCACCGAGCCACCGAGCAACGTCGGGATGTAGTAGAGGGCGCGATAGAGACCGATGAGGCGCAGCTTCTTGTTCATCAGCATCGCCACGGTGAGGGCGAAGACCAACTTGACCGGTACCGAGATGAAGACGAATCGGAAGGTCACCCAGATCGAGTTGAGGAAGCGCTCGTCACGCGGCAGAGCGGCGCTGCCCTTGAACATCACCAGGTAGTTGGCCATCCCGATCCACTGCGGCGGGGTGCGGATGTTGAACCGGGTGAAGGAGAGGTAGAGCGAATAGCACATCGGATAGAGCGTCAACAAGAAGAACCCGATGAGCCAGGGGACCAAAAACACATAGGAGCCCAGCGTATCGCGCACCGCCCGCTTGTTCAAACGATTCATGAATTTCCCGCCTTATAGGTATCGAGGAAGAGCCTGTCATACGGCAGGCTCCCATGCATCCAGTATACAAGGCGTCGGATGCTGGTACATATCTTCTATCTACATTCCATGCGTAAAATTGAGTGGACAAACGTCCTAGAATTGAAGGAAATCTCGGTAAATTCTTCTCTGCAAAGGAGTCAATGACCCCTCATGGCATACATGAACCGATATTGTGCAGCGCATCAGGAACGACGGGCATCCGCTTCAAAGAGATCGATCGTCGAGACGAAGACCTGGACGATCTGTGGATCGTAGAGAATGCCCCGGTTGTTGAAGATCTCCTCGACGGCATCCTCCTTCGTCATGGGGGTGCGGTAGGAGCGCTCGCCGGTCATCGCGTCGTAACTGTCCGCGATGGCGATGATCCGCGCTTGATAGGAGATCTGCTCCCCGCTCAGCCCTTGGGGGTAGCCCTTGCCGTTCCACCGCTCGTGGTGCTCCAGGATGGCTTGGGCGAGGTCGCTGAACTCACTGACGGCGCTGAGGATCCGGTAGCCGATCTCCGAGTGACGGCGCATCACCGCCCATTCGTCCCTGTCGAGTCGACCCGGCTTGTTGAGGATCATCTCGCTGATGCCGATCTTCCCGATGTCGTGCATGAGCCCCGCGGTGCGCATCCGGTTGACCTCCCGTTGGCTGAGCTCCAACTGCGTGGCGAGGAAGGCACAGAGATCCCCGACGCGCCGCGAGTGGTGGCTCTCACGGATACTCTTGGCGAAGAGGGAGTTCAGCAAGAGCCCCACCGACTTGCTCTTGGCGCTCGCACTCTCGTAGATCTTCGTGCGACCCATCATCTCCTCGGCGTTCCTGAGCGTCTGGGCCGGTGTCTCGCCCAGGTCACGCCGGCACGCCCAGCCCGCCGAAAGGGAGAGGTGGAAGGTGTCGAAGGTGATCTCACGGGCCGCCTCATCGACCCGCTTGATGAACGCCTCGGCCGCCTCCTCCTCCTGGCCCCCCATCAGGAAGACGAACTCATCACCGCCGTGGCGGGCGATGGTGACATCCCCCTCCTTCTGCTCCTCAAGCAGGAGGGCTGTTCGCTTGATGACCTCATCCCCCATCTCGTTGCCGAGCGTATTGTTGACGAGCTTGAGGCCGTTGATGTCCACCAAGCCGAGGGTGAGCGGGACCGTATCGTCCATCGCCTTGAGCAGCTCCTCGAAGCGCACCCGGCTATAGAGGCCGGTGAGGTAGTCGTGGTCACGCTGGAAGCGCAGTTTCTCGCGGGTGGCCCGCTCCTCGGTGGTGTCGCGACAGACCACGACGGCCCCGATGACCTCCCCCTCGCTTCCCCGAATCGGTGCGTAGTTGTAGGTACCGTACCACCAGATCTCGGTGCCCACCTTGTGCACCTGATACTCGGCGGTCCCGCTCTTCCCCGAGAGCGCACGAAACCCCACCCACCTGCTGTCGTCCATCTCGCTTCCGTGCTCGTCGAAGGTCTTGATGAGCCCCTTGAAGCCGTGCAGGCTGGACGGACACTCTGCCGGAGTGTTGAATCGGTAGTAGTCGTAGAACGCATCGCTGATCTGCAGGAACACCCCGTTGGTGTCGATGATGTAGACCGCGTCGATCATCGAGCTGAAGGCCGCATCGAGCATCGCCCGCGACTTCTCGGACGCCTGTTCGGAGAGTTGTTGGTCCTCCAAGGCGTTGAGCATCATCAGGCGGCTGTGCTCGGCCTCCTCGTGCAGCCGCTTGATCTCCCGCAGCCTCCCGAGGCGCTCGGTGACATCGAAGCAGGTCACCAGGATCGAGTCGGCGATGGGGGTGGCCCTGACCTCCACGGTACGGCGCTGACCGCCGCCGGTGGTGACGACGCTCTCGAGGGCAGGAAACCCCTGTGCCTCCCTCCCCTCGCCGGCCCGTTTGAAATCCTGCCAGACTCCCGTAATGACGCGACGCTCCTCCTCATCCGGATAGGCGTGGTCTAAGAATGTCTCGATCGTGGCATACCGCTCGGCAGGAAAGCCGAAGAGCTCATGCACCTGGCGGTTGATGTCGATGATGGTCCCGTCGCGGTCGATCAACATCAGGGGGGTCGGTGAATTCTCGAAGAACGTACGGAAGCGGTGTTCACTGCGCTCGCGCTGTGCCTCGGCGAGCTCGCCACGCAGCATCTGGTTCTTCAGCGTGACAATCCACACCATCAGGAGCACCAGGAGAACGGAACCGCCGATGAGGATGGCCAAAGAGAGCCGGTGGGGGATGACCCACTCATACCAGGCCGGCAGGTTCTGTTGAAAGAGAGAGGCCCGTTTCCCGTCGTCAATCAGCGCAAGCGCCTTGTCCAAGATCGAGGCCAATGGAAAGAGATCCTTCTGCACCGCCATGGCGAAGGTGTTGGTATAGGGGGTGATGCCCACCACTTTCAAGACATCGGTCATCCCCAATGTAGTGAGGTAGTGGTTGAGCACCATGAGGTTGCCGACCTGGGCGAAGGCTTTCCCGCTCTGGACCATCTGCAGCCCCTCCTTGCTGGAGGAGACCTCCACCAGGGGAATCTCAGGGTAGTCGCGCGCAAGCCACTTTGTGAGGGAATACCCCTTGACCACGGCCAACGGGCGATGGCCGACCTCATCGAGGCTGTTGATGTACCCCACCTGGCTCTTGGCCATCAGGACGATCGGCATCGACACGTACGCCCCGGTGAAGAGGATCTGGCGCTCGAGTTCGCTCGAGGGATTCAGCGCCGCGGCCATGTCGATCTCACAATCGAGGAAGCGGCTGAGGCCTACGGTCCAGGAGGGATCGCTGACGATCTGGAACTCAATGCCGGTCAACGCCGAGATCTCGTCAAGGTACCCCTGGGAGACCCCCTTTGGTTGACCGTTGCCTTCCACGTACTCCAGTGGCGCCCTGTTCTCATCGAAGAGGACCGTGAAGGTGGAGCGCTTTGAAAGGAACGAGCGCTCCTCGTCGGTCAAAATTTTCATAAAATCTTCGTTCAACGCCGCGGTGAGCGGCAGGGTGACGATGAGGAGCAAGAGCAGGATCAAGGGCGTCCGTCTCATGACTCCGCCCTCCCCTCCACCGAGGCGTACCGCACCGGCCGTCCCGCCTCACGAAGCAGGTCATTGACCTCACGCTTGAGCTCCATGACCCGCTCCTCGCGATGGGACATGACGGCATACCAGCGCTGCAGCGTCTCCAGCTGCTCCTGGTTCTCCGCCTCGATGCGCTTGCGTTCACTGATCTCCTGGCCTTGGCCGATGAAGACCTGCAGCTTCTTGCTTGCCGGATCGAAGACCGGAGCGGCGGTCCAGAGCACGGTCTTCACACTCCCATCCGTCTGCGTGATACCGGTCTCCAGCATCTCGATGCGTTGGTGGTTGAGAAAGAGCGCCGCGGTCTTCTCATCCACCCCCGAGTCGATGAAGCGTTTGAGGATGCCGATCTTCTGCCGAATCAACTGGTCTGCCTCCATGGAGAAGAGCGAGTCGAAGGCGGGGTTGGTCCGCACGATGGTGAACTCCTCATCCCAGACGATGATCGGGGCATTGGCGCGGGTGATGAGGGCAGAGAGGTAGTCGCGCGCCGCGAGCAGCTCCTGCTCGAACTGCTTCTGGGCAGTGATGTTCTCGGTATAGAGGACCACCCCTGCGATGGAGCCGTCGCTCTCATGCCACGGCCGGCACTCCCATCGGTTGTACTCGATGCTCCCGTCAGATCGTTCAAAGATGTCATCCTGGCAGCTGAGCACCTCCCCGGCCAACACCCGCCGGTGAATCTCCTTCCATCGCTCGGGGATGTCGGGAAGCACCTCATAGTGGCACAGCCCCACGATCGGAGCCTGGGCTTCGAGATGGAACTCCTGTCGGTACTTCTCGCTGACGAACTGATAGCGCATAAAGCGGTCGAAGATTGCCACGGCGCTCCAGGTGTGTTCAACCACGTACCGTAAAAGGTCAATGGAGTGGCGCACCTCATGCTCGGCTCGCTCCTGTTCACGCAGGTCCCGATAGATGCAGATGAAGGAGAGCTGGCCCTCCCGGGTCGCGGTCACCGCGACCTCCATCGGGATGATGGACCCATCCTTGGCGCGATGTTCGCTGCGATAGTAGGCGGGCTGGTCGTGCGTGATGGCGTTCAGCCGTGCAAAGAGCTTCTCCTGCGACTCATGGACGGCGATACGCGCGATCTGCAGGCCGATCAAATCGCTCTTTCGATAACCGGTCATGGCGAGGTAGGAGTTGTTGACGTCGAGGATCCGGCCCTTCGCATCGAGGCCGAGATACCCCTCCCGCATCGTCTCTACGATGAGCGAGAGGCTGGAGCCGGTCGATTGTGCCACGGCTTTCTTGTGCCGTGTGCGTATAGCGATGATCAGGGCAATGCCCAGTACCGCAAGGAGACTGATGTAAATCAGACGTTCCACACCGTTTAACAAACCAACCTCACATGCATACCTGAATGTCATGATGATATCATGAATCATCGGCCGAAGATATGAAAATGTGCCATATTACGCAAGAATATGTATCATATTATCCAAGAATACTATGAGTTACGCCCGATCCATGATCGCCTTGATGGTCGCCACCAGATCGGTGCAACGCACAAAGCGCCCATCATGGAGATCGGCATGGGCGCCATCCATCAAGTAGCCGGCTCCGGCTGCCTCGAGCATGGCGATGTCGTTCTCATTGTCCCCGAAGGCCCAGGTCCATCTCCGTTCCACCGCAAAATGCTCACGGACGAGGGTGAGGCTCTCCCCCTTGTCGGTGGGACAGATGTCGAACATCTGCTCCCCGGTGATGGTGATGCGGTAGAACGCATCCCATGCTGAACGACAGTTGTCGATCACCGCCTCAAGGTTCCCGCTGCAGAGGCCGGTGAACTGCAGCACCTCCCCCTCGATCTCCTCCACCTCCCGGTAGAAACGCGTCACATCCTTGAGTGCGTAGCGGAGGCTCTTCGTGCTGTGATCGAGCCCGGAGGGCATGTACAGCCCGCTCGTCGCGCTCAAGAGCGGGATGGCCCCCCACCTGAGCAGCGAGGAGGAGAGCGGACCGAGGTGTCGCTCCTCGATGGTGTGGTTGGGGATCAAGTCAGTGCCATGATGGATGATCATGCAGCCGTTGCAGGCTGAGAGGACCACCAGATCCTCGACCTCCTCAAAGAGGGGCGCCAAGGTGGAGATGATCCTCCCGCTTGAGATACAGAAGAGGTATCCACGATCGGTCGCTTCGCGCACCAAGGAGAGAATTCGAGGCGACACCGCCTCATCACCATGGGGCAAGATCGTCCCATCGACATCACAGAAGAAGATTCCCTTGTACACGCGCCCTCCACTCTTTGAGAGAGAGTATGGCCGAAGGGAGGGGGAGTTGCAAGCGAAAAGACAGGGGTCAAAAACCGGGGGCCGTTTCACTGAAACTGCCCCCGGTGTGATGAAAATGATGATTTACGCGCGGGCCCCGTAGGTGTCCTGCATGTCCACCTCGCCGATGGCGATGCCAAGGGCCTTGGCCACTCCCTCGCCGTAGGCGGGGTCGGCCAGGTAGCAGTGGCGGATATGCCGCTTCTTCACCAGTTCGGTCGTCCCCTCCATGTTGCGCGCGGTGTTCTCAAAGAGGCGCTGCTGCTCCTCCTTGCCCATCAGGTTGAAGAGCTTGCCCGGCTGCTCGTAGTAGTTGTGGTCGTCCTCACGATAGTCGTAGTGGTCGACCATTCCCTTCCCATCCAGCGCCGGCTCGGTCAAGCCCCGGTTCTCCGCCCACATCCCGTAGGAGTTGGGGTTGTAGTGCACCGAACCGCCGAAGTTGGAGTCGACGCGCATCGCCCCATCGCGATGGTAGTGGTTGGTCTCTACCTTGCTCCGGTTCACCGGGATCTGGTAGTGGTTCACCCCGAGGCGGTAGCGCTGGGCGTCTCCGTAGGCGAAGAGGCGGCCCTGCAGCATCCGGTCGGGGGAGTAGCCGATGCCCGGCACCTTGTTGGCCGGGTTGAAGGCGGCCTGCTCCACATCGAGGAAGTAGTTGGACGGGTTGCGGTTGAGCTCCATCACCCCTACTTCGTGGAGCGGATAGTCGCCCTGGTACCAGACCTTGGTCAAATCGAAGGGGTTGTCCTTGTGTGCGTTGGCCTGCTCTTCCGTCATGATCTGCACATACATCCGCCAGCGGGGGAATTCGCCTCGCTCGATGGCGTCATAGAGGTCTCTCTGATGGCTCTCGCGGTCAGCCCCGACCAAGGCCCCGGCTTCACAATCGGTCAAGTTCTGGATGCCCTGCTCGGTCTTCAGCGTGAACTTCACCCACACCCGTTCATTCTTGGCGTTGATGAACGAGTAGGTGTGCGACCCGTAGCCGTTCATGTGGCGATAGGTCTTGGGGATCCCACGGTCCCCCATCGTGATGGTGACCTGGTGCAGCGCCTCGGGCAGCATCGACCAGAAGTCCCAGTTGTTCTGCGCGCTGCGCATGTTGGTCCTTGGGTCGCGCTTGACGGCGTGGTTGAGGTCGGGGAAGAGCATCGGGTCGCGGAAGAAGAAGACCGGGGTGTTGTTGCCTACCAGGTCCCAGTTGCCCTCATCGGTGTAGAACTTCATCGCGAAGCCGCGGATATCGCGCTCGGCGTCGGCGGCCCCGCGCTCACCGGCCACGGTGGAGAAGCGGGCGAAGAGCTCGGTCTTCTTGCCCACCTCGCTGAAGATCGAAGCCTTGGTCCAACGCGTGATATCCTTCGTCACGGTGAAGGTGCCGAAGGCGCCGCTGCCCTTGGCATGCATCCGCCGCTCCGGGATCACCTCCCGGTCGAAGTGGGCCATCTTCTCCAGGTACCACGTATCCTGCAACGTGACCGGACCACGCCTGCCCGCTGTCTGGATGTTCTCATTCTGCGCTATCGGTCGACCGCTGGTGGAGGTCAACGGCTTCTTTTGGGTTTCATCCCGTCCATCTCTGTCACTCATATACACACGCTCCTTATTGCATGATGGTATTGTTGAGTACAATGATAGCATATTCTCCACACATTGCAAGACTATTTCCTTATTGATAATATTTATCATCAATAGAGAATCGCTCCTTTTCTCTTGATTACTTAACATATATATAGTATATATAGCATATGAACAGCGTATCGATCGGAACGTCAGGCTACAGCTACACCGAATGGGTCGGTCCCTTCTACCCGAACGGGACGAAAGCGGACGAATACCTCCCCTTCTACGCGCGCCAATTTCCCACCGTCGAACTCAACTTCAGCTACTATCGGATGCCCGAGGCGACCCAGCTGGCCCTGATGCACCAGAGCGCCCCCGCGCTGCGCTTCTCCATCAAGGCGCACCAGAGCATGACCCACCAGATCGAGGCCC